>CAJXMF010000035.1 GCA_913056195.1 uncultured Methylococcaceae bacterium | reverse complement strand
ATAATGGTTGAATTTCGTATTGCTTGGTGTTTTCATAGCAGTGTAACCTCAGTGTTAGTTGATTGAGCTTACACAGTACCCTTTTATGAGTAAGAGGGGAAACGAGGTTACACTTGAATTTATGCGACGGCGCCGAATAGTTCTCCGCGGTAGCGGCTCCGTCCAACCACTTCTTTACCTGTTTAGGCTGTTGCTCGTAAGTACGCTTTACCGGGCGCTAAGGAGTAAAGTCCCACCCTCAAGTAGTAGCGCATCGAGTAGTTGCTCAACATATCATTTTGAATTCGTTCCTCTTGTGCGGAATTTGGGGGGTGAGCAAAGTTACCAGGTGATTATTGATTTTGTTCACGGCGATCGTTAAGCGAAACGGGATATAGATGAGAAGACGTTATACGAAGGCTACTGTGTTTAATGCAGTAGCTTTCGTATAACTTTTCAGGTTTGCACCGTAGGCATATTTGGGGATACGCGTTAGAATGTAAGCTTTAGACTCATCAGTTTTCAAGAAGCGCCCTAAGCGCTAACAATAGATTTTCAAGGACAATATCATGGTGGAAATAACAGAAGTACCCAGTCCTTTTTGTGGAATAGGCACGGACGACCTGACGGTTCAGGTTGATGGGGTCTCTCTGCAAGTGACAAAAAACGGCTGTGCGGTCAATACGCCGGCATTTGAACAACCTCTCGGTGACACGACTCCCAAAATAGCGGGGCAGGATGTGACATTGGCGGAAGCGGCCAATAAAGCCGCCGAGATTTTATCGAACAGCCAACAGCCTGTGATGGGGGGTTGTGCGACCGATGTCGCTGGCATGCGCGCATTATTGGCGTTGGCGGATAAAACCGGCGCGGTCGTCGATAATATGAATTTTAATGCGGCGCGGCGTAATATTCTGGCCATGCAGGATTCCGGTTGGATGACAACGACATTGGCCGAGATTAAAAACCGCTGTGATTTACTGGTTGTTGTCGGTGCAGATCTGGAACGTTTTGCGCCCCGGTTTTATGCGCGATATTTATGGAATGACGAGGCGATGTTTGTGGACGATACCAGCCAACGTCAGATCGTTTATTTAGGAAAAGCGCCATCCGGTGATGCCTCAATAGCACCGAATGGCCAGAAGGCAACGGTTTTAGCCTGTGATGATCAGGATTTGCCGGATGTGCTGGCGGTTTTATCGGCGTTATTAAGAGGAAACCGGGTCACTGTCGATAGCGTCGGCGGTATTGAGTTATCGGCGTTACAGCAGTTAGCCGAGCAACTGCAAGCGGCTAAATATAGCGTGATTACCTGGGCGGCGGCTATGCTGGATTTCGACCAGGCCGAATTAAGCGTGCAAACGATTTGCAGTATCGTGAAACTGGTTAATGATAAAGGGACGCGTTGTTCCGGTTTCCCATTAGGAGGCAAGGAAGGTGATCAAACCGCGAATCAGGTGTGTGGCTGGATATCGGGTTATCCGGCACGGGTCAGTTTTGCCAGAGGGTATCCGGAATATGATCCGTTTTTATTTGATAGTCATACCATGCTGGCTGATGATCAGGCTGATGCACTGGTTTGGGTGCAGGCTTTCAATAGCCAGGCCGTCCCGCCTGAAACCGATGTCCCCGCGATTGTTATCGGTCGTTCCGGGATGGCGTTTAAGAAGCCGCCGGAGGTGTTTATTCCGGTGGGTACACCGGGTATCGATCACGCCGGCAATGCTTATCGGCTGGATAATGTCGTGGCGATTCGGTTGAAAAAATTAAGAGACGCTGGCCTTGTCAGTACGGCTGAGGCGTTAAATGCGATTGAACAATCCCTTAAGGTGCAACATGTTGATTAAGTTAACAGGTGGAACCGTCTATGATCCTGCAGGCGGTATTGATGGACAGCGGCAGGATATTTATATTCAGGATGGCCGCATTATCGATAAGCCTGACGAGGGCGTGAAGGTTGATAAAGAATATAATTTGAATGGAAAGGTGGTGATGGCCGGTGCGATCGATATGCACACGCATATTGGTGGCGGCAAGGGTAACATCGCGCGGATTCTGTTACCGGAAGACCATAGCGCCGATCCTGTGATACGCACCCAGTTGACGCGCTCGGGTTGTGGCCATGCCATGCCCAGTACCTATGCGACCGGGTATCGCTATGCCGAAATGGGTTATACCACCGCCTTTGAACCAGCAGTGTTGCCGGTTAATGCTCGTCAGGCGCATATGGAAATGGGCGATATTCCAATTCTGGATAAGGGCGGCTATGTATTGATGGGCAGTGATGACTATTTTCTGCGCATGATGACGGCTAAAAAAGACCAGCAGGCGATTAACGATTATGTTGCCTGGACCTTGCGTGCTGCTAAGGGCATTGGTATCAAGGTGGTTAATGCCGGTGGCATCAGTGCGTTTAAGTTCAATCAGCGTAAACTGGATCTGGATGAAAAAAATGCCTATTACGATGTTACGCCACGCGATATTCTGGTAACGCTGGCACGGGCTGTTAAAGAACTCGGTGTTCCGCATCCATTACATGTCCATGGCTGTAATCTCGGTGTACCGGGCAATGTCGAAACAACCTTGAATACGATTGATGGTATTGAAGGCCTGCCTCTGCATTTGACACATATCCAATTTCACAGCTATGGCACAGAAGGGGACTTCAAGTTTTCCTCTGGTGCGGCACAGATTGTCGAATCGATCAATAAAAATAAAAACATCACGGTTGATGTCGGCCAGGTATTGTTTGGTCAGACGGTAACTGCATCGGGTGATAATATGCGGCAACACGCGAACAGCCATTTTGCCAGCCCGGATAAGTGGGTGTGTATGGATATTGAATGCGATGCGGGGTGTGGTGTTGTACCGTTTAAATACAAAGACCAGAATTTTGTCAATGCCTTGCAATGGGCGATTGGTCTGGAAACCTTCCTGCTGGTCGAGGACCCATGGCGCATATTCTTGACCACAGATCACCCGAATGGGGCGCCATTTACCAGCTATCCCCATTTAATTCGCTTATTGATGGATAAGAGTTTCCGTAACGATATGCTGGCGACCATTCATCCTGAAGCCCAAAAAATGACTACATTGGCATCCATAGACCGTGAATATTCCTTGCAGGAAATCGCGATTATGACCCGTGCCGGTGCGGCTAAATTGATTGGGCTGAAAGACCGTGGTGGTTTGACGGCTGGAAATTGGGCCGATATTACCGTTTACACCGAAAACAGCGACCGCGAAAAAATGTTCGAAAAACCCGATTATGTGTTTAAAGATGGCGAGCTGGTGGTGAAAGACGGCCAGGTCGTTCATGTGACCTGGGGAACCACGCATACCGTACTCCCTGAGTACGATGCGTCGATAGAACGCGATCTGAAAGACTATTTTGATCGTTATATGACGATGAAACTGGGTAATTTTAAAATCAGCGATGATGAAATCACCGAAGACGGTCGAGGTAGCTTGACCGTTCATCCTTTACAAGGAGGTGCAGTATGATTATCAACGGCGTCAGCATTGATAAAACCTTCGCCGAAGCCTTTCCGATGAAAGCCACTCGTGCCATTATTACGGCGCAAAACGAAAAATGGGCGATGATCTCGGCGCAAGCGATGACAGGCTTTGCCACCTCGGTGATTGCCTGCGGTTGTGAGGCAGGCATTGAGCGGGTTTTGGATCCGTCCGAAACACCGGATGGCCGTCCGGGTGTGGCTATTCTGATTTTTGCCATGGGCGGTAAAGCACTGGCTAAACAACTGGAAACCCGCGCCGGACAATGCGTATTGACATCGCCGACCTCGGCGCTGTTTGCAGGCATCGAAGCGGGCAAGCCGATTCCGCTGGGTAAAAACTTACGCTATTTCGGCGATGGCTTCCAGATTTCCAAAAAAATCAATGGCAAGCGTTACTGGCGGGTACCGGTGATGGACGGCGAATTTTTAACCGAAGCGACCACCGCACAAGTCGATGCGGTCGGCGGCGGTAATTTTCTGGTGCTGGCCGAATCCCAACCGCAGGCCTTGGCGGCATGTGAGGCGGCGATAGAAGAAATGCGTAAAATCCCCAATGTCATTATGCCGTTTCCGGGAGGCATTGTGCGCTCAGGCTCTAAAGTCGGCTCAAAATATCCTGCGTTGGGCGCATCGACGAACGATGCATTCTGTCCGACACTGAAAGGCGTGACGAACTCGGAATTATCACCGGAAATTGAATCGGTGATGGAAATTGTTATCGACGGCTTGAGTCAAGAAGATATTGATAAAGCTATACGTGTCGGCATGCAGGCGGTGTGTGATTTAGGCAGCGAAAACGGCATCAAGCGTATCAGTGCCGGTAACTATGGCGGAAAACTGGGGCCGTTTCATTTTCATTTACAGGAGATCATGGCATGAGCGCATTGACACTGACACTTAAAACAAGACCGCGTCAGCGTGTGGATATGTCGCCCCTGGTTTGTCAAAAACTGGCTGGGATGGCGCCGGACGACATCGCAGCGATTCCGTTGCAAACGGGTAATAAAACCGTTCGTGTCGATGAATTGTTTAAAATCCAGGGTTCTGACAGCCATAATCTGGTGATTGCCGGCAGTTGTAACAAGCTCGATTTTATCGGTAAAGCGCTTGATGGTGGTAGCATTACCATTGAAGGTGATTGCGGTGCGTACCTGGCGCAAGGCATGAAAGCCGGTACGGTTCGGCTTGATGGCAATGCCGGCCTGTATGCGGGTTGTGAAATGAAAAACGGTTTGCTGGAAATTAATGGTCATGCCGGGGATTTTGTCGGCGCTGCGTTGCCCGGCAATAAACAGGGCATGAAAGGCGGCACAATTCTGGTTAAAGGCAATGTCGGCGACAGGGCAGGTGACCATATGCGGCGTGGCGTTATTTTAGTGGAAGGTGATGCCGGTGATTATTGTGGTGCGCGTATGATCGCGGGGACGATTGCCGTTATGGGACAGACCGGCCGCTATTTAGGCTACGCCATGCGGCGTGGTACCTTGTTATTGTGGAATCAGCCCCGTTTATCGGCAACATTCAATGACTGTGGCTCACATACGCTGGCGTTTCTCCCCATTCTGTTTTCCTCATTGAAATCGCTCAATAGTCGTTTTGCCGATAGTGCTCAGGCATTTAATCGTGTGCAACGCTATGGCGGCGACATGGCAGAAACCGGCAAAGGCGAAGTGCTGGTTAAACTTTAAGGCTGGATTTGCAAGCCGGGCGGGGCAAGCCCGCCCGACACCAGCCCATCTTCGATAATGAAAAATGACAGCCAAACAGCTTATTATCTGGTCTATAGCGACAGCGTTGCCGACAGATTAGAAAAGCTCACTCAACACCCTCAAATCCTCGCTGGAGAATTCCAGATTTCACCGGTAAAGCTCGATGATTTTGAGGCTATCCACGTCGATGATGCCCATCGACAGGTCTTGTTATGGATCAATCAGGCCGAGTATCCTCAAGCCTTAAGGATAGCCGGGCAGAAAGGTGTGCAGCTCGGCTTTTTGCCGGTAGCCGGCGATAAGCTGACGTTGTTTTATAAAAGTCTGGGGCTGAACGATAGTTTCGATGCAAGTTTGGACATTGCGCTGCAAGACGATACGGTCGAAATCGATTTGATTCAATGTCATGGCGATATTGTCGTCGATGGCGTCAATCTTGAAAATCAGGCCACGATGGCCGAGTTTTTAGGCGATACAGCTCAGATTACCGGTTTTCGTAAACTCCAGTTCCGTTTCAAACGCTTTATTCATGCATTTTCGTTAACACCGCATCCGGTGACGCTGACGACGGCAAAAGGCAAAAAAATTCCAACCGCCATTACCGGCATGTTGCTGCTGGATTTTCATCAATCCGGCGCATTACGCCAATTATTTGAAGACACCGTGTCACTGACAGATCACAGAATCTCTGTGGCTTTGTTTGCCCCGCAATCCATTTTGTCTTATTTACAACTGTCCGCCTCGGTGTTATTGCACTCAAAAAAACAGATACTGAACCAAATCGGTTATATTCGCACCGAATCCCTGCAGATCGAATCACCCGAGCCAACCCACTACCTGGTAAACAATCGACCGGTGACGGCTGAATCCCTGAGCCTGTCCATTTTGCCAACGCCCCTGCGCGTCAAAGCCGTCGATGATTTCCAATCTCGACAGCAGTTTAATGATGACAAGGAAAACGTCATTTGCGATCAACTGCCGCAGCAGGACGAGCGGATTAAATATTTGAGCAAGACCTTGCCGTTTTTCCCGCATGCGTTGGAATCGGATTTTAAAGAGCTGTTTTTAAATTTAAAAGACAGTGCAACCGCTTCGGGGAATTATATATTACTAATGGTGCTGAGTGTTCTGCTGACATCGTTGGGGTTGTTTTTGAACAGCCCGTCAGTGGTGATTGGCGCGATGGTATTGGCTCCCTTGATGTCGCCAATTATCGCCTTGTCAATGGGGGTGTTGCGCTCCGATGTCGGGCTAAGCCGCAAGGCATTCATGACCGTTCTGCTGGGGATTATACTGGCGTTAGGCTTACCTGCCGGCATGGCCTGGTTTATTCCGTTTCATGAGGTTACCCATGAAATTGCCGGTCGCCTGCATCCGTCGATGTTGGACTTGATGGTGGCTATTTTATCCGGCATTGCGGGCGCACTGGCCAATGCGCGGGAAAATATCGCCAAAAGCTTACCCGGCGTCGCCATTGCCGTGGCCTTGGTGCCCCCATTATGCGTGGCCGGAATTGGCCTCGGCTGGTGGCAGTTGGATATTTTTTATGGTGCCATGTTGCTTTTTCTAACCAACCTGACCGGTATCATTTTGGCCGCTGGGTTGACCTTTATGTTGATGGGCTTTGCGCCTTTCAGCCGCGCCCGCACGGGTATTTTAATCTCACTGTTGATGGTACTGGCGGTTTCATTTCCACTCAGCGCGGCGTTTGGAAAAATGCAGACCACCGCCCGGATCAAACAGGATCTGCTCAATCAGACATTTCAGATGGCAGCGTATCGCTTTCGATTACGCAATATCACGATTCAGCTCAGCCAACCGGTGTTGATTCGTGCTGATCTGTTGGGCAGCGTTTTGCCAGACGCCAAGCTCTTGTTACAAATCGAAAAAAGCATCGAGCAGCAGCTGGGACGCCCAGTGATAGTGGAGTTCTCATTTCACTGGGTTTCGCGGTTCTAGTGAGTTGGCATGGCGGCCAGAGCTATAGGTACGATTAGCGTTAGTACAAATTGCCACAACCACAAACCTCCGATTACGCTAACGCTAATCGGAGTTTCGGTGCTGTCGCTCGACAGATAAAATGCTTTTACAGCCTCGTTTTCGTAATCATACACATTGTCTAATGCTGAGTATGCTGGGGTATGTGCCACTGCAGTGGGTATTTTTCGGTGATTTGTTTTAGGTATGCGGTCATTTTTTCAGCTAACAGCTTTTGTTTAACCCGGTCCTTGACGGCATTATAGTTTCTTTGTTCGGCGGATTTGCGATCGACGATGGTGATGATATGCCAGCCTTTTTCGGTTTTGATAATGGGACTGATTTCATCATTTTTAAGCGTTTTCAGCGCGGCTTCAATTTCCGGGCTGCCACTGCCTTCTGTCAGCCAGCCCATGTCACCGGAGCGTTGCCGGCCATAAGGGTCGATGCTGTATTGCCCGGCCAGTGTAAACAGGCTTTCACCATTCATAATACGTTGTCTCATTTCTTCAGCTTGTTTTTGGCTGCCGAGGACAATTTGACCAATCTGACGGCGTTCAGGGATATAGCCGATTTTGGGATGTTGCTGAAAATAATCGAGCAGCACCTGTTCATTGGGTATCCACTGCTGTTCTTTTTGGGCGAGTAACAGGCGGATAGCGAGGTTATGCGCGTAATCCTGTAATTGATTATCCACCGAGATACCATCGGCTTGCGCGGCTTTTGCCATCAAAATCAAGTCGATCCATTGTTCAACTTTTTGTTGGATGCGAGCCTTGTCAACCGAGATCGCGGTATTGGGCATCAGGTCGCCGTAATGGATTTTAAAGCCGTTGCCTTCGGCAAGCAGGGTATCGGGTTTTGCGTGATCCAGGCGGTCAAAATAGGTTTTGACATGGGCTTGTTGGCGCAGGGCATTGAGTTTCTCAGTTTTGAGCGTGTTAAAGCGTTTAGCGATATAGGCTGAACGGGCCGCCTTTAAGGCGTCGCTGTTGTTTTGGGCGCTTTGTTTCAGTTGCTGTGCAATATCATCTGGCACTTGAATGGATTTTCCAAGATTAAGCAGATAGCGTTGCGCTAATAAACTGGTTTTAAAATTGCCCATTTCTTGTTTAAAAACATCGGACGCCGGAATTTTTTGGGTCAGGGCCTCCTGATGTAAGGCTTCGGCCTGAGCCAGACGTAACAGCATATCGCCACGTAAATACGCCTGATCTTTTTCATCCAGGGTGGGAAATTGGCTGGCGAAGGGAGCCGCTTTCATGGCCGCTTCCAGTTGCTGATCGGTGACCTGTCCGGATTGGCCTATCGTGACCAGAACAGTTTCGGCTATTGCTGTAGAGCAAAGGCTTACGCCTAGCAAAACAGACATTAAATATTTTTTTAGGAATGTTTGTCGCATATAAGAAGACTCTGTGGAAAAAGCGAAGGAATCCGGCCCGAGTTCGGGCCGGATTGAGAGGCCGGTTAATGCAGGTTTTTACCGCCTAAGTCATGGGCATTGCCATGGATCCAGGTGATCGCGGCGTCGAGATCATCTTTGATTTTCTTGCCTTTCCAGGTCAAGGCTTCGGCAACCAGTGGCACACCGGATTTGTTGACTTCATGACACGAAGCGCACAGTAAAGGCCCATGACTTCCATCAGGGTTGTATTGTGCGGCTTGCTTGTAGGTGGTGGTATCCACTTTAGGCGTTACCGGATACAGGCCATGAATTGATTCATGACAAGCCTGACAGGCTAAACCGGCATGCCCTTTGGAATAACGCATCAGACTATATTTGCCGGGCTGGTTGATTGGAAAGGCAACGCCGCCCTGGCCTTCGACAAAGGGCGCTTCATGACAGTCCGCGCAATGCGGAGCGCCTGGAGACAGCCAGTAATCCCGTCCATCGGTCGCTGCGCTGTAGGGTACAGCCGTAATGCCGGTGGCATCTTTTGGCAAATCCAGCTTGGACAGGATAGCGGTTGGATTCGCTGACAAAATGACAACATTGGCATCGCCATCTTCATCTTTACGAATTAACGGCTGTCCGTCTTTCGTGGCGATGACAGCAATGTCGGGTGTCATGCGTTTTTTGGACCATGTAAGCAAAATACCGGATTTCCCAGGTGTGTCGTGGCCTTTTTTATCCAGGACAACTTTAGGGTCCATATATTTATTGACCAGTGTTTTGCTATCGACACCCAATGCTAAGGCAATCTTGTCCAGTGGCAGGTTACGAATCGTGTCGCCGCTTTGCTGAAAGGCATTGATCAAGTTGTCGCGTTGATATAATTCCCGGGATAACTGGTTGTGACAGTTGGTGCACCACATGCCTTTGCCGCCTTCACCATTGCCGATTTTGGATACATTGGCCTGCATCCAGCGGCCGATGGCATTCAGATGCTCTGGGGTGCCGACGCCGTCTTTGTCTTTATTGGGGTTGGAATGGACATCCCGACCGGCGAAACAGCCGCCTTCGGTGTCACGGTTATCGGCTTGAGCATAGGTGTTTTGACCGTCTGGCGTAATCGGGTAACCGTCCATGCTGCCATCTTGTCTATGGGCCGGGTGACAGCCTGCGCAGGTGCCGGTGCGGCCTTGCGAATCAGGCAGTGGCCTCATGGTTTGGTGGACACGGTGTAAAGCCTCGGATAAGGCGACGATAGGCGTATCCCAGGATTCACGTTTTTTACTGCCGCTCAGTACCTGAGCAATGCCTTTTGATTGTAAAACGGCGATCACATTGTCAGCGTGACATTGTTGGCAGAGCACAGGGTCACTGCCTAAGCGGTTCTGGGTTGCGCGACTGCTGGGATCATATTTAGCCAGAAACTGCGTACCATGACGGGCATCGTGGATTTGCAGGATGGAAATGGAGGTGGCTTTCAGATTAGCCATATATTGGCTGGCACCGAGGTTTTTCCAGAAGGCTTTTTCCTGTTTGTATAAGGTGAAGGTGTCGCCGTTAGCATTTTCATTGGAATGGCAGTTTGCACAGTTGGGTACATCAATGGGATTGGTGCCGATAAATTTAATGGGTTTGCCGGTATGGCTGTCGATAACCGGCTTGCCGTTTTTGGCATCGACCAGGCCTACCCAGGCTTCCTGGTAAGGGCGAATATCACTTTCCACGATTTGCAAAGGACTTTTTTTCATCAATTCATCATAGAATGGCGTCAGTGGCAAACCGAGTGCATCCCAGATACCAGGATTGGTCAGTACGATAGGGACGTTATCCAGCACCGACGATTTGGTATAAACGATGGTGCCGGTATCGCCGGTATAGTGTAAATGGCCATTTTTTAACGGTTGTCCGGAAGGGCCGGTGTCGCGTGCAATGGGTATCTCAATACCAATGCGCAGTTTTTCACTGTCTTTGCTGGTATGTTTCGGGTTGCTGCCTTTCAGGTCTTTGTAGATATAAAGATGGGTGAAATAAGCATTGCCGACGTTTTCATTGTCGCCGTATTGACCATCTTTATTAACGTCATAAGGAATGTTCCAATAGGCTAATTTAGTCCCTTCAGAAAAGGTATTGTCGATATGGCCATATTCCAGCTTCATGCGCTTGTTGCCATCGACCAGTACGGTCGGATCATTCGGGTCAGCTTTTAAAAGCTGTGGGAAGTCGTAAGGACTGCGCGCTGTTTTGACCACCTGGCTCTGGATTGAGTTATATGGCGGCAGGATACAGCAGTAGGAAAAGTCAAACCCCGTACAATGCATGCCCAGCTCGTAATTGATGGTAATGTTGTAGTCATTTTTGGGTTTTTGTTTTTGATCGGTAATATTTTCAACCGGGCCGTTACGAATCAGGTTAAACATTTCTTGCCGGTTTTCCTGTTTTACCTGCTGATTATTGGACTGGTATGGAACAATACGTGCGTAGCCAGCTTGACTGAGCAAAAAGCCGGCTGCGATAAGAAAGAAAGTACGGGGTTGCATGGGTTACCTCCTGAGCTGGTAATAATATTGCGCTAATTGACGGATGTCCTCATCGCTTAATTGTTCTGCAATCAAGCGCATGCGGGCATATACGTCGTTATGGCGTACGCCATTCTTGTATTCTTTCAGGGTGGCCATAAAATAATCTGGATTCTGGCCGGATAAGGCCGGAATATCTTGTTTTTCACCTTGACCCTGGCGGCCATGACAGACAAAGCAGGGCGGTACGATTTTTTTGCCATTACCTTGTGCCACCAGTCTTTCGGCTTGTTTCAGAGCGGTTTTTTTATCGACCTTATGTTCAGGTGCCGGCAAGGAGGCAAACCAGGCGGCAAGGTCGGCAGAGTCTTGTTCAGACAAGCCGGCCGCGACTGAATTCATCAACATATGTGTGCGTTTGCCATCGGCATAATCTCGCAATTGTTTGTAGGTATAGGTTGCCAGTTGACCGGCTAGCGAAGGATAGCTGTCCATTGGGCTGACGCCATTCTCGCCGTGACAACCTGCACAGGTTTGTGCCAGTTTTTTACCTTTTTGGGCATCGCCTTGTTGGATAAAACTCAACAGCTCAGGTGTCCATGCGATATTCGTGGATGGCTCAGCCATGCCGTAAACAGGGGCGAGCAGTAAAAGTAAGCTTAAAAAATATTTCATATCAATACCCCCAGGCGCTTGAGTCATAAGTATTCATCAGGAAGAACTGCAGGATTGGGTAGCCAAAGCTGATTGCCATCAACACGGCAATGACTTTATTCCAGAGTTTAATATCATTCAGATACTCAGGGACTGACTCTGAAGGATGTAGTGCTTCGGCGTATTCAACCGCATGTTCATACACCTCTGTAGAGGCATTGAATTGTGTTTTAAACAGAATATAAAGAAACAAACAGGCTGAGGATAATAGCACCAGGCCACCAAAAATCATCGCCAGTTCATAAGGCTGCCACGATAAAGTCAGCAGGTTGTTGTAGACAACCGTCGAAATCCGGCGGGGCTGGCCGAGTAAGCCTAAAACATGCCAAGGGGTTGTCAGGATGCTCATGCCGATGAACCATGTCCATAATTGCAATAATGTTAACTTTTTAGAAAACAAGGGTTTTTTAGTCAATATCGGCCAAATGTAGTAAGCAATCGCAAAATACATAATGACGGTCGTGCCGGCAAAAATAAGATGAAAATGGCCAGGAACCCAGGCGGTATTATGAATCATGGCATTCATGGCATAACTGGCATTGATAATGCCGCCAAAACCACCAAAAATCAACATCAGCAAGGATAAAATCGTCGCAAGTACCATGGGGTTGGTCCAGGGCAGGGTGCCAATCCAGCCAAACAGGCCTTTGCCACCTTTAAGACGTCCTGCAATTTCCAATGCGGCGATGACGGTAAAGCCGGTGAGCAAAGTCGGTGTAGAAACGATGAAAGTGCCGACCATATGTAATAATTTCCAACCCTTGGCTTGCTCAGGATCCATGTATAAATGGTGGAAACCGATTGGTAGACTGAATACAACCAGCACAATGAAGGCCACGCGGGCGGCTTCGTCACTGAACAGGTAAGAACCGGCCTGTTTAGGCACGAAGACATAAAAGGCCGTGTATGCCGGAATGAGCCAGAAATAGACGATAGGATGCAGCGTCCAGGCAAACAGTGTGCGAGCGAGTCCAACGTCAATGGTGTCAGTCAGCCCGAATGACCACGGTAATATTAAAAATACAGATTCCAGCGCGACGCCGGCACTGGTCCATAGCCAGAGCATGGCATTAAAGGTGGTGGCGAACATGGCTAAAGGGACAGTCTTGCCGGGATTTTCCTGTTTCCATTGCAGGAACATGACAATCATGATGGCACACCAAACCCAGGAGCCGACAACCAATAAGGTTGCACCGAGATAAAATAAATGATGGGCTTGTATGGGTGGATAGAAGGTGTAAAGTACCGAGGCCTTTCCCGTCAATAATGGAATGGCGGCCAGTACCGTGCCGATTAAACTTGTCCAAAAGCCTGCCCAGGCCAGGCCAGGATTCCAGATCGGCTTGTTCAGGGCGGTGCTGGCGGTAAAATAACCAAATCCCATGATAAAAAAGGTCGTTAGTACATAAGCCATTAACACGCCATGGGTGCTGACTGATGCAAAATAAACAGTCGGTGAGTCTAATGATTCAAATAGACCACTGCGTTCCAGGACTTGATATTCGCCCATAAAACAGGCCAGGATGAACGCAATAAAGGCCACGGACATATTGCCCAGTGCCAGTTTTCGAACAGTATTATCAATCATTTTTGTTGCCTCCTTTGGAAGCGGAATGTTGGGCGAGCCATTTTTCTTTTTCAACAACTTTTATACGGCTCCACATTTGATCATGGCCGAGTCCACAGTATTCATTGCATAACACGGGATAATCGCCCGGTGTTGGAAACGAGGTTTCAACCTCGGCGACGAAGCCGGGTACCACCATGGTGCTCATGTTGGTCATCGGGATATGAACGCCGTGCAAAACGTCCATACTGACCCAGCGAAACGTCAACTTTGTTTCAGCCGGAACCTCAATTTCTTTGGGGAAAAACGAATAACGTCCGGCGACCATGCGCACGACGATATTGCCTTTATCATCACGGCTGACACCGAGCTTGTCTTCGGCAAACTCCTTGCTCAAATGCAGTTTTGTCGAGTCTATGGTTTCGACATTACTCGGTGCATTGACGCTATGGAACAACGCCTCAAACAGGATGATGCCCACAAAAAATGCACAGATGACAAGGACAATCTGTCCCCATTTTTTTTCGAGTGGATCAATATGCATGGTATCCCCCTAATTGACAATGCCGCGTGGAATAAATACGCCGTAATAAAGGAATAACCAGCCAATAACCATGCTGACACCTACGGTTAGCATCAGTACCCATGTGCCGATAGGTCTTCCGTTTAGAATCTTTTTACGTTCTTCTTCAGTTAAACCGGGCATAACAGCCTCCTGTTGTTTTTATAAATATTAATATTCTAATATAGAAATATTGCATACATGTGTCAAGTCGTCGTTAAGCTTTTGTTAAGCCAGTATAACCTCTATTTTTTAGTATCGGAAGTATCCTATCCTCTGGAAATGATTAAAAATGAATCTGTCGCTTCGTGTCGGGAATAATTCCTTTTTTCCACTCAGGCCTGTTAAAAAACGAGATCGCTGATTATGATGCGTTTTCCCATGAATTACGCGACAAAAAACTATGAAGAAAAGAAGACTTGTTTTTTTAGCTAATATTGCATTTATGGCGGCTGCGCAGGCGGATGAAGCCTCGCAGCCGGTGCAGTTGAAGGCCATGGATGTGGTTTCGGTATCGCCGTTGGCCGGTTCTAATATCGCTGAAAATAAATTTCCATCGCCGGTGCAAACGGCAACATCAGAACAATTAGAACGTGCGCAAAGCCTTTCTCTTACCGATTATATGAACCGTTATATGGGGAATGTGAATATCAATAGTGCACAGAATAATCCTTTCCAGCCTGATGTCCGGGTGCGGGGCTATGCGGCATCCCCGTTGATGGGGTTACCTCAGGGCATTTCAGTGTATATGAACAGTGTCCGCATGAATGAGGTGTTTGGTGATAATGTCAATTGGGATTTGATTCCACAAGGCGCGATTGACAGGATGTCGTTGCAATCGGGGTCTAATCCGGTTTTTGGTTTGAATACACTTGGTGGCGCTATTGCCATAAAGACTAAAACCGGTTTCAGTGCGGCCAGGCATCAACTGGAAGTCAGTGGCGGTTCCTGGGGCCGGCATTCTGAAGAAATCACCTCCGGCTGGAATAATGGTGAATTTGGCTATTTTTTGGATGCGCGTTACTTTAATGAAGATGGCTGGCGTGATTTTTCCAACAGTGAAGTGATGCAGGGGTTGGCAACACTGAGTTGGCGCGGTGATGATTCCAGTCTGGATTTGACGCTGGTCTCCACCGATAATGATTTAAAAGGCAACGGCACGATTCCGGTTGAATTACTGAAGGTGCGGCGTGATGCCGTTTTTACCCAGCCTGACCAAACCATCAATCGTTTTTTTCTGGCCTCACTCGATGGCAAGACCTGGTTAAATGATCATATTGAATTATCCAGTAATATGTATTTCAGGCGTTTACACTCAAATGGGCTGAATGGCGATGGCAGTGATTTTCAACAGTGTAACGCGAACCCGAATGTATGTGATGCAGATAATAACTTAGTCCTTGATCTTAACGGAAACCCGATTACCTGGGGGAGTAATGTTAATAGTGGTACGCGCAATACCTCATCGACTTTTCAGCGTTCGTTTGGATTTAAATTGCAGTCTGCATTTGATTATCAACTCTTTGAACGAGAAAACAACTTCGTTGTTGGTGCCGCTTATAGTCAAGGCAATACACATTATTCTGCCGATACTGAGTTAGGTGCCTTGAATGCACAGCGGGGCGTTGATGGCGCGGGAATAAAAATCCAGGACTCACATGTACGGCTGCATACAGAAACCGAAAATTACAGTCTTTATTTCAGTGAAACCTTTTCGGCGACTGATAAACTTAATCTGACTGTGGCCGGGCGCTATAACCAGACCCGTATTAAGTTACTGGATCAGGTGGGTACTGAATTGAATGGTTATCATGTGTTTCAACGCTTTAACCCTTCAGCAGGCCTGACCTATGTTTTCAGACCTGAAGTCAGCTTTTATGGTAACTATAGCGAGTCCACCCGCGCGCCGACGCCGATGGAATTAAGCTGTGCCAACCCGAATGCGCCGTGTAAATTGCCTAATGCTTTTGTGTCTGATCCCGCGTTGAAACAAGTGGTGGCGCATACCTTTGAAACAGGTTTTCGCGGAGAGTTTGGCAATTTTCTGCAAGGTTCTTTAAATTGGCGGGCCGGTGTTTTCAGGACCGAGAATGACAATGACATACTGTTTAAAAGCTCGGGCGGAGTTGTTTCCAACACCGGTTATTTTGACAATGTCGGTAAAACTCGTCATCAAGGCATTGAGCTGGGTATTTTTGGTGACGCATTTGAAAGATTGCGCTATTCGGCAAATTATACCTATCTGGAAGCAACGTTTCGTACACCGTTTAAGGTCAACAGCCCAGCAAATCCTGCCGCTGATGCTAATGGCGATATTCAAGTAAAACAGGGCGATTTTATCCCCGGTATTCCGCGACAAATGTTTAAAGTAGCGCTGGATTATGATGTGATTAAAGGGATGAGCTATTTAAATCGCTGGACCATGGGAACCGATGTGATTTATAACGGTTCTCAATATCTGCGAGGAGATGAGAGCAATCAAGGCAGTAAATTAAATGCCTATGCCGTGGTCAATCTCAGAACAGAATTTGAGTTTAACCCACATATCACCTTGTTTGCCAAGGTAACCAACCTGTTTGATAGCCAATATAAAAACTTTGGTCAATATGCCAATACGGGCAATGTTTTGAGCGATAAACTGGGAATAACGGATAAGAATACTCAGTTTGTGGGTATCGGTGCGCCCAGAGCAGGCTGGGTAGGGATTCGTTTAAGCTTATAACTGATGTTACGCGGTTTGATATGCGTTTCATACCCAATGCTTTAATGATTGGGGTAATTTGCGCGTGACTAAAGTCACTCTTACGGGGCAAGAAATGGATTTCGCGCTGTAGGATCGGCTTTAGCCGCGATTGCAGGCCCGTAATAGCCAGTATGTTTTTTTGTGATTACAGCGAGCAAAAAAAATGTAACTGCGTTAATTTGTCTTGTCAGGCTGTTTTTCGATGTATCTGCCATCTGCGAATTTGTGCAGGATACTCACAATGAATGTTTGGTAAGGGATACCTTCCTTTATGGCTAGCTTTTGAATTGTAGAAAGATCCCGGCTCGTAATACGGATATTTATTCTTTTATCTTTTTTGAACGTCTCAGCCGCATATTTCTTATGCTTTGTGATTTCTTCCTTTGAATTCGGAACGGGTTGTATCTTTCCTGATTCAAATGCATCCAGGATTTCTTGCTCCTCTTGGTCTAATGTGTACTTTCTCATGACTATTCTCCAATATACCTTTTTGTCGCTTTGCGACTGGGTATAATCGTTTTTAGAAAAATGCGATCTTCTGATTCAACATATGCCCGTGATATGACCAAGCCAACGACGCGAAGCGGAGCTTTTAAACCAGACATTCCTAAACGGAGTTTGGGAACAAGAAAACGAGAAACAGGGTGCTGACAAGGATGTCATTAATGCTGGAAGATTTCAGGCAATAAAAAGCCCGCTGAACGCGGGCATCTCCAAGCTTATTTTTATTATTATTGATTGGATATTTTTTTGCCTTCAGGCAATAAGCAGTTACATTTATTATTGTTATTTTTTCAGCCTTTTTACAGGCCGCTTTCCTCCTCTTTTCCGACATAACGTCGTACTCACTCCTTAAGTTGGTATGAATTTTATATCAATAAAAAATGTGATGTCTATCAAAAAAAATGATTTTGGGTAAAAATGGTATCGACTCGAAATTAAACATTTTAAATCAATGGTTTATAAGGTTTAGTATATTCTAATATACAAATACCACCTGGCAATGAGTGCCCTTCATCGCTGGGCTTGTTTTAGCTTTTGTTCTGCCAGGAGCTGTTGCAGTCGCTCATCTAAAATCGCTTTAATATAGAAGTTCAGGTCTTTGGCTTTTTGCGCCAGTTTTATGTGCATGATGGCGGCGCCGGTCTGGCCGGTGGCGTAGGCATATTCGGCCAGATAGCGTTGTGATTCGGCTTCATGGCCCAGTTTGGCTTCAGCTTTGGCGCGTAATCGATAGAATACGGGCCGGGTTTTAAGGGCGGAGGGAAGGTTTTCCAGCAGTGCCTTGCTTTGTCGTGGCCGGTTAGCGAATAACAGGCTTTCAATATAAGCGAACTTAAGTGGTTCGTTATCCGGGAATTTGGCTATCGCTTTACCAAACAGGCTTAAGGCCTGGCCATAATCTTGTTTTCGCAAGGCGATTTTGGCGTTCAACATGGCGAATTGAGGTTGCTCGGGGTAATGTTGAAGCAATTGCCGGGCGATTTCGGCCGCGTTTTTAAATTGTCTTTGTTTTAAATAGGCTAAAGCCAGGCCGTAGGCCGCAACATGTTTTTGCCAGTCGGTGCCTTGATGTAAGCGAATTTGAAAATATTTAATGGCATTTTCAAGCGGCTGAGTGGTGAGTACACGTAATTTGGCCTTGGTCAGGCTGTATTCGCGCGAATCTGGATATTGCCGATAGGGATAATTCTCGGCTCGCCCCCGGGTGTCGGCGATTCGCGAGGCAGACACGGGGTGAGTGCGTAAAAATTCGGGAATATTGTGGCCATAAAAACGGGTGGATTGCTGCAGACGTTCAAAAAATATCGGCATGCTGCGCGGGTCAAAATTTGAACGGTACAGGATTTTCATGCCGATCCTGTCGGCTTCTTCTTCATTGCTGCGGGTGAAATTGATTTGAAACTGGGTGTTACCGGCTTGTACCGCCATGATGGCGGCCTGACCTGCGGCAGGCGATTGGGTGCCGATTAAAATAGCAGCCAGGGTGGCGGCAGCCATCGGCAACGTCATCCGCCGTGCCGCTTCAAAGGCACGGTATAGGTGGCGTTGGGTGACGTGAGCAATCTCGTGGCCGATTACCGATGCCAGCTCGCTTTCACTTTCGGTCAGCAGAATCAGGGCGGAATTGACGCCGATATAACCGCCAGGGCCGGCAAAGGCATTGATGGTTTTATCCAGCACGACAAAAAAATGAAACGGATAACCCGGCGTGTCGCTATGGCTGGCCAATTGTTGGCCGAGGTTTTCAATATAATGCTGAATTTCCGTGTCCTGATTGATTTCGACCTTGTTGTGCAGGCTGCGGAAAAAGGCGGCGCCAAATTCCTGCTCTTCTTGAGGCGAGATCAACGCGCCGGAGCTGTCACCCATATCGGGCAAATTGATGTGCTCAAGTTCGGTTGCATAAACGATGACGCTGAATAAACAACCGGCCAGCAATGCGGGTAAACGAAATTTCATGGCCATGTGACAGGGGCTTTACGGATAAGTTTCAGCGCGGCAGGTGGCGGATTTTCCAGCAATAATGGATTTTTGGGTTGCGACTGAAATCCTCTGGTATGGATTGGGCGCTGATATTTTCGAGATGTAGACCGGCTAATGCGTCGTGATCCATCTTGAAGCGGCGAAAATTAGTGGAAAAATACAATATGCCGTTTTCGGATAACAGTTGGGCGGCGAGTTTGATCAGTTGGACATGATCGGTTTGGATATCAAATACATTATCCATGCGTTTTGAATTCGAAAAGGTCGGTGGATCAAGAAAGATCAAGTCAAACTTTTCCGCTTGTTTGTCTTGAGCTTGTTGCGCCAGCCATTCCATGCAATTGGCGCGAACCAGTTGATGCTTGCCAGTGATCTGGTTCAGTTCAAAATTACGTCTGGCCCAGTCCAGATAGGTATTTGACATATCGACGCTGACCGATTCCCGTGCGCCGCCGATAATGGCGTGGACCGTGGCGGTGGCGGTGTAGCAAAACAGGTTTAAAAAGCGCGTATTTTTCGCCTGTTGCTGAAGCATTTGGCGCATGGGGCGATGATCGAGAAACAGGCCGGAATCCAGATAGTCCTCAAAGTTGACCCAGAAACGACAGCCGGCTTCTTCAAGTGGATAAAAATGGCCGGTTTCAGCCTGTTTTTGATACTGCTGGCTGCTTTTTTGTTTTCGGCGTATTTTTAAATACACCTGTTCTGCGGGAATTTGCAAGACGTTTTGAATTTCAGCCAGAATCCCGGCCAGACGTTGATTGGCTTTTTGCTCGGATATGGTTTTGGGGGCTTCATATTCCTGGACATGCACTCTGAGCGTGTCGGTGTCATAACAATCAATGGCGACTGCATATTCAGGCAAGTCCGCATCATAAACCCGATAGGCATTGATTTGATTTTTCCGCGCCCATTTAGCGATTTTTTTCAGGTTTTTCCTAAGCCGGTTGGCAAACATTTCAGCCTGTTGTGAACGGCTGTCGTGCTGGATTTGCTGCAGGCGTTCATCCTGGGAGGTGGCTTTTGGGGTAAAAAAGGCTTTTTCCTGGATGTCAAAGCGCAGCAATTTACATTCCAGCGCACCGTTAAAGAAGGTAATGGGTTTTTTGGAGCGTATGCCTAAGCGAAAACCCAGTTCCGGGTCGCTGATAATCATGGCGGCCTGCCAGCCGCAGAAATGCTGTTTCAGCACCACGCCAAATTGCCGATAAAGCGCAGCCGTTTGCTCGGTATCTCCGAGTCGTTCACCATAGGGCGGGTTACAAATCAATAAGCCAGGCTTCCAGCTTGCTGCCGCTTCAGCCTGCTGAATATCGCGTTTTTCGACATGAATGAAGGGTGCCAGTCCGGCATTTTGCACATGCTGCAAAGCATTGGCGACCGCTTGGCGATGATGGTCAAAGCCGACGATGACCGGCATGTTTTCAAGACCTATGGTTTTACGCTGCCTGGCGTCATCAAGCAAGGCTTGCCAGCAGACGTCATCGTGTTTTTTCCAGCCCAGAAAACCGTAATACGGGCGCAATAGCCCCGGCGCGTAATCGGCAGCAATCATCGCCGCTTCGGTTAAAAAGGTGCCGGACCCACACATCGGATCAATCAGGCTGCCGTTTTGGCGGGCCATGTCGGGCCAGCCGCTGCGGATTAAAATCGCTGCAGCCAGATTTTCCTTAATGGGTGCGGGCACATGATGGTCACGATAGCCGCGTTTATGCAGGCTGTCACCCGATAAGTCCAGGCTTAATGTCGCTTGTGTGCCATCTAAATACACATTGAGGCGAATATCCGGGGTTTGAGTGTCGATATTCGGGCGTGTATGAAATTGGCTGCGCAGCTGATCGACAATCGCATCTTTGACTTTTAGGGCGCCAAAATGGGTATGGGTGATGGCTTTACTGTGTTTGGCATTGAAATTGACTGCAAAACTGCCGTCGGGTTTTAAATGTTCAGACCAGTTGATGTGTTGGATGCCTTGATACAGGTCATCTTGTGAATGCACCTCAAACTGGGCCAGTTGCAGCAACAGACGGTTGGCGGTTCTGGACCATAAGCAGATTTTATAAGCCGTTTCCAGCGTACCTTCAAAAGCAACCCCGGCCAGGGTCGGGCGTGTGTTTATGCCACCGAGCGCGATGATTTCATTCTGTAACAGGTTTTCCATGGCTTTGGGTGTGGTGGCAAACAGCGTGTAGTTGGTCATAAGTGTTTCTAACTTGTCAGTTGAATTGCATATTTTACGGCATATCCTTTAATATGGTGTCTTTTCCGTAAATGATTTGGCCCGATAGAATGACACGAACTGATTTGCTCGGTTTTTTCGCCCATCATAAAGTGGCGGCCAATTTATTGATGATCATCATGGTTATCGGGGGCGCCGTGGCGCTGCAAAAGCTTAACGTGCGTTATTTTCCTCAATTCGACCTCGATTACATCACCATTACCATTCCCTGGCGTGGAGCCAGCGCTGAGGATGTCGCCGAATCGATTACGGTGCCACTGGAAATGAAGCTGCGCTCGGTGGATAAAATCCGCGAAATGACCTCGACATCCTCGCCGGGGTTGGCCTCTATTCGTTTGGAGCTTGAAGAATATTCTGATCCTATCGAAATTCTGAATCAGGTTAAACAACAGGTCGATGAGTTTCAGAATTTGCCCAGTGATGCCGAGCAGCCACAGGTGATTCATCTGATGCGCTATGAGCAGGTGGCAAGAATCTTGCTGTATGGCGGTAATGCGACGGATTTGCGCAAATTAGCACACCGATATGAGCAACAATTACTGGATCTGGGTATCAATAAGGTCGATATCAATGGTTTACCGGATCAGGAAATCAGTATTGAGGTCGAACACCAGACCCTGCAACGCCTGGACATGAGCTTAACGCAGATTGCCCAGCGCATCGACCAGCAAAGCCAGGATATTCCAGCCGGAACCTTTGGCGAGCGTGAACAAGTCAGCGAACTGCGTAGCATGGGGCAACGCAGAACCACACACGGCTTTGCCAGTATTCCATTAATCACGGATGAAACAACACGCATTATGCTGGGCGATGTCGCCGTTATCAAGCGACAGGACGAAAAAGGGGGCGTGACGCTGACGGTAGCGGATAAACCGGCAGTGGAAATGATCTTGAAAATATCGGATAACGGCGATGCATTCAAGGCGGCCAGAATATTCAAATCCTGGTTGAATACGGCGCAGGCGGAATTACCGCCATCGATGACGCTGTATGTTTATGAAGAAAACTGGAAAAATATCAAAGACCGCATCAGTCTGCTGTTGAAAAATGGTATCAGCGGGCTGGTGCTGGTGGTGGCTATTTTGTATCTGTTTTTAAGCTCGCGCGTGGCGTTGTGGGTTGCCGTCGGCATTCCGGTATCGTTCATGGCCACCTTGCTGATTCTGTACACCGTCGGCGGCAGTATCAATATGATCAGCTTGTTTGCCCTGATTATGGCCTTGGGTATCATTGTGGATGATGCCATTGTCGTCGGTGAGGATGCGTTGACCCATTATCAGCATGGGGAAGACCCGCTTAAGGCGGCGGAAGGTGGCGCACGCAGAATGTTTGTGCCGGTATTGGCTTCATCATTGACTACGGTGGCGGCGTTTATTCCGTTGATGCTGGTCAGCGGTCCGACGGGAAAAATTTTATTTGATATTCCGCTGATTATTTGTGCGGTGATTCTGGCCTCGTTGGTTGAGAGTTTTTTAGTTCTGCCAGGCCATTTGCAGCATTCTTTTCAGAATATGCCGCATGAAGAAAAACCGGGCTGGCATAAGCGTTTTAATCAGGCCTTTGAGGTCTTTAAAGACAATCAGGTACGACGCTTTATTACCTTAACCCTGAACAATCGTGCACTGGCGTTGGCGTTAGTGATTGCTTTGTTATTGATGAGCATAGGCTTAGTGGCCGGGCAACGGGTTAAATTTCGTTTTTTCCCTTCTCCTGAAAGCTCTATTTTATTTGTCAATATTGGTTTTGTCCCCGGTACACCGAAAACTCGCGTTAATGATTTCTTACAGCATCTGCAAACGACGCTGACAGAAACGGCGCAGGATTTATTGCCTGATGCACCGCTGCTGTTAAAAACTATCAGTCGTTACGGCAGTGGAATTTCTAATAATGGTAAGGCGGCAGGTACGGGAGACCATTTAGCTTCGATGACACTGGAATTAACCGAATCCGATAAGCGAGATGTGCGCAATCGGGATTTTATACGTGCCTGGAAAAAACGTGTCGTATTACCTGCGGGGCTTGATATATTTACCGTTTCCAGCCGCTTGGCAGGGCCGCCTGGGCGTGATTTGACCATACGCCTGGTGGGTAATCAGACCGATGGGTTAAAACACGCCGCATTGGCATTGGCTAATACCTTGCAAACGGTTCCCGGTGTGAGCGATATTCAAGATGATTTGCCGTTTGGCCGCAATCAATACATTTTTAGCCTGAAACCTGCTGGAGAAATGGCCGGCCTGACATTAGCAGAACTTGGCGAACAACTTCGGACCGCATTTGATGGCAAACAGGTGCAGTTGTTTCAAGATGGGCTGGATGAAGTCAGCGTCCGGGTGAAATTGCCGGATGCCCAGACAGACCGATTATCATCCCTGTCGCAACTGGAAATTCGTTTGCCTGATAATAGCTCTGTGCCGATTGAGAATGTCGCGGCATTTCATATCCGGCGTGGCTATCAGCAACTGCAACACAGTGATGGCCACCTGGCGGTTGAAGTGACCGCTAATGTCGATAGCAAAGTGAATAATGTCAATGTGATTATCAATGGCCTGGAGCAATCAGCCTTGCCCGCATTGGCTGCAAAATACGGTATTCACTATTCATTTGCCGGGCGTTCGGCCGATCAGGCGGAAACCCTGGCCGATATGCGTATGGGGTTATGGATAGGCTTGTTGTTGATTTATCTGATTTTGGCGGCTGTGTTCGCCTCGTATGGTTGGCCACTGGTGGTAATGGCGGCGATTCCATTCGGCTTGATCGGCGCTTTGTTAGGACATTGGCTGATGGGAATAGATCTGACGATTTTGTCATTATTCGGCTTGTTTGGCTTGTCCGGCATCGTCATCAACGATTCAATTATTCTGGTCAGCTTTTATCAAAGCCTGATCAAGCAAGGCCTGCCGGTGAATAAGGCGTTGGTTGAAGCATCCTGTCAGCGTTTTCGCGCCGTCCTGCTGACGTCATTGACAACGGTGGCGGGGCTGTTGCCGCTGTTGTTTGAAACATCCCTGCAGGCTCAATTTTTAATTCCAATGGCGACATCAATTGCCTTTGGGTTGATGTTTTCCACCGTGTTGGTTTTATTGGTGATTCCAGTCTTGTTATCGATTTATGCCAGTGTGGGTGAGGGTATGGCTGGTAGATTAAAAGATTTGCGCCGCCTGCGGATGAAGAATACTTAAAATTTCAAAGCTTTCAAAAATGGCGTCCTGAATAACTTCTGAGGTTTGTTCGGTGCGTAATTGTAAATACCGATAAGCGGGTTTGTTGAAATCAATATCCGGTTCTTCGTTACCTAGGTCAACTTTGACACAAGGTTCGAGTTTATCGGTCATATCCGCGGCCACATTCAGCAAGCAGGCGTCTTCCACTGACCCACCAGAATTGAGTGGTTGCAGATGGTAGGCGATCATCTTCCAAATGGATTGCGGCAGTTGCCATTTCTCCAGTAATGCCGCGCCTGCTTCGGCGTAGGTAAAACCAAAGGAATTGATTTCGGCTTGTTGTATCGCTTTAACGCCGTGTTCCTTTAGCTTCAGAATTTCAGACGATTGGGCGGGGTATTGACTGAAAAACATCATCTTTCCGATGCTGTGCAGCAAACCGGCAATAAAAAACCGTTCGGTATCCGTTAGTTTAAGCTGCTTGGCTAATAGTCTGGCAATGACGGCACAGGTTACGCTGTGAAACCAGAAAATGTTCATATCAACCAGTGACTCAGGAATGCCTTTGAATGTTTTGATAACGGCTGTTGCCATAATCAGCATTTGTAAATCTTTATGGCCAATAATGGTGATGGCGCGGGCGAGGTTGTCGATTTTTTGAGGAAACCCGTAATAACTGCTGTTGACGAGCTTGAGCAACTGCGCGGCGAGCGCCGGGTCGTTCTCGATAACGGCTTCGAGATCGGCTTGCGTTGTGTTTTTCTGCTTCAAGAGTGCGTTAATACGTAACGCAATGTCCGGCAAGGTGAATAAATGATTCACTTGTTCGGCAAGTTGTTGCGGCGTCAGGTTTAAACTTGGCATGACGAGGACATAAATGGAAAATAATCTTCAAGTGTAGCTGAAAACTATTGTGTCGTTTGGAATCGGCCGTATTGTGGCAAGGGCAAGCTGAGTCAGAACAATGACTGACCCAGCCATAAAGCTCAGAGATTGAATATTAATCTGTGAGTTTTAAATATTTTTGATACAACGAATCATGATTTTCGACATGCGCCGGATCTTTGTCGATACAATCGACCGGGCACACTTCTACACATTGTGGGGTGTCGTGATGGCCAACGCATTCGGTACACAGTTCAGGGTCGATGACATAAATATCGTCGCCTTGAGAAATAGCCCCGTTTGGGCATTCCGGTTCGCAAACATCGCAGTTGATACATTCATCATCAATCAATAATGACATGATTAATCCTCTTTAAGTTGGGTAAATTTTTCGTGTAAACGTTGTCTGACCCGTTCAGGGACAAAATCGGAAACATCACCGTTTAATTTGGCGATTTCACGGATCATACTGGATGAAATAAATTCGTATTGCTCCGCCGGGGTTAAAAAAACGGTCTCCAGCTCAGGAGAAAGTCTGCGGTTCATCCCGGCCAGTTGAAATTCATATTCAAAATCCGATACGGCGCGCAACCCCCGTAAAATTACATCGGCATGATGCGCCTTAGCGCAATCAACCAGAAGATTATTAAATCCGATCACGTCTACATTGGGGAATTTGACCGTCACATGACGAACCAGTTCCACTCTTTCTGCCACTGTAAATAATGGCGCCTTGCCTCGACTTTCGGCAACCGCAACAATGACGGTGTCATAGAGTTTTGATGCGCGCGCGACCAGATCCAGATGTCCGTTGGTAATGGGATCAAAAGTACCCGGATAAATAGCGGTCAAATTCATGACTAACCTTGCTAAAAAGCGGGCATTCTATCCTATCTGGCGGCGCTCGTAAAAAGAGCGCATGGCAAAAGGGCATAATCAAGGCTGTTTTTTTGTGCGAAAGGAAGGATACAGATTTTGTAACTACTCAGCGTGTTTGGGGCTGAAGGCATAGGCTGTTGATTTATAAGGACGCGTAAATACGTCCCTGTAAGCTCTGCTGCAACGTCCTGTTGCAGAAGCCTGATAAATCAACAGCCTATGCCCACAGAAGAATTTACGCTGAGTAGTTACCAGATTTTTTAGTAGCACCACCAATGGCTAAATTGACATGGCAGAGTTCCTTTTCTGTTTAAATGTGCTAAATTTCAGAGTTGAATGTTTCAGAATGTTAGGGATTTATGAGCGAATTAAACGAGCCGCCTTTGATTGCACATGTTATTTTCAGCTTGGGTGTTGGCGGGCTGGAAAATGGCGTGGTAAATTTAATCAACACCATGCCCGAGGAAAATTATCGGCATGCGATTATCTGTATTAAAAACGCCACCGATTTTCGTCAGCGCATTAAAAAACAAAATGTTGCTATTTATGAATTACATAAACAGGAAGGGCATGATTTTGGTGCCTACCTGCGAATGTATCGCCTGTTGAAACAAATCAAGCCGGCTATTGTGCATACACGAAATCTGGCGGCCATTGAATATCAGTTGCCGGCCTGGCTGGCGGGGGTAAAACATCGTGTTCATGGCGAGCATGGCTGGGATGTCTTCGATCCGGACGGTAATAATAGAAAGTATCAACAACTGAGGCGTTTTTTAAGTCCCCTTATCGACAAATTTATCCCGCTATCTCAGCATCTGGAAGATTATTTGCGGAAAAAGGTCGGCATTAACCCTGACAAAATAGTCCGTATTTGTAATGGCGTTGACACAAAAAAGTTTTATCCTGTGTCACAAAAAACGTCTTTGCCTGGCTGTGATTTGCCCTTTAATTCAGAATTCATCTATATTGGAAGTGTCGGGCGTATGCATGGGGTTAAAGATCAATTGACTCTGGTGCGGGCATTTATTCGATTATTGGAGAAACAACCGGAATTAAAGGCCAATGTCCGCTTGATTATCATTGGTGATGGGCCGCTTAGACAACAAGCCATTCATCTGCTGGAATCCAAGGGCGTTGCGGAATTGGCCTGGCTGCCAGGGCAACGAAACGATATTGCCGATATCATGCGGCGGCTGGATATCTTTGTGTTGCCGTCGAAAGCGGAAGGTATTTCCAATACCATTCTGGAAGCCATGGCGACCGGGTTACCCGTGGTGGCGACACGGGTCGGCGGGAATCCGGAATTGATTGATGATGGGGAAACCGGGCGGTTGGTCGAAAAAGAAAATAATGGCGATATGGCCGAAGCCTTGCTGGATTATGTCGGCAACCCGGAAAAACGCCAACGACATGGCGCAAATGGTCTGGAGAAAGTACGGCGACAATACGCCTTAGAAGTCATGGTTAATCATTATTTAGCCGTTTACGATATGGTTTTAGGGGTTTAGGGAAATAAAGGCAAAACAATGTGTGGAATCGTAGGAATATTTGATGTACAAGGGCAGCGGGAAATCAACCGGAAATTGCTTTCGGATATGAATGAAGTGCAATTTCATCGCGGGCCTGATGAGGGCGGGTTACACACCGAGCCAGGCTTGGGCCTGGCGCACAGGCGTCTGTCGATTATCGATTTAAGCAGCGGCCAGCAGCCGATGCTAAGCGATGATGAGTCTGTTGTATTGACCTATAACGGTGAAATCTATAATTTTCCCGCCCTGCGTAAGGAATTGGAGCAAATGGGTTATCGCTTTAAAACCCATTGCGATACCGAAGTCGTCTTGAACGGATGGCAGGCCTGGGGCGAGGATTGTGTCGATAAGTTTCGCGGCATGTTCGCCTTCGCTGTCTGGGACAGACAAAAACAGAGCTTGTTTTTGGCGCGCGACCGGCTGGGCATCAAGCCATTGTTTTACGCTGAATTGAAAAACGGGCAGTTTATTTTCGCGTCGGAATTAAAAGCCTTAAAAGTGCATCCGGATTTTCCTAAGGCGCTGGAGCCGACCGCGATTGAAGAATATTTTGGCTTCGGCTATGTACCCGATCCCAAGACGATTTATAAAAACGTCTATAAACTCGAACCCGGTTATAAATTGACGCTGAAGCGTGGCCAGAAAAATTATCAGCCGGTTCGCTACTGGGATGTGCGCTTTAAAGAACGCCAATATGGTTCGGAAATGGAAGTCGCCGAAGACTTGATGGAACGGTTTGAAGAGGCGGTTAAAATCCGCATGATGGCCGATGTGTCCTTGGGTGCTTTCTTGTCCGGCGGGGTTGATTCGAGTGGCGTTGTCGCGATGATGGCAAAAAATTCGCAAAACCCGGTCAATACCTGCTCGATTTCATTTGGTGATCCTAAATTCAACGAATCGCAATTTGCTCAAATGGTGGCCGAGCGCTATCACACCGCGCATCGCATAGAACAGGTAGACCCGGATGATTTTCACTTGGTTAGCGCGTTGGCCGGAATTTATGATGAGCCTTATGCGGACAGCTCTGCCCTGCCAACTTATCGGGTGTGTGAGTTGGCTAAAAAGCAGGTAACGGTAGTGTTGTCCGGTGATGGCGGCGATGAAAATCTGGCCGGATACCGGCGTTATCGCTGGCATACCTACGAAGACCGGATGCGCGCCATTTTGCCGGACGCACTGCGTAAACCGCTGTTTGGATTTCTGGGCCGGGTGTATCCTAAAGCTGATTGGGCGCCCAAAATTTTTCGAGCGAAATCAACCTTTGAATCCATCGCGCGGGATTCTCTGGAAGGTTATTTTCATAGTATCTCGGTTAATTCCAACGCCATTCGTTCTGATCTGTTCAGCCAGGGTTTAAAAAGTGACCTGCAAAATTATCAGGCCGTAGAGGTTTTTCGCAGGCATTATGCCAGCGCGCCTAGCGACAATGCTCAGTCTTTAGTACAATATCTGGACATTAAGACCTATCTGCCCGGCGATATTTTGACTAAGGTCGACAGGGCCAGCATGGCACATGCGCTGGAAGTCAGAGTGCCGCTGCTCGATCATGAACTGGTCGAATGGATTGCAACCTTGCCACCTGATTTGAAATTAAAAAATCGGGAAGGTAAATATATTTTCAAAAAAGGTCTGGAACCTTATCTGCCAAACGATATTTTATATCGGCCCAAAATGGGTTTTGCCGTGCCACTGGGCAGTTGGTTTAAAGGACCGCTAAAACAGCAGGTTAGAGATTCTTTACTGGGTGAAACGATGGCAGACAGCGGTCTGTTTGATCAGGCGTTTTTGAAAAAAATGGTGGATCAGCATCAGAGCGGCTTAAGGGATTACAGCGCGCCGATCTGGTCGTTGTTGATGTTTGAGAGTTTTTTACAGCAAAACCAATAGCACTTAAGAACATCCAATAGTAATTGTTTTTGTAACTACTCAGCGTGTTTGGGGCTGAAGGCATAGGCTATTGATTTATAAG
>CAJXMF010000034.1 GCA_913056195.1 uncultured Methylococcaceae bacterium | reverse complement strand
GTCGCACCTACTAATGCTATCAAGGTAGTGCCTTTTTCTAAAAGTTTGGCACTAGAGTTATTCAGCCCTACTTCCGTTATAAAATTACTTGCCGAATAGACTAATTTATTATTGCATGACTCTGATTTTAGCCAAGGAATATCACCATTTTCCCAATACTCTTTTTTAGATTTTGATGGTGTACCACCAGAAGCAATATGACACACTTCTCCCAAAGTCTTCCACTCCACTTCCCCTTCTTCAAAGCTTAACAACTGGTCGCGGTAGTAGTTGTATTGTTTTTTGCGGGCGTTAAGCTCGGTGGTTAGCTCGGTGGTTAGCTCGGTGGTTAGCTCGGTGAAGGTGTCCAGTATGCGGACGATTTCTGCCTGAATTGCCAGCGATTTTTCCGGGTTGTTTGGGCAGGGGATGGGGATTTTGATTTTCGCCACCTGATTGCTCATCAGCTTAGGATTACCCATGCCGGAATAAACATGCTTTTTTGCTTCGATTGTGAGCCAATAAAATAAATATTTATAGTTCAATTTTGAGGTGTTATTGATCTTTATTAATCCACACACGTTTGTAATTGAGAACTTGCCAGTTCGATAAAAAACTGTACCTGCATTAGCCCCATCAGTTGTCCAGCTAATAAACTCACCCTCAAAATCAAATGTATTGATTTTTCCAATCTCACCGTTATTTGCTGTTTGGGAGCTGTATACGGGATAATCTCCAGCATTCTCCACTAGATATCCTTTTGACATTACACGTCCACGTCTTAACTCAACTACTTTATTTTCTCCCTGTGCTAAAGCCTTCCACTCAAACTCAACCCCACCTGCCTGATCGGCAGACAGGTTCAGCAGTTTCTCCATAAAACGCCTATTATTCATAACCACACAGCCTTTACTTTTTTAACCACGGAATACACGGAACACACAGAAATTTTTCTAAAGATTTTTTCGTGAGTTTCGTGTCTTTCGTGGTTCCATTTGCTCAACTCCACTCATACCTAAAGCTCCTCGGTCTTGAATTGACTATAGCCTTCATAGAAATAACTGACATCAATACCCTTTATAAACAGGGAGCGGTCATTAATCTTGTTGGTGAGGGCTTGTTTGAGCAGGGCTTTTATCTCAAGGTCTTTGACCACGCTGCGTTGCATGGCGGAAAGGTATTCTTCTTTATCCACCTGGTTCCAATCCACCACCTGCTGAATTTGTTTTTTAAGGATGAGATCCAGCCAGATGCGGGTGGCGCGGCCGTTGCCTTCACGGAAGGGATGGGCAATGTTCATCTCAACATATTTTTCGATGATTTCATCAAAGCTGCCTTGCGGCATTGCGTCGATATGTTTCAGTGAGGCCTCCAGATACATCAACGGGGCGAAACGAAAGTTGCCCTTGGCAATATTCACGTCACGGATTTTTCCCGCAAATGGATAAATATCATCAAACAGATAGCTGTGAATAAAAGCCAGTCCGGCAAACTTGCCCACCTCAACTTTATTGATATCACCAAAGTCAAACAACTGTCTGGCCTTTTGCTTGCTGATTTTTTCTTCTGTCTTGGCCAACTCGATTTGGTCGGTGATGTTTAATTTGTTTTCCAGAATCATGCGTCAGTCCCTTCTATTTCTAACACAATGGCATCAATGTCTGCGCGCAGCTGGTCAATTTTAGCCACGGTGGTTTTCAGCTCGGCGTTGAGCTGGGTGATATCAATTTTTTCACGGGTGTCTTTGGCTTCCACATAGCTGCTGACGGACAGGTTGTAGTCGTTGTCGGCAATCTTGTCGTTGTCTACCGATAGCGCAAAGTGTTCAACATTGGCTTTGCGGTCAAACGCCTGCATGATCTTTTCGATATGCGCGTCGGTGAGGATGTTGGTATTGGTGGCTTTTTTGAAGTAGTCCTCACCACTGGCATCGATAAACTGGGTAGTGGTGTCGGTTTTGTGTTTGGACAGCACCAGGATGTTGACGGCGATGGTGGTGCCGTAAAACAGGTTGGGCGCGAGTGCGATGACGGTTTCGATATAGTTGTTGTCCACCAGGTACTGGCGGATTTTCTTTTCCGCGCCGCCGCGGTAAAAAATGCCGGGAAAGCAGACGATGGCTGCACGGCCACGGCTTGAGAGGTAACTGAGCGCATGCAGCACAAAGGCGAAGTCGGCTTTGGATTTGGGGGCTAACACACCGGCGGGGGCAAAGCGTTCATCGTTAATCAGGGTTGGGTCATCACTGCCTATCCACTTCACCGAATAAGGTGGATTAGAAACAATAGCATCAAAGGGTTTGTCATCGCCAAAGTGCGGGTTTCGCAGTGTATCGCCCAGCTGCATATTGAACTTGTCATAGTTGATGTTATGCAAAAACATGTTCATCCGCGCCAGGTTGTAGGTGGTGTGGTTGATCTCCTGTCCAAAAAAACCGTCTTCAATAATATGCGCATCAAAGTGTTTTTTGGCTTGCAGCAGCAGGGAGCCGGAACCACAGGCGGGGTCATATATTTTATTGACGCTGGTTTGCTTGTGCATGGCGAGCCTCGCAATCAGTTTGGAAACATGTTGCGGGGTAAAAAACTCGCCGCCTGATTTACCGGCATTGGCAGCGTAGTTGGAGATGAGAAACTCATAGGCATCGCCAAACAGGTCGATGTGGCTGTCATCAAATTCACCAAAGTCCAGCCCGGCCACGCCTTTTAATACGGCGGCCAGGCGGGTGTTCTTATCTTTAACGGTATTACCAAGGCGGTTGCTGGTGGTATCAAAATCGGCAAACAGACCCTTAATGTCAGGTTCAGACGGGTAGCCGCTGGCAGATGTTTCAATGGCTGAAAAGATACTGGCGAGGTCCGTATTCAGGCTGTCGTTGCTGTTGGCAGCTGCGGCGACGTTGACGAATAACTGGCTGGGGTAGATGAAATAGCCCTTGGTTTTAATGGCATCGTCTTTGATTTCCGGGGTGATGACCTCATCAGGGAGCTCTGCATAATTGATACTCTCATCACCGCCTTCGATATAGTTGGCAAAGTTTTCGCTGATAAAGCGATAAAACAGAGTGCCAAGTACATACTGCTTAAAATCCCAGCCATCCACTGCGCCTCGAACATCATTGGCAATTTGCCAGATCTGGCGTTGCAGGGCGGCACGTTGTTCGGTGCTTGTCATTATAATTATTCCTTTTGCTTTTTTACTTCATCCAGCGTTTTGCCGCTCTTGTTTGTCCATTCCATCCAGCCGTTGGCTGTTCTGCCCAGACATCTGTAGAAAATCGGAGCATAGCTTTCGCGGAATTTAAATCACTTGAACAATGCGAGTCGTTATCTCGGCAACACGAATGCCACGGGGGTTTCCGTCAGGCAGAAACGTCTGAATTGTTTTTGCGTTCCTCAAAGCTGCCCCGCTTCTTTTTATACATATAACATAAACCAGTCTTTCGGTTATGGTAAAGTTTTAGTTTCGTATAATAAGCACAGCGCATCCACCCTACCCTTTACAAGGCTTTATTTTCTCGTGCCACCATCCTCGGTGGAAATGCATATGATGCGTTTATCGAACCGTCTAAGTAAGTCCATAAATTTGTGGTTTAAAAAACCAAACCATTGCAGCCGAACTATAACGCATCAGGATAGAATAATTGTTGTCCGCGTTTTTTGTAGTTGGCAATAATATCCTGGCCCTGTTTGCTGACAACAAAATCAATGTATTTTTTAGCCAGATCATACTGAACATAAGGGTATTTTTCAGGATTGACGGCCATGATGTGGTAAGGATTATAAAGTACTTTATCGCCTTCAAAAACGACAGTCAGATCAATCTTGTCTTGATAAGCAATAAAAGTGCCTCGGTCACTCAGTGTATAGGCCTGTTTCTCATTGGCAATCTGTAACACAGCGCCCATGCCTTGCCCGACAGCCATATACTCGCGTCCAGAAGGTTTTATACCGGCCAGCTGCCATAGTTTCTTTTCTTTTTTATCTGTTCCAGAATCATCACCTCTGGATATAAACAGGGCTTTGCTACGGTTGATTTTTTGCATCGCCTCAATAGCGGTTGATGAACCTTTGATATGCGCCGGATCTGAGGCCGGGCCAAGTATGACAAAATCATTATGCATGACAGCCTTACGATCGACACCGAAGCCATCGGCGACAAATTTCATTTCAGCTGCCGGGGCATGAACAAAAACCACATCGACATCACCATTTTCACCTAATTTAAGTGCCTTTCCTGTCCCCACGGCAATAACATCCAGGCGTACATTATTTTGTTGTTCGAACACTGGGTCCAATACCGCTAATAGACCGGAGTTTTCAGTGCTGGTTGTGGTTGACATGCGCAGAACCTGTTCGGCATTAACGACTGTTGCAATGATGAAAAGCGTAAGTAAATAAAGTGTTTGGATTATGTTTTTCATGTGTTTTTCCATTTATAGATTGATTAAAGAAAACGCTATTTAGAGGCTGATGGTAATTTGTGAATAAACAAAGGTGGCATCACCTTTTCCGGCTTGTGTCATCAGATCACCGGCAAATAAATGTGCAACACCGCCTTCAACAGACAGATTTTTAGGGATGGCTTGCCAGCGTAAACGGGCTTCTAGCTGGGTGCCGATATAAGCCTGTGACCCATTGATACCGGCTGTGGTCCAACTGTCAGCAGTGGACTCACGCCAGAAACCACGCAAGGCAAACATTGTTTTGAGTGATGAGACAGGCTTTAATTTTAACCGTAGTCCCGGTGATATTAAATTACTCCGAGCAAAGGCTCCGTAAGTGCTGGTCGGGCCAAAATCAAAACGGCGAGCGCCGTACAGTGTGTCAAACCGATTATTCTGGCCATCATTGGGATTATCATCCCCACTGGCATAATCAAATTGTGCGATTAGTCTGGGTGTTCCGAGCGCATTAAAACTATAACCCAGTTCAGCATGATGGAAATAAGCCCAGTGATCCAGTGGCGTTGTGGATTTGGTCGAAACTCTGGACTTACCCAATTGATAAACTGTTTCTAACTGATAATCAAACTGATTGACCGATGGCGACTGCCATAAGCGGAAGCCAAAAGTGTAGAGTTCACGGTTTTTAGTCGCTCTGCCTTGGCTATCGTTTTCATTCAGTCCAAACAGAAAGGTTTCGCCTTTAACCGCCGTGCTGAACAAAGGTTGACGGTAATACAATCCCCAAAAACGTACAGCGCTGTCTTCTGAATCAAAACGTGCGTGATTGTTGAGAATATTTCCCGCAACCCGGCGTTGTACCGGTAACGTATAAAACGCTCTGAATGTTTTGTCCGCCAGGCGCCATTGCCAATCCAGTCCGGTAAACGCATTGAGGGTATTACGAAAACGATTGCGGGCAACCAGTCGCCGACTGCCGGCATCCATTGTAATGCGGCCACCCCGGATCACACTATGGCTGCCTTCAACCAGCAGATTATCCAACGGGACTTCAATATAAGCCTGTAACAGTTCTAATGGATTGGCAATGGTTGTCGTCAACTTGCTGCTGGCGGTTGCCGTACCGCTGTCAGCCAGCTCTATGCGCGAATCCTCCATTTCTGCGCCAATTGTAAAGTAATTTAATTCGGCACGGGCATGAATCAACGTCCGTAATACCAACGCCTGATCGCCACCGTTGCCCGGTAAGCCATTGACTCGGGCTCTGTATTGGCCATCCAGTGATTCATAACGGCTTCTGTGCGACACAGACAAGTGTAACCCGTCCGGCATGTCCATGGCATGTTCCAGTTTCCAAGAACGAGTCTGAGCATAAGCGGAGAGACTGTTTAGAGCAAGTATCGCCGCTGCCCCGGTTTTTAAATATGTATTTATTTTCATATATAGCATCTTATTTTGAACGAATTTGCATTATAATAGCAATCGTTATGTTACAAAATATGCAACTATTTTCTATTTAATAATGACTGATATAAAAATGAGACTTGCATTGACCATGCATGTGACTGTCGATGAAACGCATTACAAATTGGATGCCGTACTGAGGCTATTAAATGAAGTACAAAAGTGCGGCAATCTTCGTATCGCCGCCAATCGCTGCGGTTATTCCTATCGCAAAGCCTGGGATAGCCTTAAACAAGTGGAAACCTTGTTTGATGCGACATTAGTTAAGATGCACCGCGGCAAAGGCTCAGAGTTAAGCCCGCTTGGGCAAAAATTACTGGAAATTGAGCACGAAAATAAACGTTTTTTTAACGACGCATTAACGACAGCCGCAGATAAAGCCCAGAATGCATTACAGGCACTGTTACCGGCTCAGCAAAAACTCAGAATAATTGCCAGCGATTCAGAGAAACTCAGCAAGCTGCGTCAACAACAATTACCGGTATCCTTGCAAATAGAAGGCAGTAGTCAGGCGTTAGTCGCTTATGCGGAAGGAAAATGCGACATGGCGGGGTTTCATATTGCCGTAGATGAAGGCAGTAAAGCGCAACTGAATCAGTTCAGTCAATATCTGGATCAAAAAAACGATCAATTTATATTGTTAGAGCAACGGCAACAAGGATTGATGAGCCACCCAGAGCGACCAGTCGATACGCTACAACAATTAATTGATCAAAAACTGCTGTTTGTAAACCGGCAAACGGGTTCAGGCACACGCCTTTTGATGGATAATTTGTTAAAAAATCATCATATCCGGCCACAGCAGTTGCAGGGCTATTATCATGAAGAACACACGCATTTAGCCGTTGCCAGTATGATTATCAGTCGACAGGCCGATGCAGGATTAGGCATTGAGAGCGTTGCGAAATCATTAAACTTACATTTTGCAGCCATTACCCGGGAATATTATTTTCTGGTTTTTAGATCACTGACACCGGAACTGAAACACGTCTTAAACAGGCTGGATGAACAGTTTTTAACACAACTCATGGATTACAATGCCTTTGTCAAAACCATTCTGAATCCATTAACATGATTGCGACTTATCCATTAGCTCTGCACAGCCGCTTGTGTCCCTATCAAACTGGGTATAAATCCGTTATAGTGAAATCTCCTTCATTCTACTTGAGGAGATTCTCATGAATAGCACTGAAATTGATAATGATGCCGTCATTGCCGTACTGAATAAAATACTGGAAACCGAATTAGCCGGCATTATCCGTTATACACATTATGCCTTGATGGTCTTCGGCTACAACCGCATCCCGATCGTTTCCTGGATGCGCAGCCAGGCGACCGAATCACTGTCTCATGCGAACGAAGCCGGTGAATTGATTACCCATTTGGGTGGCCACCCATCCTTAGGCATCGGGCCTTTGCTGGAAACGCATCGCCATGATATTGGCGATATTCTGCGCGAATCATTAGAGCATGAATCACTGGCCTTATCTGCTTATAAGGAGCTCCTTCAACTGGTAAATGGGCGCAATATCATGCTTGAAGAATATGCTCGACGTATGATTGCTCTTGAAGAAATGCATTTGGGAGATGTCCGGAAGATGTTAAGAAAACCAGGTGAATAACTCAATGCCCTTGATTGCTTTAGCTTGACTGACATGCACAGGGCTTGTTACACAACGCCCTCTGTGCATGCTTGTTTCTACTGATGTTAGAACGCCAAAGCGCCTGTCATTTCATTTAAGCCGATATAGCAAGAAATCTTCCCTCAGCAGAAAAAATATCATTAACGGCTAGTACAGCACCAATTTAGGATAGATGAATAAATATTATAAATTTCTGACATTTCAATAGTCTATATAAAAACTATCCATCAAAGTAAAACTGGTGCTGCACTAGACTATTTAGCTTTCAAACATAGAAACGATTCTATCTTGTAAAGCATCATGAAAATTCGGTACCTTATCGTTTTTTTAGTTGAAGAAGGCATAGCTAATCAGCCATCCACTGCATAATGCAAAGCCAACCACACAGCATCAAAAGAACAACTCTCCACACGGTGTTTATGATGAGCTGGAATCGTTAAGTAATCACCTTCTGCCAAGGGTACGCATCCGCCCGGATCGAAGCGTATAACGGCCATGCCTTTAATCAGTAAAACCCATTCTTCCTTATCCTGGTCATACCATTCATCCGCCGGCGTTGCCTGCCCATAAGACACGATTTTTTCCAATCTGAAATTGTCTTTTTCCAGCAATGGATAAATGACTTCCCGCTCATCTCTTTCCGAGTGCCTGTATATACTATGTACTGTTGGTAATTCCATCTTTAAAAATCAGCCTATGTACTCTGTAAGTTTACGGCCGATTTATCGACCAAATAAAACCAACCCTTATGGAGCTTGCTCACATCATGAAAAAATCTGCCTTTATCATTCTTTTTGTTCTGTCGGCGGCTGTTTGGGCCTACTTTACACTGACCGCTCCAGCCAGGCAAAAACTGGTATTGACCGGCTCCAGCACCGTCGCGCCACTGGCCGCAGAAATAGGTCGGCTTTTTGAATCACAATACCCCGGTGTACGAATCGACGTGCAGACCGGAGGATCATCGCGTGGTGTAAAAGACGCCAGAATGGAGCTTGCCGATATTGGTATGGCCTCCCGCACCTTAAAAGCAACTGAATCTGATCTACTAAGCTTTACCATTGCCTTGGATGGCATCAGTATTATCCTTAATCGCGATAATCCGATTACTGCATTAAACAAACAGCAAATCATTGATATATACACCGGCAAGATTGTAAACTGGCAAGCCGTTGGTGGCTCTAAGGCTCCCATCACCGTTGTCAATAAAGCGGAAGGCCATTCGACACTGGAATTGTTTTTACATTATCTTGGCCTAAAAAATACCCAGGTTAAGCCTCAAGTCGTCATTGGCGATAATCAGCAAGGCATTAAAACGGTTGCAGGAAATATTAATGCTATTGGCTATGTCTCGATAGGTGCCGCAGAGTATGAAGCCATGCATGGTACGGCGATTAAACTGCTGCCGCTAAATGGCATTCCAGCTTCTGTCAAAAATGTACAGAACCAAAGCTTCCCGTTATCCAGGCCATTAAACCTGATCACTAAAAAGCAACCAACTGGCATCATCAAAGCCTTTATTGATTTTGCTCGTTCACCCGAGGTTAACCCGATTATCGAGGCCCAATATTTTGTTCCTGTCGCAAACTGATAAACATCTTTCGTTATGGCTTAGGCTCTGTACGCTCATTTCGGCCACCATACTGGCTCTGATTATTATGTTTCTGCTCGCTGAGTCCTGGCCGTTGTTAAAACATGGTGTGTTGACGCAGTTTATCAGCGATGAATCCTGGCACCCCGCCCAAAGGCTTTACAATATCTTACCGATGCTCTCGGCAACACTATTATCCACGCTGGGCGCATTGACACTGGCAACGCCGCTGGGCATTGCCAGTGCTATGTTTAACCGATATTACGCGCCGTCATTTTTAGCTTCAGGTTATCGCCGTATCATTGAATTAATGGCCGGTATTCCATCGGTCGTTTACGGCCTTTGGGGATTAACCACACTTGCTCCGGTAATCAACCTCTGGCATCCGCCTGGCGTTAGCCTGCTATGCGCTATTCTGGTTCTGGCCATGATGATATTGCCAACTATAGCCTTAACAGCCGATTCTGCCCTGGGCGCGATTCCTGTCGTATTTCATCAGACTGCGGCTGCACTCGCCTTATCTCGCTGGGGTACAATCCGCCATGTTCTGCTACCGCTGGCTAAATCCAGTATTGGTGCGGGTATCATGCTTGCAACAGGCCGGGCTATCGGCGAAACCATGGCCGTGCTGATGGTGGCTGGTAATGTGGTACAACAGCCTGACAGTCTATTCGATTCCGTGCGCACTCTGACCGCCAATATCGCGCTGGAAATGGCCTATGCCATGGGTGATCATCGCGCGGCGTTGTTTGTTTCAGGGCTGGCACTGATGCTGATGATTATTCTACTGGCCGGTCTGGCAGAAATTAACAAGCGGAGTTCATAACATGCTTAAAAACAGACTGGCGACGCTATTGATCTGGCTTTCCGTTATTCTGATATCCGCTGTTTTCGTCGTTTTGGTGCTTGATCTAGTCCGCCACGGCTGGGCCGAACTATCCTTAGCTTACCTTGTCGATGCGCCGCTTGATGCCGGGCGAGGTGGCGGTATTGGCCCAATTATGGTATCGACCGGACTCATTTTAGCACTGACTATTTCCGTCGCTGCCCCGCTGAGCCTGGCGACCGCTGTTTTTCTGACTGAATTCAGCTCAAAAAACAGCGTTTTCAGTGGCATTATCAAGCGCAGCTTGGATGTTTTAGCGAGTGTCCCGTCTATTGTATTCGGCTTATTCGGCAATGCCTTTTTCTGTGTTTACCTGGGCTTAGGCTTCTCCATCCTATCCGGTGGCTTAACGCTAGCCTGCATGGTATTGCCAATTTTGATTCGTACCTTCAGCGAAGGCCTGCGCGCGGCCCCTGATGAGTACCGCCTGGCGGCCGCCGCATTAGGCCTGAACCGAGCAGCGGCGCTGCGTCATTTTTTATTACCGACGGCCACTCCCGCACTGATAGCCGGTTTAATGCTGGCCATCGGCCGGGCCATTGCCGAAACGGCAGCATTAATTTTTACCAGCGGTTATGTCGACCGCATGCCGGATTCATTGATGGATTCAGGACGTGCCCTGTCTATTCATATTTACGATCTATCCATGAATGTCGCGGGTGGTGATAGTCATGCCAATTCCGCAGCGTTAATTTTAATCAGCCTTTTATTCATGATTAACACGCTGTCCAGCAAACTGGCCTATCACTGGATGCACAAGAGAATCACCTGCTTATGAAATCATTATTGATAGAACCCGATAGACACCCGAAAGATCATCCCGGCCAAGAGCGCAGCTATACACTAGGGCCATTGCAGGCCGGGCCGCCCTGCTGTGATCCGCAAACGCTGTTGAGCATAAAAAACCTGTCTCTCAGCTACGGCAGCACGCCGGCATTGAAAAATGTATCTCTGGATATTTATCAAGGCTGTATCACAGCACTGATCGGGCCATCGGGCTGCGGCAAAACCAGTTTTTTGTCTGCCTTAAACCGCTTAACCGATATGATTCCCACCTGCAACGTGTCCGGCGACATTCACTTCCATGGTATCAATATTCATGACCCGAAACAGGATGTCTTGAATTTGCGTCGTAATATCGGCATGATTTTTCAAAAACCCTTGCCATTCCCGGTCTCCATACGTCGCAATATTGAACTGCCCTTACGCGAACACGGCATCGACAACCCAACTGAGTCCGATGCCATCGTACAACAGGTGCTAAGCGATGTTGGCTTATGGGCTGAAGTCAAAGATCGCCTGAATGCGCCGGCTCAGGCCTTGTCGGGCGGCCAGCAACAACGCTTGTGCATTGCCAGAGCCCTGGCTTTAAAACCCCAGGTTTTATTGATGGATGAGCCATGCAGTGCCCTGGATCCCATTTCCTCCGCCGTGGTGGAAGATCTGATTCAGCGCTTGCGGGGACGTTATACCATAGTCATCGTGACGCATAATCTGGCGCAAGCCAAACGCATTGCCAATTATGCCGGATTTTTCTGGGTCAGTGATCGCGCCGGCTGCCTGATCGAATTCGGTCAATGCAAACAGATTTTTGAATCACCACAGCATGAATTAACCGCAGCCTACGTCAATGGCAGTCGTGGGTAATTCATTAGGGAGCTGAAATAACTCGACAACAGGACTGATAAATTTATCGCAATATCGGCAAGCCTGAATCAACGTCAGTATTTTGCGCTCTATGCCGTAACAGATGATCCATCAAGGTAATCGCCATCATGGCTTCAGCAATGGGCGTGGCGCGAATACCGACACACGGATCATGCCGCCCTTTCGTGACCACTTCGATAGCTTCACCGCGCAGGTTGATTGTTTTGCCTGGAATTCTAAGGCTTGAGGTCGGTTTCAAGGCAATACGCGCGACGATATCCTGACCCGTGCTGATACCCCCTAAAATGCCGCCGGCATGATTACTCAAAAACCCTTCCGGCGTCATTTCATCCCGGAATGCCGTACCTTTGGCCGCGATACAATCAAAGCCATCGCCAATTTCAACACCTTTGACGGCATTGATGCTCATCAAGGCGTGTGCTAACTCGGCATCAATCCGATCGAAAATCGGCTCACCTAATCCGGGCGGCACATGACTGGCGATCACTTCTATTTTTGCGCCAATTGAATCACCTTCCTTACGTAAGGCATCCATATAAGCTTCCAGTTCGGCGACTCTATCGACATCTGGACAAAAGAAAGGGTTGTTGCCAATCTCAGTCCAATCAACCTTATCGATTTTAATCGACCCAAGCTGCGATAAATAACCACGAATTTCGATACCCTGCGTCTGCTGCAGATATTTTTTGGCAATGGCCCCGGCGGCAACCCGCATCGCCGTTTCCCGCGCGGATGAACGCCCGCCACCGCGATAATCCCGAATGCCGTATTTTTGTTGATAACTGTAATCAGCATGGCCAGGACGAAAAGTCTCGGCAATATCAGAATAATCTTTTGAACGCTGGTCTGTGTTTTCGATAAATAGCCCGATGGGTGTGCCGGTTGTTTTGCCTTCAAACACCCCGGATAAAATCTTGACCTGATCGGCTTCCCGTCTTTGCGTGGTATGACGAGAGGTACCGGGTTTACGGCGATCCAGATCCCGTTGTAAATCGCCCTCGGATAAGGCCAGCCCTGGCGGACACCCATCGACGATACAGCCTAATGCCACACCATGGCTTTCGCCGAAGGTGGTCACGGTAAATAATTTTCCTATACTGTTTCCTGACATTTATAACGCACTCTCAAATTGTGAATGAAATTCTCTGACCTGTTCTGCGCGCAACAGAAACACCCCATCGCCGCCCCGCTCAAAATCCAGCCAATAGAACGGTATATCCGGAAAAGTCGCCTGCAAGGTTTCGGCACTGCTGCCCACTTCGACCACCAAAATACCGTTATCGGCCAGATAATCCCCGGCCTTCGCCAATATTTTTATGACCAGATCAAGCCCGCTTTCGCCACCTTTAAAGCCGATGGCCGGCTCCTGATGAAATTCGGGCGGCAAGCTTTCCCATTCCGACAGACTGACATAAGGTGGATTACTGACAATGATGTCATACGGCTTTTCAGCTAACGCATTAAATAAATCCGATTGATGCAGCGTAACCTGTTCCTGCATTTGATGTTTTTCAACATTGATCGCCGCGACCGCCAGCGCATCGTCAGATAAATCGACCGCATCAACCGCCGCCTCCGGAAACGCATACGCGCAAGCAATGGCGATACAACCGCTGCCGGTGCACAGGTCTAAAATAGTAAACACCTGTGATTCATCCACCCAGGGTTCAAATCGCTCTTCGATCAATTCAGCAATGGGCGAACGCGGCACCAGAACGCGCTCATCGACATAAAATGACAAGCCCGCAAAAACAGCTTCGTGCGTCAAATACGCGGACGGTTTTCGTTCTTTAATTCTGCGCCGGATCAATTGAATAATGTGTTCGCGTTCAGCCCGTGTCAGCGTACAATCCAAATAACTTTCCGCCAGGTTATAAGGCTGCTGCACGCTGTGCAGAACCAACGCCGCCGCCTCATCTAAGGGCGTGGCCGTGCCGTGACCGAGGAAAACCGCCTCCCGGACAAACTGGGTCGCACCCCAGCGGATATAATCGCGGATACTGGATAAGCTTTGAGCGATAGCGTGATCGTCTGTTGATGGCATAATACGTTGGCGACAAATCAAATCATCATTTTAAACCAATCTGTCCCCGCTGTAACGCTTGACGCTAAGGTGTTTATACTGACTAAAGATAAATAGTCAGGCTCTGATTCCCTCATCTCACAGTCTTTTTTCTCGTTTCCAACCTCCGTTTGAGAATGCCTGGTTTAGAAGTTCTGCTTCGCGTCGTTTGGTATTGTACAGCTGGAGCTGTCAGGGCATGTGTTCCCAAACAGCGTTTGGGAACAAGATGATCATAGCCTTTTCCAGAAGGACGAGACGATAGTAAGCGAAATTCTGAATATTGTCGATTAAAGCGTATAATGCGACTTTTGTGTTTAAGCTGATAAACGAATGGCGCAATATATTTATTCCATGAACCGGGTGGGCAAAATTGTCCCGCCTAAAAAACATATCTTAAAAGATATTTCCCTATCCTTTTTTCCAGGGGCAAAAATTGGCGTGCTGGGTCTGAATGGCGCCGGTAAATCTACCTTGCTGCGCATCATGGCCGGCATCGACAAAGACATCGAAGGCGAAGCCATTCCCCAGAAAGGAATTAACATCGGTTATTTACCACAGGAACCGGAACTTGATCCCAACAAAACCGTCCGCGGCAATATCGAAGACGCTGTCGCAGAGGTCAAACAAGCGTTGGCTGACCTGGATGCGGTCTACGCGGCTTATGCCGAGCCTGATGCTGATTTTGATAAACTGGCGGCTGAACAGGCTCGACTGGAAGACATCATCAACGCACATGACGGGCATAACCTGGATCGGACGCTGGATATTGCCGCCGATGCCCTGCGGCTGCCGGACTGGGATGCCGATGTGACAAAATTATCGGGCGGTGAAAAACGCCGGGTGGCCTTATGCCGTTTATTATTATCCAAACCGGATATGTTATTACTGGACGAGCCAACCAACCACCTCGATGCCGAATCGGTTGCCTGGCTGGAACACTTCCTGCATGATTACACCGGCACCGTGGTCGCCGTCACGCATGATCGCTATTTTCTGGATAATGTTGCCGGCTGGATTCTGGAACTGGATCGCGGCATGGGGATTCCGTGGGAAGGCAATTACTCATCCTGGCTAGAACAAAAGGAAAAACGTCTGGAGCTGGAAGAAAAGCAGGAAAACTCCCGCATCAAAGCGATGAAAGCGGAACTGGAATGGGTACATGCCAATCCCAAGGGCCGTCATGCCAAAAGCAAGGCGCGTCTGGCCCGCTTTGAAGAATTGTCGTCGCAGGAAACCCAAAAGCGCAACGAAACCCAGGAAATTTATATCCCACCTGGTCCGCGTCTGGGCGATAAGGTCATCGAGGTCGAACATCTGAAAAAAGGCTTTGGCGACCGCCTGCTGATTGATGATTTAAGTTTTAAATTACCGCAGGGCGGCATCGTTGGCATCATCGGCCCGAATGGCGCCGGTAAAACAACGTTGTTCAGAATGATGGCCGGCGAAGAGCAGCCCGATGAAGGCCAGATTGAATTCGGCTCGACGGTTCAGCTTGCCTATGTTGACCAGAACCGGGATGACCTTGATCCAAACAAAACCGTGTGGGAAGAAATTTCCGATGGTCTCGATACCATTACCGTCGGTAATTACACCACGCCGTCGCGCGCCTATGTTGGCCGCTTCAACTTCAAAGGCTCGGATCAGCAAAAACGCATTAGCGATCTGTCTGGCGGTGAGCGCAATCGGGTTCATCTGGCTAAACTGCTAAAGAGTGGCGGCAATGTCTTGTTACTCGATGAGCCGACCAACGACCTGGATGTCGAAACCCTGCGGGCACTTGAAGAAGCGCTGTTGGCCTTCCCGGGCTGCGCCGTGGTTATTTCGCATGACCGCTGGTTTCTTGATCGGGTCGCCACACATATGCTGGCGTTTGAAGGCGACAGCCAGGTCGTCTGGTTTGAAGGCAACTATGCTGACTATGAGGCCGATAAAATCAAACGCCTCGGCGCCGAAGCCGATAATCCACACCAGATCAGGTATAAGAAAATCGTTTAAGTCTTATTTCTTACACTATCTGTTGCCGAATTCCCACGCTGCAGCGTGGGAATTCGGATCAGCTTTATTGCCTCTCCCCACTCTTTTTTCTATTTTCTGCAAAGTCCATCACATTTTCACCTTTCTTCCAGAAAAAAAACAAAAATCATATATCCTTAAATTCGGCAGACAACACAATATCCTCTTATTATATTTTTAGAAAAAAAGGAGAAAAGGTTATGAAAAAACAGCAAGGCTTCACATTGATCGAAATTGCCATTGTCCTGGTGATTATCGGACTACTGACCGGCGGTGTGCTGAAAGGGCAGGAATTGATCCAAGGTGCCAAAGTTAGTAAAACGATCAGCATGATGAATGAGTTAAAAACATCGGTTTTTGGCTTTCAGGATCGTTATAGAGCACTGCCGGGAGATATGAGCAATGCCCAGCAACTCCTTGGGAAAAATGCAGCCAATTGCAGGACTAGCTGTGATGATGGCTTCATTCAGCCATGGCCCAATACTTCACTGGTCACCAACCATTTATCAGCCGCCGGTTTTTATTCAGGTCCCTATAACACCACAGAAGTAAATAAAGCACCGACCCCCCAAAATGCCCCAACCAACCCGTGGGGTGGCGCCATGTTCGTGGCCTACTCGAGTGTATTTATTGATCATCCTTCTCTCTCGAAACGTTCCCAAAATGGTATCTTCACAGGCGGAACTATCCCATCAAAAGTGCTTGCTGAGATTGATAGAAAAGTTGACGATGGCAAACCTGGAACGGGATCGTTTCGCGCGGCCTATCCTTACTACGGAAAGACTTGTCAAAAAAATGGTCAATGGGTCATTGATAATGGCTCTACTAACTGTTCCGGTGTTTCACTTTATTGATTATTTAAATCATTAAAACAGAGCCTGTTTCAGAAAAAAGCAGGCTCTTTTTTATCTCTTCACCTGGAGCTTTCCGTGCTCAGCTTCCGTCATGTTAAAAAATCATTTAACAACCATTGTGTTCTTGATGATATCAATCTGCACATTGAGCGCGGACACAGCGTTGGTTTAATCGGCGCCAATGGCGAAGGCAAAACCACCCTGTTTAAAAGCCTGCTCAATGTCAGCCACATCGACAGTGGTGAAATCACAATTCTGAAACAAGCACACACCCGTGCCGAAGCCCGTCTCCAGCTCACCTTTTTACCCGAACATTTTCAAGCGCCCTACTATTTGAATGGCCGGGAATTTTTGCATATGATGTTGAAGATGCAACAGGCTCAATACCATCAGCAAACCATTGAAGCAACATTAAAAACACTTTTGTTTGATATAAACGCTCTGGACAAGCCCGTACGCACCTACTCGAAAGGCATGATGCAAAAACTGGGCTTGAGTGCTTGTCTATGCAGCGACAAGCCGCTGCTGATTCTTGACGAACCCATGTCGGGACTCGACCCTGCGGCCCGTCATGCCTTGAAACAACTCTTGAATGCACAAAAAGACACGGGGAAGACCCTGCTTTTCAGCACGCATTTATTGCATGACATTGAAATGCTTTGTGACCGCATCATCATCCTCGCCAACAAACGCATCCAGTTTTACGGCACTATCCCGGAGGCACAAAACCGATTCAATGCCTCCTCATTAGAACAGGCCTATTTACATTGCATTCACTCGGTTAAACAACATCATGAGCAACACTAATATTGCAAACCGGCGAAAAGAGCCGCGTATGCCCTTGCCGGGCCTGGCCTTGAAAATCAAAAAAGCCGATTTAAGTCATGCGCTGAATGATTATATTGCATGTCATTCGGTTGACCTGAGTTTCAATGGCCTGGCCTTCAGCTCGCCCGGTTATGAATTCAATATTCCTGATAAGGTCAACTTTATTCTGACCATTGAAGAGCATGATATTGTCGGATCCGGTGTCATTTGTAACAAACGCCAAGCCCCATCCGGGATGCAATATGGCATGATGTTTCTGTCTGTTTGCCCTGAACTCAGCTCATTGTTCAGTCATGATGAACTGTCAACGGCCGAACTCAAAAATATTGCCCAGAAACAGGCTGAACAACTGGTTTTTTCCCTGGTGGATGAAAAATCCCTTGGCTACCTGAAAAAACAACAACAACTGATTGACGCCTGCCGCAGCTATTTAAGCAGACTGGGTGAAATGGGCGCAAGAATGCATGATTCACATGACCAATCGCCATTGCATCCACTCCAGGCAATCAAGCTATTCCACGATCATCAGCAGCATCTGCAATTACGCTGGCATAACAGCGAAACCGGGCAAAGCGAAAGTATAACCATCGCCTTACAACCTGATCCGGCCAACCCTTTCAAGGTCAATGACCAGCAGACCTTCAAAAGCGTCTTTCAAGTATTGAATTACCTGGGTGATAAATTAAAACCCTGTCTGTTTTTTGTGCAGCGCTAATGCCTTATTGCTTGGGATACAACTATGCTAGAATTTTGACGAAAGAATTATCAGGTTTCCTTTGTTGTATGAAGAGATAGGCAAATATTCTCGCAGATGTTTAGTTCAAAAATTCCCCTACGGCTTAATTTATCAGTACATAGAAGATAAAAAAGAAATCATGATTGTAGCTGTTTCTCATCTACATCGACTACCAGACCATTGGGCAAATAGAGAATAAAAACATATTTGGATATGACGTAGAACCGCCTTTTCTCGTTTCCAAACCAGGTTTGGAAACGAGAAAATTGAAAAGCACAAGTCGAAAAACACTTGACACCACGTAATCTGTTTCGAAAAGCCCTTATCGTTCAGGTCAATCGCCATCGATTAAGCGACCAATGCCACCCAGCACCGAGCCTTCACCCTGATCATCGCCGCCATGACCTGGTGCATGGGCAATAATACGATCAGCCATGCGAGAGAATGGCAAACTTTGCAGCCAGACTTTGCCATGACCCTGTAACGTCGCCATAAACAAGCCCTCGCCACCAAAAACCATGCTTTTAAGATTGCCCGCACGCTCGATGTTGTAATCCACCGAAGGCTGAAAAGCCACTAAACAGCCGGTATCCACCCGTAATGTTCCACCATGCAGTTCCTTTTCGATAACCGTGCCACCGGCATGAACAAACACCATGCCATCCCCGCTCATCTTCTCCAGAATAAAGCCCTCGCCACCAAAAAAACCGACACCCAGCCGCCGATTGAATGCGATATCCAGTTTCGTACCCAGCGCAGCACACAAAAAGGCATCCTTCTGGCACAATAATTCGCCTCCTATGGCACTTAAGTCGATGGGAATGATGCTTCCGGGATAAGGTGCGGTAAACGCCACATGACTCTTGCCCGCACCGTTATGGGTAAAATGCGTCATAAACAAGGATTCGCCGGTAATCGCCCGTTTACCCGCATTGAACAAGGCGCCCAACAGACCCTTTTCCGCCGCTGAGCCATCCCCCATTTTAGCTTCAAAGCTGATGCCTTCTTCCATATAAGTCATCGCACCTGCTTCAGCAATGACAGTTTCCCCAGGATCCAACTCCACTTCGACCATCTGCATTTCATGTCCGAAAATTTTATAATCTACTTCATGGCATCTTCTGCTCATCGTTTTCTCCTGTTATTTTTATGCTTGAGATGGCATCTATTTTCAGATATCTTTCATCTAACCAACCACTCTAATATTATTAGATTATAGACGATCAATCATTGCGGGTAGTAAACTACACACTGTTTCTATTATCGGATGCAGCCATGTCGACGCCACATTATGATGTTATCGTTATCGGTGCAGGCCCTGCTGGCTATGTTGCGGCTATCCGGGCCGCTCAACTCGGCCTCAACGTCGCCAGTATCGATGACTGGCAAGATGCTCAGGGCCGGCCAAGTTTAGGCGGCACCTTTATCAATGCGGGTTGTATTTCCTCAATGACACTGCTGGAATCGGCGCGGATTTATCATACCCTGACACATGATTTAAACGAGCATGGCATTCAGGTCGGTAATATTCAGCTTGATGTCGGTAAAATGATCGACCGCAAAGACAACACCATCACCCTGTTAAACCAACAAATCCAGGCTATCTTTAAAAACCTGCGTATCGATTGCTATCATGCGCATGGCAAACTGATCAGTAATCATCACGTTGAATTGGTTTCACTCTCCGACCAAAGCACATCAGGTTTAGATGCCGAACACATTATTCTGGCGACGGGCTCAAGACCGATAAAACTCGACTGCGCCCCCCATTGTCATGATTTAATCATAAATATCCATCAAGCGCTGAATATGACCGAAGTCCCTGAACGGCTTGGCATTATCGGTGCCGGTATTATTGGCCTGGAACTGGGTGAAATCTGGAACCGGCTGGGCTCCGACGTTATTTTACTGGAAGCCCAGGAGAATTTTCTGACGGCACCGGATCACCAGGTCGCTCAGGAAGCGTATTTGATATTCTGTGAACAAGGCCTGGATATTCGTCTGGGTACGCGTGTCATATCCAGCCAGACGGCCAATAACAAGGTCATTGTTGAATACGAAGACAATGAGGGAACGCATACCCTGGTTTTAGACAAACTGATTGTCGCCTCCGGCAGACAGCCGAATACCGATAAACTGGTGAGCGATGAAATTGAGTTGTTACTGGATGAAAATGGTTTTGTGCATGTTGACGAAAACTGCTGCACCAGTCTGCCCGGTGTCTATGCCATTGGCGATTTGACCTTGCTGGGGCCAATGTTGGCGCACAAAGGCATTGAGGAAGGTATTTTCGTCGCCGAATATATTGCCGGCAATCATAACCCCATCAACTACAACGTTATTCCTAGCGTTATTTATACCGACCCCGAAATCGCCTGGGTCGGCCAAACCGAACAAGCCTTAAAAGCCATTGGCGAAAACTATACTGTCGGCCTGTTTCCATTTAAAGCATCAGCCCGCGCCTTGTCCATGGGAAAACCGGAAGGCTTTGTCAAAATCATCACGCAAGCTGAAACCGATCAGATTCTCGGCGTCCATATCATTGGGCATCAAGCCTCCGATTTAATTGCCGAAGCCGTTCTGGCGATGGAATTTTCGGCCAGCGCGGAAGATTTGGCGCGCACGATTCATGCTCACCCCACCATTTCCGAAGCCCTGCATGAGGCCGCTTTATCCGTTGCCAATCGCTCTATCCATATGCCACCACAATAAATCGACGATGCGATACACCATTATTCCTGTCACCGCCTATCAACAAAACTGCAGCATTCTATGCGACAAAACCGACAAAGCCGCCATTGTTGATCCCGGGGGCGATATTCCCAAAATAATCGATGCTCTGGAGCAACAACACGCGACCCCTGAAATCATTTTGGTCACCCACGGCCATATGGATCATATCGGCGCCGTCAAAAAACTGGCCGCACAACTCGAAATTCCGATTTTCGGCCCCCATATCGATGATGAATTCTGGATACAGGCACTGGAACAGCAATGCCAGTTGTTTAATTTTCCACCGTCTGAATCATTTACACCGGATCGCTGGCTAAGCGATGGTGATGAGATTCAATTTGGCAAAACCCAATTACAGGTTATTCATTGCCCCGGCCACACGCCCGGTCATGTGGTGTATTTCCAACCAGAATCAAAACTGGCCATCGTTGGCGATGTTTTATTCAAGGGGTCAATTGGGCGCACCGATTTCCCGCGCGGCAATCACCAGGATTTGATTGATTCAATTCAGCAAAAACTGTTTCCGCTCGGTCCGGATATTGCCTTCATTCCAGGGCATGGCCCGATGTCAACCTTTGGCCAGGAAATGAAAAACAACCCTTACCCCGCAATTTAATCCATATACACAACCCATTTAGGCCTATATGAATTAAATTGTTTACACCTGGACAAGTCATTTTATTCCCGTTATGTTTATAGTCTTCGCAAACCAAAGGGAAAAACCATGTCAGAAACCTTAAAATGGGGCATTCTTGGCGCAGCACGTATCAACCAACGCCTGATGCCTGCCATTATTGCCGCCAAAAACAGTGAACTCGTCGCCATCGCCAGCCGGCGTCCCGGCGCTGCGCACGAAACCCTGGCACACTACGGAGCCGGTGCATCCAATGTCCAAACCTATGATGACCCTGAGCAATTGCTCGATAACCCGGACATTCAGGCCGTTTATCTACCGATGGCCAATGATGAACACGCCGAGTGGGCCATGCGCGCGATTGAAAAAGGCAAGCATGTCCTGTGCGAAAAGCCGATGGCATTAACAGTCGCCGATATTGAGTCCATCCAAAGTGCCGCTGCTGAAAAACAAGTTAAAGTCATGGAAGGTTTTATGTATCACTTCCACCCCCAACATCAACGGGTCGCAGAAATTCTTGACTCCGGTATCATCGGCGAGATTCGTAACGTACGCAGTTGTTTTTCCTTCATGATGAAACCGGCCCGCCTTTATCGGTTGGAAAAAGATGTCGCGCATGGCGGCGGTGCCATGTGGGATATTGGCTGTTACGCGATTCATACCATCCGTCGCCATTTCGAGACCTTACCCAAAGCCGCCAGCAGCCTGGCAAAATACACTGACAGTGGCGCCGACATCAGTCAAAGCGGCGTATTGGATTTTGGCGACGGCCGTTTTGCCCAGTTTGATTTCAGTTTTGAACACGCCCGTCGCGCCGAATACGAGATTATTGGTACACAAGGGGGCTTGAAATGTCACAATGTCTGGCAATTGCCCGGAGATACTCCCATCATTAGCTGGTGGACAGAAGCCGGCCAACAAACCGAAGAACGTCTCCCTCCAGCGAATCACTTTACCCTGGAAATTGAACATTTTTCCGATTGTGTCTTAAACGACAAACAACCGGCACTCAGCCTCGAAGACGCTAAAGCCAATTGCCGCACTATCGCCGCGATTAACCAATCGGCAGCAAACGGCAAAACGATTCAAATTTAAGGAAACAATTATGTCTGATTATGCCAATTATAGAAAATATCAGTGTATGGAATGCGAACATGTTTATGATGAGGAAAAAGGCGATCCCGACAGCGGTATCGCGCCGGGTACACGCTGGGAAGACATTCCGGAAGAATGGGCTTGTCCTATTTGCGGTGCGCCAAAAAGTTTCTTCAAATTGATTGAGGTATAAAGGTATAGAGACCGAGGTTTTGAACATAATCAACGTCGGTCTCCAACAATCAAGCGCTTATCAACGAATCTTTCCACAATGCTATAAATCCGTCAGATAACCTGTCTTTGTTATCCGAAGTAGTCATTTAAAAAACGAAAATACATATAACATATTGATATTATTAAACTTTTATAATTGTCTATTTTTTATACAATTTAACACAACTGTAACAAAACTGCGCCCTTCAGCGCCTTTTTCGCATTTAATCCACAAAGTTATCCACAGTTTTTGTGCACAACTTTTTTAGCTGTTATTTTTTAAACAGTTAACAAAAGTCAAGTCTTTTCCCAGCTCGTTTTCTAAAAAACAGTCACAAAAAACTTGCATAGGCCTGATCTTCTCCGTATAATGCGCACTCTTTCTTACGGGTCGTTAGCTCAGCCGGTAGAGCACCGCACTTTTAATGCGATGGTCGAGCGTTCGAATCGCTCACGACCCACCACTCAATCTTTTCTCTTTCCTGTACATCCTGAAAAAACCGCTTTCGAACAACTTGCAGTGGAAAAAATATTGGGTCTTGAAGTCTAAATACATGACTTAACTTACCAGCGAATAAAGATTTGAACACTTCGCTGACATCCCTATCCATTCAAGCATTCACTATTTAATGACAGAATCAATTACGCCAACACCATCTTTTCAAAGTCTCGGTTTATCAGAGCCCATTTTAAAGGCATTAAAAACAGTCGGCTACGAAACGCCCTCGCCTATCCAGGCGGAAATCATCCCTTATATCATGGACGGCCGTGACGTACTCGGCCAGGCCCAAACCGGCACCGGTAAAACGGCGGCATTCGCCTTACCTTTATTATCGCGTCTGGATATCAAGCAAAAAGATCCACAAGTTCTCGTGCTAGCACCCACCCGGGAGCTGGCCATTCAAGTGGCTGAGGCTTTTCAACGCTATGCCTCCAAAATCAAGGGCTTCCATGTTTTACCCATTTATGGTGGTCAGGATTACAGCATCCAACTCCGCCAACTGAAACACGGTGCCCATGTCGTCGTGGGAACACCCGGCCGGGTAATGGACCATATGCGTAAAGGCACACTTAAACTGGATAAGTTAAGCTGTCTGGTCCTGGACGAGGCCGATGAGATGTTACGCATGGGCTTTATCGATGATGTAGAATGGATTCTGGAGCAATTGCCCAAACAGCATCAAACGGCTTTATTTTCGGCTACCATGCCGACAGCAATCCGTAAGATTGCCCAAAACTATTTGCATAACCCGGAACAAATCACCATCAAGGTTAAAACGGCAACCGCAGAGAATATTCGTCAACGCTATTGGTTAGTCAGCGGTCTGCATAAGCTCGATGCCCTTACCCGGATTCTGGAAGCGGAAGAATTCGATGGCATGATTATTTTTGCGCGCACCAAAACAGCCACGGTCGAACTGGCCGAGAAATTACAGGCCCGCGGACATGCAGCCGCCGCTATCAATGGCGATATATCGCAGGCTATTCGTGAACGCACAATTGAACAACTCAAAAAAGGCAAAGTGGATATTTTAATTGCCACCGATGTCGCGGCACGCGGACTCGATGTTAAACGCATCACCCATGTGATCAATTATGATATTCCTCACGACACCGAATCTTACACGCATCGTATCGGCAGAACGGGGCGTGCCGGCAGAACGGGCGATGCCATTTTATTCGTTGCGCCGCGAGAGCGCCGCTTACTAAAAAATATCGAACGGGCCACCCGTCAGCCGGTTGAGCAAATGCAGCTGCCCTCGACAGAATTTATCAACAACGCCCGAATTAAGCGCTTCAAACAACAGATTACCGATACGCTGGCGACAGAGGAGCTCAGCTTTTTTGAACAGCTTATCGAGCAATATCAAAGCGAACACGATGTACCAGCCGTTGAAATTGCCGCCGCACTGGCAAAAATCGCCCAAGGCGATACGCCACTACTGGTAAAAGACAGCCATCGAAAGTCACGCGCAACGGATTCATCATCACATCAGAAAAAAGAAAGAAATGATCGGCCCGAACCCCGGCGCAAACAACGTAAAAGCGGTATCGAGATGGAGTTATTTCGGCTCGAAGTCGGCCATCAGCATGGGGTAAAACCCGGTAATATTGTCGGCGCTATCGCAAACGAAATCGGCATTGATGGTGAACATATCGCCCGAATCAAAATTGAAGATGATTTCAGTACGGTTGAACTCCCCGCTGGCATGCCTAAAGATTTATTTCAGACACTGAAAAAAGTACGTGTCGCTGGACGCCCGCTGAATATCAGCAAAATCAATGCTCAATCGTCCCAGGCAAAAAAACGCAAGACACAGTCCGGCAAACGTAAACCGCGTCACCATTAAGATCCGGATAAATGCGATTGACGGGCAAAGCCCGTCAATCGCTTTTGAATTAGCCGCAGGTCGGGCAGGATGGATTTTTCTTAAATCGCATGCTATTCCATTCCATACTGAGCCCATCGAGTAACAGCAAGCGCCCCATCAGAGGCTCACCGATATCAAGCAATACCTTAATCGCCTCCAGAGCCTGAGTACTCCCGATAATTCCAGTGATGGGCGAAATGACGCCATGCGTTGCGCAGTTTTGCGCGGCTTCACCCTGGTTTTGATAAAGACAGTTATAACACGGACTTTCCTCCAAACATGGCCTGAACACAGAAACCTGGCCTTCAAACCGGATTGCCGCACCGGACACCAAATCGGTTTTCTGCTGAACGCAAGCACTGTTAATCGCAAAACGGGTCGAGAAATTATCACTGCAATCCAGCACCACATCGGCTGCCGCCACTTCCTGCTGCAACCTCTCCCCCTCCAGACGGACAGGATGCGCTAAAACAATCGTGTCCGGATTGATTTTTTTTAACGTATCCCGGGTTGAAAAAACTTTTTCCATCCCTATATCCTCAGTGGTATGAGCAATCTGTCGTTGTAAATTGGTTAAATCGACGTTGTCATCATCAAACAGCGTGATTTGCCCAATACCGGCTGCCGCCAGATAAATGGATGCCGGACAGCCTAGCCCGCCGGCGCCAATAATTAATACTTTGGCGTTGAGCAGCTTTTGCTGACCTTCGATATCGACTTGTGGCAGCATAATCTGGCGGCTGTAACGGAGTAATTGTTTGTCGTTCATAGCACTATTGGAAAGGCAAGAGAGCGTCAAATAATGCCAAAGTACTTGACAGAATGCAAAAGCTGACTATTATTAGCACTCGACAGCACCGAGTGCTAATACTAAAAAACCATTTCATTAAACTTAAATTGTTCAGGAGACATTGATGAAAATACGTCCATTACACGACAGAGTCATCATTAAACGTGTAGAAGAAGAAACAACAACGGCAGGCGGTATTGTTTTACCCGGATCAGCCGCTGAGAAACCCAGCGAAGGCACTGTCCTTGCTGTAGGAAATGGCAAACTGCTGGAAAATGGCGATACCCGCCCGCTGGATGTCAAAGTGGGCGACCGTGTATTGTTCGGTAAATATTCCGGCAATGAAGTCACCGTCGATGGCGAAGAAGTCATCGTCATGCGTGAGGATGACATCATGGCCGTTTTAGACTAATCAAACATCAATATTTTCTAACTCACCATTTATTCTAAGAAGGAAAAAAAATGGCAGCAAAAGACGTAAAATTTGGATTAGATGCCCGCACCCTGATGGTAGCTGGCGTTAACATACTGGCAAATGCCGTAAAAGTCACTTTAGGCCCTAAAGGTCGTAACGCCGTGCTGGAAAAAAGCTTCGGCGCGCCTACGATTACCAAAGACGGCGTATCTGTCGCTAAAGAAATCGAATTAAAAGATAAATTCGAAAATATGGGCGCACAAATGGTTAAAGAAGTGGCGTCTAAAACCTCTGACATTGCAGGTGACGGTACAACAACAGCAACCGTTCTGGCACAGGCTATCGTTAATGAAGGCTTGAAATCTGTCGCCGCCGGCATGAATCCAATGGACTTGAAACGCGGTATCGACAAAGCAGTCGCCGAAGCGGTTAAAGCTATCGAATCGGCAGCCACGCCTTGTGCAGACAGCAAAGCTATCGCGCAAGTCGGCACTATTTCAGCCAACTCTGACGAAGCCGTTGGCCAAATCATTGCCGAAGCGATGGAAAAAGTTGGTAAAGAAGGTGTGATTACCGTTGAAGAAGGCTCAGGCTTAAGCAATGAACTGGATGTTGTTGAAGGTATGCAGTTTGACCGAGGCTATCTGTCACCATACTTTATCAACAACCAGGACAGCATGAGCGTCGAACTGGAAAATCCATACATTCTGTTGTTCGACAAAAAAATCTCCAACATCCGCGACTTGCTTCCAGTATTGGAAGGCGTTGCAAAAGCAAGCCGTCCATTGTTGATTATCGCTGAAGATGTTGAAGGCGAAGCACTGGCGACTCTGGTTGTCAACAACATGCGCGGTATCGTTAAGGTTGCAGCCGTCAAAGCACCTGGCTTCGGTGACCGTCGTAAAGCGATGCTGGAAGATATTGCGATCTTGACGGGTGGCACCGTCATTTCTGAAGAAGTCGGTCTGTCTTTGGAAAAAACAGAAATTGATCAACTCGGTACCGCTAAACGCGTACAAATCAGTAAAGAAAACACCACAATCATCGATGGTGCTGGCTCTGAAGAGCAAATCAAAGGTCGCGTTAATCAAATTCGCGCACAAATTGATGAAGCCACATCAGATTACGATAAAGAAAAACTGCAAGAACGTCTGGCTAAATTGGCTGGCGGCGTTGCCGTAATCAAAGTTGGCGCGGCAACTGAAGTTGAAATGAAAGAGAAAAAAGCGCGCGTTGAAGATGCGTTGCATTCTACCCGTGCCGCGGTTGAAGAAGGCGTTGTTGCCGGTGGGGGTACCGCTCTGGTTCGCGCATTGGCCACAATCAAAGACCTGGAAGGTGCAAACAATGATCAAACCGTCGGCATCAATATTCTGCGTCGCGCGATGGAAGAGCCTCTACGCCAAATCGTCAGCAATGCAGGTGATGAGCCTTCTGTTGTTCTGAATGAAGTCGAAAAAGGCGAAGGTAACTTCGGCTATAATGCGGCGACTGGCGAATATGGCGACATGATCGAAATGGGTATTCTGGATCCGGCAAAAGTTACTCGCTCAGCATTACAGAATGCTGCATCAGTCGCTGGCTTGATGATCACCACTGAAGTCATGGTTGCTGACGAACCTGCAGACGAAACAGCAGCGCCTGCAATGCCTGATATGGGCGGCATGGGTGGTATGGGTGGTATGGGCGGCATGATGTAAGCCCCACCACCGTTTTAATGTGTAGCCAAAGCCTCGGCAGTTTCACTGTCGGGGCTTTTTTATATCTGCCTTATAACCTGTTCAAAACCGTTACGAACCGCTCTGTTAGTGGTGCGCGAACGACACGCAGAAAGCGGAATTTACACAGCGCAAGTGGATTTTAAATATCCTAAGCACACCACTAGCCATGGCGCAGTAGACCTTAAACTGAGACCCTCTTATGTACTCTTACGTACTCATACGTATTTCTTTTTAATTGAATTTATGTAGAATTGGATTCATGTTTATTTAGAAACACACGGTCTTCATTTGGTTTGAAAAATAATCTGGTAAGCGCCGGCCTTTACTGACAGACATTAATAAAGACTGGTCGTAAGCCTTAAATTCGGTAGCTATTTTGACATTGTCATAGAATTGTCATAAAAGATAACGATTTAGCACTTAAAATTTAAGGTTACTTTAATATTATTTTGATGTAATTCCCACGCACGAGATAAATTTATTTTTTTTATAACGTCATTATATACTTACACGTTAGAAAATATGAGGAGCTAAAATGTTTGATGACTATTTTGAAGTTTTTCTAGCGGATACCCCTGCCAGCAAAAAACAACATTTCAATGTGCGCTATCAGGTTTACTGTGAAGAAATGGGTTATGAAGATAAAACACGCTTTCCAGAAGCATTGGAAGAGGATCAATGGGACGATAATTCCGTTCATTTTATCATTAGACATAAACACACCAATCAATGGATTGGCGCGATGCGTATGGTATTTCCTCGGAATGAGTTACTCCCCTTGCAGGCGCTTTGTCCAATCGAACAAGATAACCAAGCTCAACACAGCCAATCCATTGAGATTTCAAGACTTTGCTTGATTCAAGAGATTCGCAAACGCAAAACCGATGAAGAGCCACCATTGGCTCTGAACGCCCAGACTGACGCCCAGGTAAGAACTGATGTCACTCAGCTTTACAGTCGTCGACACATTAACAAAAGCTTAATTTGGGGATTATTTCGAGCCGCCAGCCTCTATAGCCAAGCCAATAATATTGATAATTGGTATTTTCTCGGCACCAAGGCCTTAGCGCGTGTTATCAGCCGGGAAGGCTTTAAAATGCAACAAATTGGCGAAGGCTGTGATCATCGTGGCATGCGTTACCCTTTTAAGGTTGAAATGCAGGAAATCATAAATAATGATATCTGGTCCGAAAACTTCAATAACGGCTATAGGCTCTATTCAGAACTTGAACAATATAACGCACATCAATGCCAAGCAGCCTGATGTTGGCCCTGAAAAAGTTAGGATGCATCCATAGAAACTAAAATTTCTAACTTTTTCAGAGAGACTTTATCGCTTACCTGCCATCTGTTTTCGCATTTTATATAAAGATATCAAGACAGTAATCACTAAGGCTGCCAGTGATAACTCCAGTAACACAAAGGCCCCGATTTTGAAATAGGCAAAAGCGGGATGCACAAAACGCACTAACCAACCGCCAATTTCATCGGCTACAGCCGCAACATAGACCACCGTACTCAACCAGACCTTTACCAATACCGGCATCGTCGTCATTATCATTAAATGGGTTAAGGTCAGAATCAGCATACCCATGGCAAAAAAATGAAAATGGCTCACTTCCAACATGCTCTGATAACTTTTAGGCTGAGTAAATTCCTGCTCTGAACCTAGATAATAATGAACAACCGATGCGGCGGTTAAGTCCATTTTATGAAAATAAAGCAAAGCATTGGATATCCATAGCAATACAATATAGCCTAGGAACATCAGGATCAGCGTATTCAATAATAATTGCCGGCTTTGCTCGCCAGTCACAAAAAAACGCATCGATTAACTTCCCTTTAACATGACTTGAAAAACAGCCATCACTTTCCGCGTCACATCGACTGCCGACCGAGTACTCAAGGTGGCTCCAGCAATGCCTTGAATATCCTGGTTCAATCGTAATCGCCCCAGGTCACGCTGGTAGAGTAATTCATACCAACGCTGCGGTGGCTGGTATTCAGGTGGCTCATGAAAGGCCAGTGTATGAATAGCCGTTACTTTACCCTGGGTATCCAAGACAACCATCAACGTTTCAGGCTTGGTTCTGACAATACGATTCTCAATCGCCGCATATCCCAAAATCTTCCCCGCTTTTTTCCCGACATAAAAGGTGAAAAATGAACTTTCCATTTTAACCTGCGCCAATTGTTCAATTTTTTTAAGCTGTTTGTCGTTTGGAAATAATGACAGCATTTCCACCACCGCATCCTTACCAAAAGCCAACGCCAGCGCTTCATTTTTACTGTAGAAAATTTTACTCACAGCAGGAATAGCGACCAATAAAAATATCAATCCTAAAATAATGCCCTTGAAAGGCGTGTGTTTGTTTTGCATATTACCTTCATCTAAAAAGACAAAAAGCCTCCGAAGCAATCGGAAGCTTTTTATTGATTCATGACCGTGTTAGATGCTATCAGAAAATAAATCCAATACCCAGATTAAAATCATCCGGTAAACTCCCGCCTTTTGAATCCCAGTTGCGATAATCGGCCTTAATCACTACATTCGGAATAGGCTTGTAATTGGCTCCCACCTGAAAGATCTCTCGGTCTTTGCTTAGATCATCTGCAAACCCTGTTGGCGCGCTGGCAACCGTATCCAATCGTTCATAACGAAAAAATGGTGCCAGATATTGCGTGCTATCAGCAAACAAATGCGGCATCACATCATACCCAACTTCTGCATACCAGCCATAGTTTTCTTTACCAACGGTCTGATTATTTGCAACACTCAGCACAGCCGCATCATCAATATGCCCCCAAGAACCCAATGCTCTGAATTCCAAACCTCGGTATTTAACCTGAACATGGCCTTCATATAATTGTGTAAACGCATCTACTTTTTTACCCGCAAACACTTGATTTTGACCGGAATTACCCAAATAAGCCGAACCACCAAAGGTCAATCCAGGTAATTGTGTCGGAGCATAATCCACACGTCCGACAAAAGCCAGATCTTCCGCCTTGGCTTTACTGCCTCCTTGCCGTCCACTACGAATCCCGGAAGAAGTAAAATTTTTGGCATTCAATCCATTTACTACATAAGCGGTATAAGTCAAACCGGGTGCCAACTCACCAAACAAACCGACACCATTTTCACGCCAGGTTGTTGGAATAATTCTTCTCTCAACTTCCGGACGATTATTACCAAAATAAAAAGGCGGCTCATGGATCCGGTTAATAAATCCCATAGGCACCAGCACCATTCCGGCCCGTATATTCGCCAATGGATTTATAAAGAAATCCAGGGACGCAAATTCAACAGATACCTCGCCTTTTTTCCCACCACCTGTTGATGCATGCTCAAACTCTATTTCACTATTAAACAAAATATTATCGGTAAATTTATAACCGACATACAACACCAGACGCTCAAAATCGGCATTATCATTGCTGTTTTGGGTTTTATCATCGACGATATTCTGATAATTCGCTTCGCCATATCCTCCAATCGACAAGCCCTTACCTACCTGATAAACCTTGGAAGCCGCAGGTCCTAAACCATACTGACTTTTATATTCCACTTCATCAGGAATAAATAACTGTGTCCGAATTTTTTCAACTTCTTTCGCCAAAACATTGGTCTTTCTATCCAAATCAGAAACAGCCACTGTTTTAACCGAAGCCTTCTTTTCTTCCAGTTGCTGGGTCAAGTGATTGATTTGAGCTTGTTGCGCTTGAATCACTTTCCACATTTCAGCCATTGACTGCGGTGGACGTCCCTTATCCACTTCAGCAAATGCAGTATTTGCCCCTAGCAAAGATAACGCTACAGCAAACTGCAACACCGATTTCTTACACTTCACTTCAATAACCCTCCAAAAAAACAAGAGTTGATTATAATAAATCTATAGTTATAAATGCAAATCATTCTTGTTTATGTTTTTAGAGTAATTATTTTTACAACGCTCTGCCTGCCATCATATATAGCTGAAGTGGAATTTGGTGTCATACTATTTTTCCATGACATACCACCCACTTAACCTCGACAAAAGTCTTTGCCATCAAAGAAAATAATGTCCATTGACCGGCCTGACGTTTGACCAGACTAATAAACATTTTGGTATACTAATACGAACCGGATTTCGCTGACAAAAGAAAATTGAGCCCTGATGAAATGGGCAAGGAGGAAAGCCTTTTACGTGAGTCAGCGTGCGATTGATTATGCCTTAAAACATCCAAAGACTGATGAGTTGGTGCAGTCTGATTTGCAAGCTAAAATTGCAAATTACAATTCCAAATGTCGGCCTGTTGTTGATGTGGATGCGAATGGTTTCGGGCAGGGCATGCCAAGAACGCATGCTTATTTACCGATAGGCGAGCGATGGTATGATGAGAGGTATAACCCAGCCCCTCCCAAAATCAGCATGTTACAGCCCCCATGCTTGTTTGTCTCATAAAAAGCGTATGATTACTTGGTCTTGAGCTGTTTCAGACGCTGATTCAGATAATACAATTCGTGCGGATCCGTGATCGCCGATTCACTCAGCAGGCCACCGATCAACATTCTGGCACTTTCATACTCGCCGTTTTCTTCCAGAATCCCGATTTCCATTTGCCTGGCCCAGGCCGGTACAATTGCCTTATCGGTTCGAGTTCTTAACAAATGTGCATAAGCGAGAGCCAGATCATTATCATGCAACCGATGTTTGGCCAAAATAGCTGCATGAGCCAGCCACCGCCAATAGCGATCAGGATGCTTCTGAAAGCGTTGTTCTATAAATGCCAGCACTTGCCGCTGACGCGTCTCATCCGCTACATTGGCATAAATATAGGCTGCCGAAAAAAGTGGATATTGACTGCGTGCATCTAATTGCTGGATTAATGTCAACCAGCCCAGCAACCGATCATAATTCAAGTCTTTAAGTGCCAGACTGATGCCCGGCTGATAATCGAAAGATTGCAACCATAACATGGAGAGCCTGGATAACACGGCTGGATCGCCCATGGCGAGCACTCGCATGTAATCAGGCTTTGGTGGTGATGGCAAGTAGGTACGCTGCACTGATGCTGTGGCGTGCTGATGATGCCATAGCAACTGTATCGAAAGCCCCACCAGCAAAAAAACAGTTGTCAGCAGTGCCGTGCTGCATTTACTTTTAAAGTCATTGTAGTGCATTTTCTTAAAGTGAAATGTAACTACTCAGCGTAAATTCTTCTGTGGGCATAGGCTCTTGATTTATCAGGCT
>CAJXMF010000033.1 GCA_913056195.1 uncultured Methylococcaceae bacterium | reverse complement strand
GTCCTTATAAATCAATAGCCTATGCCTTCAGCCCCAAACACGCTGAGTAGTTACTGATTGGGATGATTTGATCGCGATTAAAGTCGCTCCTACGGGGAATAAGGTGGCTTGAGCGTTGTAGGAGCGGCTTTAGCCGCGATTGAAGCTTGACGTCATGAGCTCATATTTCACTGTAGGCAGGTACGACAGGGTGAAGCGGCGATTGGCATGGGCGCTACTTTTCACAAGCCCCGGTTATTTCCTTGGCGGTCGTTTCGCCACGGGAATAGTGGATCACCTTGTTCCTGAAATTCTGTGGGAACACTGCCGTCATATGGCCAACTAAACGACTGGAGCAGAGCTTCTAAACCAAGCATTCCCAAACAGAGTTTGGGAACGAGGAATCCCAATACAGTGTCAAAAATACCAAGTCGTACAACATCCGTAAACTAAGCTTTATCCGTGGGGGGGTTCACTGTAAAATGGTGCTTTTGGCATATAAGACGCTTCACATATGAATTTTCAGAGCCTGGTCTCTGCTTTTTTGCCTTGTTTTCGACAAAAAGTCAACGATGGGTATGCCGAATGTCTGTCCGAATCCCCTGTTTTTCATCTCGTTGAAGGAATGGTGAATTAATGAATCTTGATGTGTTCCTGTCGTTATTTAGTTTGATACTGATTTCGCTGGTTGTTTATGTCATTGCTGAAAAAATAAAGTTTCCCTACACCGTTTTGTTGGTGATTGTGGGGTCTTTATTGGTGCCATTGTCCAGTATCGAAAGTTTTTCTTTTATCACCAGTCTTGATTTAACGCCGGAATTACTGTTTTTTGTTTTTCTTCCCATCCTGATTTTTGAATCGGCCTATAACATCAAGATCGACGATATGCTGGCTAATATCCGTGCTATCAGTCTGCTGGCTGTCGTTGGTTTGTTGGTATCAACGGCATTTATTGGTGTGGCTGGATACTATGTCTTCAATTATTTTGGCTTTCACGTGCCGCTTATGGTGATGTTGTTATTCGGCGCCATAATTTCAGCGACTGATCCGGTGGCCGTTTTGGCTTTGTTTAAACAATATGGTGCACCAAAGCGCCTGACCTTGATCTTTGAGGGGGAAAGCTTATTCAATGACGGAACGGCATTTGCTGCCTTTCTGGTTATTCTGGGCATTATGTCCAGCGGAGAGACCCATTGGGGGGTGTTGCTTGATGGCGGGCTGGATTTTTGCATCATGCTGTTTGGCGGGGTTTTATTTGGTCTTTTCATGGGCTTTTTGTTTTCCAAGTTGATCGAATGGGTTGGCGAGTATGAACATCTGGAAATCACATTGACGCTGCTGGTTGCTCACTTTACGTTTATTTTAACGGAAGTGATTTCCGAGCATATCGTGATTGCAGGGCATGTCATGCAATTTTCACCGATTATCGCGACCACGGTGGCATCGATGGTTATTGGTAATTTTGGGCGTTATAAAATGTCATCCGGTGTTGAAGAATATATGGAGAAGTTTTGGGAATATTTTGCCTTTATCGCCAATTCGCTGGTGTTTATTTTGATGGGGCTGTTATTCGTTGAAAAATCTATTTCCTTGCATATCGCGGTGATGCCGATTGCGATTGCGATTGTCGTTGTGATGATTGGGCGCGCTGTGGCGATTTATCCGGTTTTGGGATTTCTCAATCTGACCAAAAAAGAAGAGCCGATTCCATTACGGTGGATGCATTTATTGTCCTGGGGGAGTCTGCGCGGCTCGTTGGCGGTCATCATGGTGTTGTTGATTCCGGATGATTTAACCCTGCCGCAATGGCAGTATGCGTTTTCTATCAAGGAGTTTCTGGCCGCGATTGTCATCGGCTGTATTTATTTTACGTTATTGGTCAAAGCGCTGAGTATTGAAAAAGTCATTAATTTCTTGAAGATCGATGCGCTGACAGAATTTGAAAATGTAGGGTATTTTAAAAGCAAGGCATTGATTTTCGATGAGGTGATAGGAACGCTGGATCGCTTGTTATCGGAGAAAAAAATAACCCAACGCTTGTATAGTCAGCTGATTAAAATTTATCAGCAAAAGCATGATGAAGTCATGCGAGAGTTCCATCAGAAAATTGGTGATGGCAGGAAGCATTCCGAAAGATTGTTGCGCGTTTTTGTATTGGGTACCGAAAAAGCCAAATTGCAGGAAATTTACCGAAGCGGTGAAATTAATGAAAAAATCTACAAAAAAATCCTGAATCTTTTGGATATACAAATGAAGCGGGTCGAGAAAGGGCAGCCACAATTAAAAGCCATCAACGAGCGCTTTCCGGTCGATATGATTGAGGGGGTGATCAATTTTATCCGGCGTATTTTGTTTTTACCATCACCGTTGTTGACGCCTCAGGAATTGTATGTGTATTACCGCGTCCAGTATAAATTATTAAAGGATGCCATTGTCCAGCTTAAGAACCTGCCAAACACCAGTCTCAAGGAAATATTCGATGACGCTGAAGCGTTACAGAAAACGATTACGTTGTATCAAAAGATTGCAAAGAACACGAAACGTAATATCAATTTAATGATTGAAGAAAACTATGAGCTTGTGACGGCTTATAATCTGCAACAAGGTAAAAAAACGATTCTGTTGAAAGAGCAGGAAACATTAAAATATTTAACAAAAAATGAAATAATCAGCCCTAAACTGAGCATTATGCTGCAAAAGGAGTTGCTGGAAAAAGAAACCCGTTTTGAACAATTTATACATTAGTCACGCATATTGACGACAGGAGAATTCCTTTGAATATCGAATTATTTACAGCCGCCGCGCCGATTGCCGGCGCAGGTGGCTTGTTATTGGCATTTATTATTTACAGGTTAATTCTGAGAGTTGATGCGGGCAGTGAAAAAATGCGGCAGATTGCCGACTTGATTCACGAAGGCGCCATGGTGTTTTTAAAAGCAGAATACCGGATTCTGGTGATTTTTGTTTTGATTGTGGCGAGTTTGATTTACTTTAAAATCAACCCGGCGACTGCTTTTGCCTTTTTAGGCGGCGCGACCTGTTCCATGCTGGCCGGTTTTTTTGGTATGCAGGCGGCCACAAAGACCAATGTCAGAACCTCAGCGGCTGCCAACCAGAAAGGCATGGGCGCGGCGCTGATGGTTGCTTTCGGTGGGGGGTCGGTAATGGGGCTTTCGGTTGCCTCTTTGGGGTTGACCGGCCTGGCCATCGTTTTTCTATTGATCGATCCTTCCAAAGTGGCGAATTATTCCATTATGAGTGGATTTGCCATGGGCGCGTCATCAATTGCTTTGTTTGCGCGTATCGGCGGGGGTATTTACACCAAAGCAGCCGATGTCGGTGCCGATCTGGTGGGTAAGGTCGAAGCCGGCATCCCTGAAGATGACCCCCGAAACCCGGCGACGATAGCCGATAATGTCGGTGATAATGTCGGCGATACGGCGGGGATGGGGGCCGATATTTTCGAGTCTTATGTCGGGTCAGTGGTGGCTTCCATTGTCATTGCATCGGCTGCGACAAATTTTGTCGATAGCGACGCCATGCAGACAAAAGCGTTGATTTTGCCTATTGCACTGATCGTATTAGGACTTTTCGCTTCGATCATCGGCGTGTTGGCGATGCAGGTTTTAAAACACCGTCACCCCGCACACGCCTTGGAAGCGGTAACCTGGATTGCAGCGTTATTGTTTTTAGGGATGGCGTATGTTCTGATTCATCAAACCGGGATTCAGTTTTATCACGACGAACGGATCACATCAGTGGATGGGCCATTCTGGGCCTTGTTTGGCGGCACATTGGCCGGGGTGTTTATCGGCCGCGTAACCGATTATTACACCGCTAAAAGCCCGATTGAAAAAATTGCCGAAGCGTCTAAATTCGGGCCCGCGACCAATATTATCGCCGGGCTGGGTATCGGTATGCGTTCGGTTGTATGGCCTATTTTGGGGATTTGTACGGCGATATTTGTGTCTTATTATTCAGCTGGTTTATATGGTATTGGCATCGCTGCCGTGGGCATGTTGGCGACAACAGGCGTAACGATGTCGGTGGATGCCTATGGACCGATTGCTGATAATGCCGGTGGCATCAGTGAAATGGCGGAATTAGGCCCTGAAACACGAAAAATCACCGATTCGCTGGATGCGATTGGCAACACCACCGCCGCGGTGGGGAAGGGGTTTGCGATTGGTTCGGCGGCATTGACGGCGTTAGCACTGTTTTCTGCCTATGCCCAGGCTGCTCATCTGGACAAAATCGATTTATTGAGTCCGCTCGTGGTGATTGGTTTATTTGTTGGCGGTTCAGTGCCTTTTCTGGTGGCGTCGATGACGATGGACTCGGTGGGCAAAGCGGCGCAGGCGATGGTGGAAGAAGTGCGTCGTCAATTTCGTGAAATCACAGGCCTGATGGAAGGCGATGTCAAACCTGATTCGGCCCGCTGTATCGAAATTTCAACCAAAGCCTCGTTGCGGGAAATGATTTTGCCCGGTTTAGTGACGATTTCAACGCCGGTGTTGGTGGGTTTTTTGTTGAATAAAGAAGCATTAGGCGGCTTGTTGGCAGGCTCCCTGCTGGCAGGCGTCTTAATGGCCTTGTTTATGGCGAATGCCGGGGGTGCCTGGGACAATGCCAAAAAACTGATTGAAGGTGGCGCGCATGGTGGTAAAGGCAGTGATGTGCATAAGGCTGCTGTTTGCGGCGATACGGTGGGTGATCCCTTCAAGGATACCTCAGGGCCTTCGCTTAACATCGTAGTTAAGCTGATGTCGATTGTGTCATTGGTTATTGCGCCGTTATTGGCCTAGCAAACTTAGCTGGGCCGATGCAACCAGGCCCAGAAACGGTAAAATGCCAGGATGAGTAGAATGCTCAGGCCGCCGAGCAGAAATTCCTTGTTCTGGATGATTAAATCATGGATTTGCACTATCAATTGTTGCGACATTTCCTGATAAAGCAAAAAACTGCCCAGCAATAATACAAACACCCCAAATCCTGGTTTCAGGTGACGTGTGTGGATGATGTGAGATAAATAGCTGCCAACAAAGCTGCCAACAATGGCACAGAGTGTCACTGTCGCTGTGAGTGGAATATTTAAATCAATATGGCCAGCGTGACCTGCCAATGCCGAAATCGATTGCAAGACGATGATAAACAAGGATGTGCCAATCGCCGCCTGAATCGGGAGGCCCGCCAACAACGTCAATGCCGGAACCAGCAAAAAACCACCGCCGACACCGATTAAACCGGTAATCAGGCCCACCAGCACACCATCCAGCAAAATTGCCGAAACGGGAAGGTTTTTGGGGCAGAAGTTTTCTTCGCAGTTTTGTATCGGTGCGGGTGCATTTTTGGGTTTCCGAATCATCGAGATTGACGCTATGATCATGATCAGTGCAAACAGCACCAGCAAAATAGCATCTGGAATATAGGCTGATAATTGGCCACCGTAAAATGCGCCCAGCATGCCGGCGGTACCAAAGGTCAGCCCCGTTTTCCAACAGACACGCCGATGTCGAGCATGTTGAACGACCGCAATCAGGCTGGTGAGGCACACCACAATCAATGAAGTGACGATGGCTTCCTGGGCTGAAAGCTTGGCGAGATAGACCAGAACAGGGACGGTCAGAATTGATCCACCGCCACCAAGCAAACCCAGTAAAATACCGATAACAATCGATAATAGCGCAATAAGCGTCATGTTTTTGCGTCCTTAGCCTTGAATAACCTGGCCGGCATCAGCGTCAACCTGTCCGCAGGATTGGTTGGCGGGTAAGGCTTCGTTGATAAATTTAGGATAGGGCAGATTGAGGTTATTCATGATCTCGATAAATTCTTCACAGCTTTTCTGATTACCCAGGCGTGGATTTAACGCTTTTTCCTGTTTTATCGTCGATACCGTCATCCCTTTATAATCGTGGCCGGGATAAACCAGCGTATCGTCAGGCAAGGTAAACAGTTTTTGGGTGATGCTTTCATACATGGTTTTGGCGTCGCCTTGCTGAAAATCGGTGCGACCGCAGCCGTTAATCAGCAGACAATCACCGGTAAAAACACGGTCATCCAGTAAATAACTGACACAGCCATTGGTGTGTCCCGGCGTATGCAGTACCTTGATGATAATTTCCCCCACCTGCAAAATGACGCCATCGGTGACCATTAAATCGGCGCACGAGGCACCTGCATCGCGGTGGACAATACTTTTACTGCCCAAACGTTCGCGCAAGACAGCCGCGGCTGTTATATGATCGGCATGGACATGGGTTTCAGCCGTATAGATCAAATCCAGATCCAGATCATCCAATTGTTGAATGTAAAACTCTGTTTGACTGGTGACCGTATCGATCAAGATCGCGTTACCGCTGTATTCGCAACCGAGTAAATAGGTGTAGGTGCTGCTGACCGGTTCAATAAATTGTCTGAAAATCATGGCCTTTTCCGTAAATAAAACAGAACATTATTAAACATTAATATACATAAAAAGTCCAACGTCACGCACACTGCCATTAAGTTAAGGAAAGTGTTAGCTCGTTCTTATGCTTAGGTTTGGGAGCGGTCTTGAGTGAAAGTTAATCATACAAACAAGGAAATTCGCATTTAATGACAGTAAACCTAACCCAGCGTTCTCAATCAGTGTTTAGGAAGGTAAAAGAAGGTTCTGCGTAACATCAGTTATCAATCTTCACCTTGCAAACGGGTGATCCAGGGGGTGTCAGCTAAAGGGTCGACGTGAAAGATCAAGGCATCAGATTTATGTAATAAGCCTTCTTCGCCCGATGCATTGGGGTTGAGTTGTCTTTTCTGCAGGAAGTCTATCCAGCGTTGACTGTTATAGATAACCAGACCGCGTAAACCGAATGGATTGCTGTAAATTTGGTAAGCTACATTGTTTTCAGTAAAGTCGGGGTTGCGTTGAATCAATAATTGCAATTTCTGTTGATGATGTCCTGCCAGTTTTTTTAGAAATGAGTCCGGGTGTTCAAGAATTAATGTTTTTAAAAAGGGTTGCAGTGAATGTTGGGACTGGTGTTGTTGTAAGGCATTGATTTCGCGTTCAGATAAAGTAAAACTTTCAGCGACCAGGTAATGCTGGTCAATATCGCCATCATTGGCAAATAAGGTGATTTTTTCCAGGTGCGGATCTTCGACAGCGGTTAGAAACGAACGCGGGGCGCGGATATGTTTGTCGATGGTAATGACCCAGGGTAAGGCGCGGCCGGTACGTTTAAAGCGTTCTTTAACGCTTTCGATAACGCCGCAGCGGGATAGCTCGGTTTCACGTCCATGTGGCTTGACCAGAAAGGCATCGACGGCGGTTATTTGAGTATGGAAGCCGGCGGCTTTAAATTCCTGAATAATGGTAGAGTAGCGTGGTTGATAGGGGATACCAGTGCCATCGTAGAGTATATTGATACCGGCTTCTTTGGCGTGTTGCGCGACCATATCGCGCAGTCGATTGGCAAAGGGCTCGACATAAACATAGTCGTCACTGTGGTGGTTGGCTGCGGTCAGGATGTTGTATAAATCACTTAATTTACGGAATTCGTCCAGTGAAGCGATGACATAGTTGTCGCCGCATTGGGCGGCGGCGATTTCTTCGACGGCGGTTTTTCCGGCGCCGGCGCCCCCCATGCTCATGAATAGTTTAGGCTTGAGGACGGGGGATTTACCCTCGAATATTTTTTGTCGGGTATTGATTAAAATCCGTTGGATGCGGCAGAGTCTGTCATAGGCGATTTCAACGGTTCGTTCCAGGCGTTTATCGCCATCGGCGGCGGCAAGCAGACGTTTTTTAAGCGGCTCGTTATTGGCAACTTTAAATAAATGCTTTTTATCCCCTTCACATTCTTTTAGAAGATCCAGAAACTCCATGTGACTGGGGGTGCGTAGGCCGGTCAGCATATTGACATCCAGGCAAAACAAGGGGGCAACGCCATCTTCTCGAATGGGGATACCATCAATCAGTCGTTTATCGGGATGTCGAAGGTATTCTGTGCCCGGCAGATAGCCGATTATTTTTTCGGCAATACTCAAAGGACTGTCGGCCAGGTGTTTGCCTTCGCTGAATGGGTCTCCGGTAATGCTATTAACTGGCACCAGTCCACCTGTTACGGTGACTAAACACAACACGCCATCTTCTGTGGTATGCGATAGAAACGGAATGCCTGACAGAAAATATTTGTTTTCCGGCCAGGTGCCGTAGTTATTTGCTTTGTTTGCCAGGGTTTTATTGCGGATTGGATCTAATGCGTGTTGAAAGGCGAGGCTGATTTGCTTAAGGTTGCTGTCTGGACGATGAAGAATGGCGGCGTCGCCTTTGGCCAATCGTCTAAAATCAATTCCGGCTTCATAAACGGCTTTAAAGGCTGGCAAACGTCCTAGCGTGCTCATAAATAAATCAAGTGTAATCCGGTTGCCATAGGAAAATGGTCGTATGTGTCGCATTTCCTGATAAAAACACGCCAGTCGATCGGCAATATTTTCGGTGTAGATGACAAAGCCATTGTTGTCGAATATCGCCGTGTCTTTGTTTTTTTGGCCATCAAGCACCAGCTGGCCAATGGTGTTACGAAAGCGTTTTCGAGTGACGGCGGAAATAATGATGCCTGGTCTGTGATTGACACTGGCCTGGTCTTTCCAGTCATGAAAAATATCCCGATGGATACGGGTGAATAACATGGTCAAATAGGTGACGCGTTTGGTCTGGTCATGAGAAACAGTCGCTTCAGCTTCTCGAGACAATGTGGATAAGAGGTGGGTGCCTTGCAAGATGGCCAGTGTTGTTCTGAGTTTTTTTAACTGGTTGGCGGCGGGAAATTTTTTATTATCATTATTATTCATGCGGTCATCCTCTTAATCTGTAACCTGTTTTTTCTGGCTATTGTAACCTACCGGTGGGAAGAACGTGTTTAAATGCAAAGCGTCTGAAGCAGGGCGGTTTAGGCTATAATTACCGGTTAAAGATCAGCTATTTACTCAAAAGCACGCGGGCATATTTGTCCGTTTGTGGTCAAGGGGTTAAACTCCCTGAGTATTTTATTTTGCGAATTGTTTTTCGCATGAGTTAACTTAAAAATTTAAGGATAATTTATGAACAAGTCCATCGTTCTTACCGGAATTACCACCACAGGAACACCCCATTTAGGCAATTATGCCGGTGCGATTCGGCCCGCGATTGCCGCGAGTAAAGATGATGATGTCCGGCCATTTTATTTTCTGGCTGATTATCATGCCTTAATTAAATGTCAAGAGCCTGAACGGGTGAAACAATCAAGTCTGGAAATTGCGGCAACCTGGCTGGCGTTGGGGTTAGATACCTCCAATGCCGTATTCTATCGCCAGTCAGATGTGCCTGAAATTCTGGAATTGACGTGGATGTTGACCTGTGTGACAGCGAAAGGCTTAATGAATCGGGCGCATGCATATAAAGCCGCCGTTGCTGAAAATGAAGAAGCCGGCGGCAAGGATCCGGACAAAGGCATCACCATGGGCCTGTTCAGTTATCCAATTTTAATGGCGGCCGATATTTTAATGTTTAATGCCAACAAGGTACCGGTTGGCAAAGATCAGATACAGCATATTGAAATGGCGCGCGATATTGCCAGTCGATTTAATCATATTTATGGTGAACATTTTACCTTGCCGGAAGCTGTGGTAGAGGACAATGCGGCAACATTGCTGGGGCTGGATGGGCGCAAAATGAGTAAAAGTTATAACAACACCATTCCGTTGTTTGAAAATGAGAAAAAGTTCCGTAAATTGATCAATAAAATCAAAACCAACTCCCTGGAGCCGGGCGAGCCTAAAGACCCGGAAGGCTGTACCTTGTTTGGGATTTATCAGGCGTTTGCGCATGCGTCTGAAGTGGCCGAAATGCGCCATCGTTATGCCGAAGGCATTGGCTGGGGCGAAATGAAAAAGATTTTATTTGAAAAAATAAACGAAGAAATTGCCCCGGCACGGGAGCGTTATCAGGCCTTGCTGGATGCCCCTGAACATATTGAAGAGCAGTTGCAAGAGGGCGCGCAAAAGGCACGAGCAATTGCAACACCGTTTATTCAGGAGCTTAGAGAGGCGGTCGGTATTTCAAAAATCAGCGTCTAAAATTCTATGCACACACAAAAACTTGCGGATTTGCTGAAACTTTCTTTTGACCATTTACTTTGGCAAGGCTGGGTTAAATGACGACGATGGTTCCTGGACAGCGTTGGATGAGTAATACCGAAGCCGAATTAGGTTTGGGGCTTATTCTGGAGGTCGAGTTTAATCGGGTTACCGTGTTGTATCTGGCGACAGGGGAACGGCGTATTTATGCCCGGGCCAATGCGCCGTTGACGCGGGTACAATTTTCGCCAGGTGATAGCATAGAATCGATCGATGGCGAAAACATCAGGATTGATGCCGTTCAGGAACAAGACGGTATTTTGGTCTATAGCGGTAAAAATGAAAACGGGGAACCTGTTACGCTGGAAGAAATGGACCTGAATCCTCATATTCAGTTTAACAAGCCGCAAGATCGCCTGTTCAGTGGTCAATTCGATCCGCCCACCTGGTTTCAATTGCGCTATGAAACCTGGCGGCGGCAGGAAGCGTTTCAGCAGTCAGCGGTTAAAGGTTTGCAAGGCGCGCGAGCGGCATTGATTCCACATCAGATTTATATTGCCCATGAGGCCGCCAATCGGGTTCAACCCCGGGTTATGTTGGCCGATGAAGTTGGTTTAGGTAAAACCATTGAAGCCGGGCTGATTATGCATCACCGTCTGCTTAATGGCTTGAGCCAGCGTATTCTGGTTATCGTGCCGGATGCCTTGTTGCATCAATGGCTGGTTGAAATGATCCGGCGCTTTAATTTACGTTTCAGCTTATTTGATGAAGAACGTTGCCAGGCTGCCGCCGATGCGGATGACAATCCCTTTTTAACCGAACAGCTCGTGTTATGCGGTCAGAGTTTTCTGGCGCAACATCTTAAGCGACAACAACAGGTTCTGGAGGCGGGCTGGGATATGGTGGTGATTGATGAAGCCCATCATATCGAATGGGACGAGCAGCAGCCGAGCGCTGAATATCGTTTTGTTGAAAATCTTGCCTTAGCTACGCCCGGCCTGGTTTTACTGACGGCGACGCCGGAACAGATGGGGACAAAGAGTCATTTTGCCCGTTTGAGATTATTAGATCCAGACCGGTTTTATGATTTTGAGGCGTTTCAGGCGGAACAGAAACAGTATAAACCGGTTGCTGAAATTACCTACCGGCTATTGTCCGATAGCCCTTTGACGGCAGCTGAAATTAGCATGCTGGAAGACCTTATTCGTCATGATCATGCTGAGACATTGCTGGTACAGGTGAATCAGGCCGATGATATCAGGGCGGTGCGGGATGAATTGATACAATTATTGCTCGATCAACACGGCACCGGCCGTATTTTGTTTCGCAATTCCAGACAGACGGTCAAAGGCTTTCCCGATCGGCAATGTCATGCTTATCCGTTGGTGGCGAACGGCGACATGCCAGAAGCGGTTTATCAACAGTGGCTGCTGGATAAAATCAAACAACTGGGATCTGAAAAAGCCTTGCTGATTTGCCACAAGGCGGAGACAGTGGTCGCGCTGGAAAAATGGTTGCGGGAAAAACACGGCATTGCCGCCGCCGTTTTTCATGAGGGTATGCGCATTGTCGAGCGCGATCGAGCGGCCGCTTATTTTGCTGACCCGGAATCGGCGGCCACGATACTGCTGTGTTCGGAAATCGGCAGCGAAGGTCGAAATTTCCAGTTTGTGCATCATCTGTTGTTGTATGACTTACCCGACAATCCCGATCTATTACAGCAGCGCATCGGTCGTCTGGATCGTATTGGCCAGACCGATGTGATTCAAATCCATATTCCATATATTGAAAACAGCCCGCAGCATGTTTTGTTTCGCTGGTATCACGAGGGCTTGAATGCCTTTCAGCATAACTGCAACGGTGCCGACCAAGTGTTGCAACAGGTGCAGACAGAACGCCAGCAGGCGATGAGAGCCCCCGACAACAGTGTGTACATCAATGGACTGATCAGCAAAACGAAGCAGATACTGAAGCAGGTGGAGGAACAATTACATAAGGGCCGCGATCCCTTGCTGGAATTGAATTCATGCCGTCCCGAACAGGCTCGGCATTTAATCGATGAAGTGAATAAACGCGAGCTTAAGAGTGATTTGTGGCCTTATATGGAACAGGTTTTTGAGTGTTATGGCGTCAATAGCGAATTTCATTCTGCCGATTGTTATATCCTGAAGCCGACTGAAAATAGGCGGGATGCCCATTTTCCAGGCTTGGAAGACGATGGCGTTACCGTCACGATCAATCGCGACATTGCGTTGGCGCGTGAAGATATGCAGTTTTTGACCGATGAGCATCCCATGGTGATGGCGGCAATGGATCAAGTGTTGTCCAGTGATACCGGCAATGCCTCGGTGGCCGTGATTCAACATCCCGCGTTAAAAGGTGGGCAATTTTTGCTGGAGATGTTGTTTGTCGTCGAATGTAGCGCACCGCCGGTATTGCAAATCAACCGTTTTTTACCGCCAACACCGATTCGGATTTTAATCGATCAGACGCAGCATGACCGCAGCGACGACATCAGTCATCACAGTATGATAGATACCGGTGACCGTTTTGATAAGCAACAGATTACCCAGTTTTTGAATCATCAACGTGATGTCATCAATGCCATGATAAGGCTGGCAGAACAGACGGCAGAATCCAAAATGCAGGCATTGATTGAAAACAGTTGTCAACAATTATTGCTGGCCTATCGGGCGGAAATCAAACGACTGACACGCTTGAAGCAAGTGAATCCTGGCATTAAACAAGACGAAATTGAACAGCTCAAAGAGCTCGCCCTGTTAGGGCATGATAATCTTCAGCAGACACAACTGAAACTCGACGCGGTTCGTTTTGTGATTACAAAATAATGCTGCATGTGTTCCTGGCGCATTTTCCATACATACAACTTATTGTCTAACTAAATCATGTTTGAACTTTACCTGGATAGCGCCGATGTGGCGCAAATCACCCATTTTCAACAGTTTCTACCGCTAACAGGAATAACGACCAATCCCTCGATTCTGGCACGATCAGGGTGTGGTGTGAATGCACTGCTTGAAAAAGTCACGCAGGTCATGGGGCCTGAGGCACGTTTTCATGTGCAAGTCGTCAGTCAAACGGTCGAAGATATTGTGGATGAGGCGAAACAATTAAACGCTTTGCCCTACGATATCGTGGTCAAAATTCCGGCGAATGAAATCGGTCTGGCGGCGATTCGTCACCTCAGCGCCAATAATATTCCCGTTTTGGCAACAGCAATTTATACCCTCCAACAGGGCTTTATGGGGGCGTTAGCGGGCGCGGACTATCTGGCACCGTATATCAATCGCATTGAAGCAGGCGGTGCAGATGGCGTTGAAATGGTCGGAGATTTACAACAATTGCTACAAACGCATCGGCCTGAGTGCAAAATTCTAGCCGCCAGTTTTAAAAGTATTCACCAGGCGATGGCTGTGATTCAGACGGGCATAGCTGCCATCACTTTGCCTTTGGATGTAGCGACCGGCTTTCTAGACCACGCGGGGATAGAGGCGGCCATCAAGCAATTTGATCAGGATTGGCAGCATACGTTTGGCGATAAAAAATCATTTCAAAGTTAAGCGTTGTTAATCGGCGAGCAGCGCGATTATGCAAAATCTGATCTATACTTACTGAACCCTGAATATTCAGAGCCCCTCTCAATTTCGCCTTCTTCCTTTGCAAGAAGGCTGGGATGAAGGTGTCAAATAGCAAGGAGTTCTGAATATTTATGTACTGCCAATGAACTGAATAAACTAAAAAATAATCCACAATTGCCTTGAATGATGAAATTGTCAACATTACCGATTCTGTATCAATGGGTTATCCGAAATATTGCTGTCGCTGCAGGGTATATCATACTGGCTTCTTTTAGTATGGACATGACATTGCTGTCAGGGTATGTGAGTCCCTTTTGGCCGGCGGCCGGGCTGGCGTTGGCGGCGGTATGGGTTTATCGCAGTAAAATTTTGCCTGGTTTAGTGCTGGGCATTTTTTTTGCCGACTGGTTGTCTTTTAGTGTCGATGTGGTCGGTTTTAACGAAAATTTGGCGATAGCCTTGTTAAGTACGCTTGGGAGTAGCGTGCAGGCTGTTGTGGGTGTGCGTGGGATTGAATATTTCAATGGCCGAAATAGTCCGCTGCTGGACGATCAAAGTATCCTGATCTTTTTGGCCGGAGGAATACTCAGTTGCACTATTGCGCCTGTTTTTGGCGCTGTTGTGTTGGTGATGTTTAAATCCATCCCCTGGCAAGATGTGACTGATTTGTGTGTGACCTGGTGGGTGGGTGATAGTTTAGGGGTTATGGTCTTTACCCCGCTGTTGCTTTGCTGGATTGGCCGGCCTAAAGCCATCTGGCGGCAGCGCGTTAGATTGGTCGCATGGCCGCTGTTAATGCTCAGTGTTCTCTTGATTTCTTTTTTTCAAGTCGGCACAGCCCTCGAACAAAAACGCCTGTTTGCCGTGTTTCAGAAAAACAGTGCGCGCGTTTCTACGCTATTGCGAAGGAATTTTTCTGACCAGCAAGCGCTGACCGAATTTGTCAAAAACTTTTTTGATAGTGTACCTGATGTGTCCGCGCAGAACTTTACTGCTTTGGTTAAACCTTTGTTGGCAAAAAATGCTTATATTCGTGCATTTGAATGGATTGAAAAAGTTCCCGCGTATAAAAGGTCACAATTTGAACACGAGCTAAATCACAAAATTACGGAATGGCGTCAATTCGGGCCGCCTGTAGTGGCGGCAGACAGGAATGCGTATTATGCGATTCGCTATCTTTACCCGGTCGAAAATAATCTAGCCGCCAGGGGGTATGATGTGGCGTCATACCCGGCTGCACAAAAAGTACTGTATGAAGCGTGTGATTCCGGAAAAATACAGGCCGCAGCACCCGTTAATCTTGTGCAAACAAAGCAATCTAAAGCGGGCCTCATATTTTATGCACCGGTTTATGTTAAGGGCTATACACTAAAAACTGTAGCGCAGAGGCGTGATGCGTTCTTAGGTGTCGTTGCAACGGTTTCAGTGATCGATGACATGCTGAGCGATTTTTTTACGCAGTGGCCAACGCTTAAGCTTTTTGTGCAGATTTCACGAAAAGGCCAGGTTATTTATCAGAACTATACACCTGAAGCCCTGAAAGTGTTACGTGGCTTTAAAATAAAAGATACGATTCAGATTGCCAATCAAACCTGGACTCTTTCCTATTTTCCCGCACCATCTTTTGTCGAATCGGTACACAGTTATTTTTACAGCCTGGTTATTATTGGTTTTATCTTCGCGACATTAGTGACTGCGGGTGTGTTGATGCTGACAGGACGTACCCTGCGTACTGAGCAACAGGTTGAAGCGCGCACGCGGGAACTGGCTGAAAGTGAACAAAAGTTTCGGGCGTTGATTCAATCACAACAGGCGGTTTTTTGGCAGGCAGACGCGGAAACCTTTCAATTTACCTTTGTCAGTGATCAGGTTAAAACTATTTTGGGATATCCACCCGAAAAATGGCTGGAACATGATTTTTGGTTAAAAAACATGCACCCAGACGATCGGAAATGGGCGCCAGCATTTTGCCAGGAACAGAGTAAAGCCAGAAAAAGTTATCAAATCGATTATCGTATGCTGCATAAAAAAGGGCATATCGTCTGGATCAGGGATATCGTTACGGTGGAAAAGGCGGCTAACGGCAATGTGAGTCGTTTTATGGGCGTGATGGTTGATGTTACCGCATATTATGACATTGAAGACGAGTTGCGTTTTAAGGAACGCAAATACCGAGCCTTATTTGAAAGCAGCTTTGACGCCTTGATTGTTTTCGATATTGACCGCTTTAAAATTGTCGAAGCGAATGCCAAAGCATTGCATTTATTTGGATTACCCGAGCAAGGCTTGGAAAGGCTTGATCCTATGAGCTTTTCGCCCCAGTTTCAGGATAATGGAGAGCCCAGTTTGCAGATGGCGCAGGAAAAAATGGCTCAAGCCAGCAAACAGGGACAGGTTGAGTTTGAATGGACTCATCTCAATAAGGCAGGTGAGAAAATTTTATGTGCTATTACGATGACATTGCTGCCTTCATTGGGTGAGCAGTTGGTGTTAATCAGTATTCGCGATATCACGGAACAAAAAAAATCGGAACAGGAGATTACCCAACTCGCATTTTATGATGCGTTGACGGGGTTGGCGAACCGGCGCCTTTTGTTAAATCAACTGCAAACCGAAATCAGCATTGCCAAACGGAATAACCTTTATGGCGCTGTGATTTTTATGGATCTGGATCGGTTCAAGGTTTTAAATGATTCCCTGGGTCACCATGTTGGCGATGCATTACTCAAACAGGTGGCCAGCAGAATTCAGTCGGTATTACGCGATGAAGACCTGGCGGCGCGTTTAGGTGGCGATGAGTTTGTGATATTGATTCGCCCGCATACAGAATTACTGGAGCAGATTCATGAGGCCGCGCATAAAGTGGCTGAAAAAATCCGTAAAGTATTGGAACAACCGTATTTAATGGGCGAGTATGAACATATTTGTTCATCGAGCTTTGGGATCAGTGTTTTTCCGGAAGGAAGTGTGTCGGCAAACGAGATATTACAGCAGGCAGACAAGGCTATGTATGCGGCCAAGGCACAGGGGCGCAATGCCGTGTGTTTTTACCACATCACCATGCAGCAGCAAGCTGATGAAAGGCTTTATTTGGAGAAGGAGTTACGCAGGGCTATAAAACAAAATAATTTCACTTTGGTGTATCAGCCACAACTCGACAAGGATGGCAAGGTGCATAGTGCCGAAGCATTGATTCGTTGGCAGCATGCTGAAAAAGGCGTTATTTCACCGGCGCAATTTATTCCCTTAGCCGAAGAAACCGGATTAATTATCGAAATCGGCGAATGGGTGCTCAATCAAGCCTGTCAACATTTAAGACAGTGGTCAGAGCGCGGAATTTTATTGGATCATGTCGCCGTGAATGTCAGCGCCCGGCAATTTTCTCAAGACTATTTTGTGGAAAGTGTGCGGCAGGCGATAGAACGCTCCGGTATTCAACCTTCGACCTTATTTATTGAGCTCACGGAAGGTATATTGCTTAAAAATATCAATGAAACAGTCGAAAAAATGCGTGCCTTAAAAGAAATCGGGGTGAAAATATCTATTGATGACTTTGGTACCGGTTATTCTTCTCTGGCCTATTTAAAATCACTGCCACTGGATCAGCTCAAAATCGATCAAAGTTTTGTACGTGATATTCTAATAGACCCGAACGATGCGGTAATTGTCGAAACGATTATCCAGATGGCTAACAACCTGCGGTTAGAAATTGTGGCCGAAGGGGTAGAAGATAAAGGCCAGAAGGAATTTCTGGAAGTCCGTGGCTGCGAAGTTTTTCAGGGTTATTATTTCAGCAAACCGTTGCCGGTTGAAGCCTTTACTCAATATATCATGGCGTAGCGCACTATAAGCAAGCGGGTGCCATTGTTAAACAATAAGCAAAACTGAGCCGGGAAACCCCGACCGATTTTATGCCCTGACCAGCACGCGGTTACGACCTGTCTTTTTAGCTTGATACATGGCTTCATCGGCGCGCTTAATAAAGTCCTCAGTCGTTTCATTCCCGGATAATGCGCTGACACCCATGCTGGCAGTCAGTCGGAGGGTTTGCATTTCATAGGCTAAGGTATGCTGTTCAATAGACAGGCGGATTCTTTCGGCAATGGTACGGGCTTTGCCCAAGCCGGTGTTGCTCAACAAGACCACAAATTCCTCACCGCCGTAACGGAACACCATATCACAGTCGCGTACCGATTCTGTAATCCAATGGGCGACGCTGCGCAACGCGAAGTCGCCGCATTGATGACCATACACATCATTGATTTGTTTAAAGTGATCAATATCAATAAAAATCAACGACAGCGACTGCTGATTGCGGTGGCTGAGGCTATATTCCCGACGAATGGCATCATCGAATGCCGTCCGGTTTTGCAGCTGGGTCAATGGATCGGTATGTGCCATGTTAATGGCATGTTGGTATAAGCTGGCGTTTTTTAAGGGATAAATCAAGCAGCATAGCAGTGTTTCCAGTTGTTCCAGATCATGCTCTGTAAACGGTTGCTGTTGCCGCATTAATTTTAAATCACCCAGATTCTGCTGCTCGATAGACAGGCTGTAATTGCAGGCATAGCGGGTTTCAATGCCTTGTTTGTACAGTAAATTGAAGTCGGTGTTTTGATAGACAAAGCCACTATGTGGAATCAGCGCTTGAATCTTTTCGCTGAAGATCGTGATGATTTGTTTAAAATCCAACGTGGTCTGTAGCGCGCTGCTGATGTCGAAATGTTTTAAATTAGCGGCTTGCGCAGAATCCAGCGCTTTATTGTCTACAACGGCTAACGGAATAACTTTTGAGTCCATGACAATATCCTCATGTCTTGATGATTTTGTATGGACTCAAGCTATTTTTATGCCAAAAAAATATAATAATTAAAAAACAATTATTTATGGATTGTTTGATCAGGGTCGTCAAAAAACCGGCAAAATCATGCCGCTTCTGTATCTTATCAATAAGCCAGGCGGATTACGGTAGCGTAATATAGCCTTCTTTGCGAATAATATCTTTGCCTTGTTCAGACTGTGTGAAATTTATAAAAGCTTGTAATGGCGCAGGAATCGGTTGATTAACAGGGTGATTGATCACAATGGATAATGTACGGCTCATTGGATACCGTTTTGAACGAATGTTTGCTTCGTTAGGCGCAATGGGGGGCATGTTGTCATCAAAGCTAATGGCCAGTGCATGGAGTTCAGATGAGCGTAATGCGCTGTTGGAAAATGCAATGCCAGCATAATCTGAAGTCAGTGCTTCTTCAATAGCCGCCGGGCCTGGTAATGCTTGAAAATCTTTAATAAAGTCTCCTCCGCATAACGCCACCTGCCTGAATAAATCAGTTGCACCGGTATCAATTGTCAAGCCATAAGTATGAATCTGGCGCTGGGATAATATGGATTTCACACCCAAATCACCCCAGGTTTTTATCGATTGCTCTTTTCCACAACGATGCGTATCTGAAAATATTGCATCCAGGTCTTTATGGTTGATATAGGTTAAAGGGTTTAAATTATTAACATAAATGGCTACGGCATCCATTGCCACTGGAATGATTTCAGGTAAATAACCAAAACGTTCTTTAAAGTGTTGTTTTTGTTTATCACTGAGCGGCGTGCTGACTAAAACCATATCAGCACTGCCCGAGATTAAGGCATTCACGCCCGCCATGCTTCCTGGGCTGGCAATCGTTATTGTAACTAATGGATGATATTCAGAAAATTGCTGCGACAATTCACTAATCAGATTGCCTAAAGCGATTGAACCGGTAAAGACTAAATGGCCTTCGACAGGCGATGAAGGGGGCGGTGTACTGACATCATCAGAATACGCTGTAGAGCTAATTATCAATAGTGAAAAACAAATAAGCATCTTTTGGAATGATTGGAAGAGGCTCGTTTGGTATGTTTCTTTCATAATAGGTCCAATAAAAATTAGTTAGCGTTTAATTGTTCTTGTAATGATGTCAAAAAACGTGCCGAGTCGGCACCTGAGACAACACGGTGATCACAGCTGAGTGTAAAGGAACAGCGTCCGTTATGTTCTGCTCCGATTGCCAGAATGGCTGCCGCGCCAAGCGGGACTAAGGCATCAAAACTATAAACAATCGGAAAAACCCCCAAATTTGATAGATAAAAGGTTGCACCTTCATACTCTTGTTGGGTTAAACGTTGTTGCTTTATTTTATCTTTTAGGGTTCTCCAATCTTCGGCTAGCTCATCCATAGAGCGTTCTGCAACATCACGAATCACAGGCGTTACCAATCCGCCGGGAACATCGACAGCGATGCCAACATCGACGCGGTCACGATACGCCATGCCTTCCGGGGTATAAACAGCATTGAATTGAGGATGAGCCTTAATGGTTTTAGCACAGGCTATCGCTAATAACAACGTCAGCGAAATTTGTTGTTGTTCGGCCGATTGTTTGATGGCTTCAAGACTGATTTGCGCCGTGGTTCTGAACGTTGGTGTCGAAAGTGTTGCAATCATGTTATTGGCTATGGCCTTCTGCATCAATGTCAAAGGCTCCAACCGGAAAGGAGGGCCGGCTTCCAGATTCAATGTTGGTGCTTGATGGGCAACGGCTAAAACATCCTCGGCTAAAATGCGGCCATCTTTTCCGGGTGGAACATGCGATAAGTCGACGCCTAATTTCAGTGCCAGTGCCCGCGCATGGGGTGAGGCAATACGTTTTCCATGTACTGGCGGAATGGTTTTTGGTTCAGGCGAGGTTACCCCAGATACCGAAGGAGATTTTTGCTCAGTAGAAATGGGTTCTGCAGGTGTGGTTATCGCTTCCGGAGTTTCTATTTTTGGTTCTGTAGCCTCAGGTTTAGCCATCTCTGGCTTAGTGGTCTCTGGTTCGGCGGACGACTCGGGACTCGTTTCTGAATGTGTTTGGGCAGTAGCCGCTTCTTGTTCATCGACGATATAACCGATGATTTGACCTACCGGAATATCCGTATCGGTCGGCGCCAATGGTTCTGCCAGATAGCCGCTGTGAAAAGCCTCCATTTCCATAATCGCTTTATCCGATTCAATTTCAGCAATGGCCTCACCTTTGTTGATTTTATCCCCCGGCCTTTTTAACCAACGTGCTAATCTACCAGTTGTCATCGTGTCTGACAGAACGGGTAAGGTTATTTCATATTTCATAATAGAGTACTCACTTTTATCAGGAAGGATAACGAAAGCGCTGTGCGGCGGCGATGATATCTGCAACTTGAGGAATGCTGGCGGCTTCCAGTTGTGCGTTGAAAGGCGTAGGGATATCACGTCCGGCCACCCGTATGGGCGCTTCATCCAATTCAAAAAAACAACGTTCGGTCAAGTGCGTCACAATTTCTGCACCACTGCCTGCAAACTGGCAATCTTCTTCAACCACCAGTAGACGATGGGTATGTTGTAATGATTGTGCGCAGGTGTCCCAGTCAATCGGTTTGAGACTGCGTAAATCAATGACTTCAGCATCAATACCTTGTTTAGCCAATTGTTCGGCGGCCTGCAAACATAATAAAACATGACGGGAATAACTGATGATGGTGAGGTGCTTTCCTTTTCGTCTGACTTGTGCGCGATGTATGGGTAAGGGCTCAATACTGGAATCCAGAATGCCTTTCGTGAAATAAAGCAATTCATGCTCCAGAAAAATAATGGGGTCATTGCTGTTGATGGCCTGCCTTAGTTGCCAATAAGCATCCTGAGGCGTCGAGGGGACAGCAATTCGTAAACCGGGGACGTTCATCAAGGTATGTTCCAAACGCTGTGAATGTTGTGCTGCCAATTGTTTTGCCACTCCTCCAGGCATCCTTACAACTAAAGGTATTGTATATTGTCCACCCGACATAAAGGGAATTTTAGCGGCCATATTGATAATGGCATCCAGTGCCAATAAGGCAAAATTAATGGTCATGATTTCAACGACAGGGCGCATGCCAACCATGGCCGCACCAACACCAAGACCGGTAAAACTGTTTTCTGAAATAGGGGTGTCGCGGACACGCTCTTCACCATATTTCGCATACAGACCTTCAGTGACACGATAAGTACCGCCGTACAAGCCGACATCTTCACCGAGAATAAACACGGAAGAATCTTCAGCCATGGCCATGTCCAACGCCAGATTAAGTGCCTGCCAATAATTCTTTTCTTCACGCATAATCAAAATCTCCTAAATAAGAATTTCAGTCCGTTGATTAATATTGAAATCATCCAGGCATTCTTCCAAGGTGGGTTGGGGGCTTTGCAAGGCAAAATCAACAGCAGCATCAATTTCCTTAGCAATATCATCTTTCATTAAAGCGAGTTCTTGTTCAATCAATTGCCCTTTTTCTTGTGCATGTTGCGTCAATAATGTAATACAGTCGGGGCCGACTTCAGCGATTTGATCGGTCGTAGGATAATTCAGTTCTATTTCGTGTGCGGCAATAGAAATAGGATCCTGTGTCGTAAAAGAGTGCACCTCAACAGCTGGACGATAAGTGCCAGGATCTGCCATTGAATGGCCTCGAAAACGATAGGTCTCCAGTTCCAGAAGATATGGGCCGCCACCGGATCTGATTTGTTTTAGAAGGCGCTGGGTAGTGCGGTTAACAGTGAGCACATCCATGCCATTTATTTTTTCAGCCGGAATATTGTAAGCCGCGGCACGTTTATAGACATCAGTCACCGCAGAATGGCGGTGAATTTCGGTGCCAATTTGATAGTGGTTGTTTTCGCAGACGAATAATACCGGCAGCCGCCATAAAGCTGCCATATTGAGCGATTCATGGAATGTGCCTTGATTGACCGCACCATCGCCAAAAAAACAGATAACAGCTTCCGGCAGCTTACGTAACATCACAGCATAGCCCACACCAATAGCAATCGGGTAGGTTTCACCGACAATGGCATAGCCGCCCATAAACCTGCGCTCTGCATCAAACAGATGCATGGAGCCGCCCATGCCTTTACAAACCCCATCCCGGCGACCGAATAATTCAGCCATAATTGCCTTTGATGGCGTGCCTCGAACTAACGCATGGACATGTTCGCGGTATGTCGTGACAATATAATCAGAGGGTTCGGCCGCGTGTATGACGCCGACAGCGACAGCTTCCTCACCCGGATAAAGGTGCAGGAAACCGGTAAAGTTTCCCTTGCTATATTCTTCGGCAGCACGTTCTTCAAAGGCTCTGGCACGCAGCATATCACGCAACATTTTATGAATTTGTTCTCGTTCCATCAGTGGCTCCTGGTTGTTCGGGTAAAATTCGGGTTATGAATTTAGTCTATTGTCTTCCAATGTTGATTGACCAGTGAACAAATAGCCGCAGAGGCAATGCGGGCAACTTCACCATCTGAACGGGAGGTCAGTATAACGGGTGCTCGAGCGCCAATGACAATACCGGCTAAAGCGCTATTAGCCAGGTATTCCAGATCTTTGGCTAAAATATTGCCTGCCGGCAAATCTGGCGCCAGCAGAATATCCACATCACCGGAAACATCACTGTTTATGCGTTTGATTTCGGCCGCTTGTCTGGAAATTGCATTATCAAAAGCCAAGGGGCCATCAACGATGGCATTGCTGATCTGACCTCTTTGCGCCATCTTGCTCAGGCAGGCCGCATCACAGGTTGACTGAATGGCCGGCTTAACAACTTCCACCGCAGATAATGCGGCAACTTTAGGCTGTTGTACGCCTAAAATTTGAGCCAGATCAACGGCATTTTGGACGATGGCCGCTTTGGTCATTAAATCGGGCTCTATATTGATTGCGGCATCGGTAATAAACAGAAGCTTATGATAAGCGGGCAGGTCGGCAACAAAGACATGACTGACGCGGCGCTCTGTGCGTAAGTATTTTAATACCGGCCGCATCAACGCGTCGGTATGAATCCAGCCTTTGGCCAAAGCTTGCGCTTGCCCGGTCTGAACCAGCTCGATACCTTTTTGCGCGGCTTCTTGTTCAGAGTTTGCTTCAATCAGTGTAAAACGTTGACTTGAATAACCCAGTTGTTGACAAAGACTAGCAATTTTTTCTTGTTGACCCACCAGAATGGGGTTGATAAGACCGGCGTCAGCCGCCTCAAAAGCACCTCTCAGCACATGCTCTTCGCCGGCATCTACGACAGCAACAGTGACGGCAGGGAGGGACTGGGCCAGTTTAATCAGTTCCTGGAGTCGGCGGGGTTGATAATCATTATTCATCGTAGCCACTCGGCGATTATTTTTTTACATTCGGTTTTCCATTGACAGTCTGTCTCAGGACAATTTTCAGACTGATCTGAACGAAAACAAGTGCGGTTTTGCACGGCTTTCTGAATGGCTTTCAGCAGTTCTTCTTCGGAATCGAACGTGTCATGATTTTTAATGCCAAGCAAATGCGCCAGATGCCGTAGATTGACTAGTGTAATGCCGCCATCTTCATAGCATTGATGGATATAGATATTGATGAGCAATTCGGCAGGATTTTTTTTGTGATTGTGCTGTTTTTCTGAAACCTGCTGAGCAGGCAGAGACACTGATTTATTTTTATTATTTATCATCATTTATCCTTATTTTTAGCGCGTGTCGAACAGGGAAGTAACGTATAGCCTGTCCGACAGAGCTTGATTATGTTATTCCACAGGCCAGTTCCAGTTGCGTATTTCCGGTTTATCGATGCCAAAACGGGTAATGTATTCCTTATGTTCGACTAACTGATTATGCATGGCTTGTTTGACATGCGCACCGGTGACATTTAATTTTTCAACCCGGTCAATCACATCAATGACCAGATGGAATCGGTCGAGTTCATTTAAAACGACCATGTCAAACGGTGTGGTGGTTGTGCCTTCTTCTTTATAGCCTCGCACATGCAGGTTTTTATGATTGCTTCGACGATAGCACAGGCGATGGATTAACCACGGATAGCCATGAAAAGCGAAAATAATGGGTTTTTCTTTCGTAAACAGCGAATCAAAATCACGGTCAGACAAACCATCGGGATGTTCTGATGGCGGTTGCAAGGTCATCAGATTGACGACATTGATAACGCGGACTTTCAAGTCAGGGAAATACTGGCGCAATAATGAAACTGCGGCGAGCGTTTCCAGTGTCGGTACATCGCCGGCACAGGCCATCACGACATCCGGTTCAGTATTTTGGTCATTGCTGGCCCATTCCCAAATGCCGATGCCGGCACTGCAGTGCTTAATGGCCGCGTCCATGGAGAGATATTGGAGTTCCGGCTGTTTGCCGGCGACAATGACATTGATTTTGTCCCGGCTGCGCAGGCAGTGGTCAGTTACCCATAACAGTGTATTGGCATCGGGGGGGAGATAAACCTGAATGATGTCCGATTTTTTATTGACGACATGATCGATAAAGCCAGGATCCTGATGACTGAAACCATTATGATCCTGCCGCCAGACATGAGAGGTCAGCAGGTAGTTGAGTGAGGCGATAGGGCGGCGCCAGGGGATTTGATTGGTGACTTTCAGCCATTTGGCGTGTTGGTTGAACATCGAGTCAACGATATGGATAAAGGCTTCATAGCAGGAGAACAATCCATGGCGACCGGTGAGCAAATAACCTTCCAGCCAGCCTTGACACTGGTGTTCGCTAAGGATTTCCATGACCCGACCATCAGCAGAGAGATGATCATCGCCATCCAGCGTTTCGGCCGTAAACACGCGATCAGTGACATCGAATAACGCAGTCAGGCGGTTGGATGCCGTTTCATCGGGCCCCATGACTCTGAAATTCCGGCTGTCGCTATTGGCCTGCATGACATCCCTGAGAAAGCGTCCCATAATCCGGGTGGCCTCGGCGATTGTCGTTGCCGGTTGGCGCATATCGACAGCATAATCGCGAAAATTCGGTATACGCAATGCCTTGAGCAGAGTCCCGCCATTGGCGTGCGGATTGGCGCCCATGCGGCGCTCGCCGGTGGGTGCGAGTTCGGCCAATTCATCGATGAGTTTGCCGTTTTCATCGAACAGTTCTTCCGGCCGGTAACTCTGCATCCACTGCTCCAGCAGTCTCAGGTGTTCGGGGTTTTCGCTGAAGCCGGTTAAGGGAACCTGGTGTGAGCGGAAGGTGTTTTCTATCGGTATGCCATCCACTTTTTTCGGTCCGGTCCAGCCTTTGGGGGTACGCAGAATAATCATGGGCCAGGCGGGGCGTTTTTGGAAGCCATTTTGGCGCGCATTCTGTTGAATGGCTTTTATCTCATCCAGCACCTTGTCCAGGGTCGCTGCCATCTGCTGATGTAACAATTCAGGCTCATCACCTTCAACAAAATAGGGTTTATAGCCATACCCCACAAATAAGGCATTCAATTCATCATGATCAATACGTGCTAAAACAGTGGGATTGGCAATTTTATAGCCATTCAAATGCAAGATAGGCAACACGGCGCCATCGCGTTCAGGATTTAAAAATTTATTCCCATGCCAACTGGTGGCCAAAGGGCCGGTTTCCGCTTCACCATCGCCGACCACGCAACAGGTGATCAGGTCAGGGTTGTCGAACACAGCGCCAAAGGCATGCGCGAGTGAATAACCTAATTCACCGCCTTCATGAATCGAGCCGGGAGTTTCGGGTGCCACATGACTGGGGATACCGCCGGGAAATGAAAACTGTTTAAACAGCCGTTTCATGCCATGTTCATCCTGAGAAACATTCGGATAAATTTCGCTGTATGTTCCCTCCAGGTAAGTATTGGCGACCAATCCCGGGCCACCGTGGCCCGGGCCGGTAATATAAATGACATTGAGCTCGCGTTGTTTAATGACGCGGTTGAAATGGACATAAATAAAATTCAATCCCGGCGTGGTGCCCCAATGTCCAAGCAATCGTGGCTTAACATGCGAAAGCTCTAAAGGTTGTTTCAACAAGGGATTGTCCATCAGATAAATCTGGCCGACAGATAAATAATTCGCGGCCCGCCAATAGGCATCCATTCGTCTTAATTCATCATCAGAAAGCGGTTTCTCAAAATTTTCAGTCGGTTGCTTCATTGGTTTTTCCATGAGTTAATGAATGGGTATGTATTGCAATCATTTTTTCTTCATTCGTGGGGATGACCCAGATGTTGACGGTACTGTGTTGGCCGCTTATTTTTGTCGCATTTTCGCGGTTGGCGCTGTCATCGAGCTTAACGCCCAACCAGCCAAGTCCCTGGCAAATCTTTGCGCGAATCAGCGGCGCATGTTCGCCAATTCCGGCACTGAAAACCAGGTTGTCGAGTCCTTGAATAGCCGCTGTCATCGAGCCGATAGCGCAAACGATGCGATAGACATAGGCGTCAATCGCAAATGCGGCATCGGGATGGTCGCTATTGAGTAAAATCTGCATGTCACCGCTGATGCCCGATAAGCCGAGAAGCCCCGATTGATAGTGCAGCATATCGGAAACTTCGGTCAGCGAAAGTTGTTTTTGCCGGAGCAGATACAGCACGATAGCCGGATCTATCGCGCCGCAACGGGTTCCCATAGGCAGGCCGTCAAGCGGCGTAAAAGTCATGGTCGTCGCCAGGCTTTTCTGGTTCTGTAAGGCGCACAGACTGGCACCTTGTCCAAGGTGAGCGATAACCGTTTTACCGGTGTCGGCAACGCCGGCATAATCCGGCAGGACGTTAGCGATATATTCATAAGATAAACCATGAAACCCGTAGCTGCGGACGCCTTCTGTAAACAAGTCTTTCGGTAAGGCAAAGGTTTGCGCGACTTTAGGTTGAGTATGATGAAAGGCCGTATCAAAACAGCCGACCTGTGTTAAATCAGGATGCAGGTGTTGCAAGATGTCGATAGCGGCCAGATTATGCGGTTGATGCAGCGGGGCCAGTGGAATCAGTTTGCGCAACTGTTGCATAACGTCGGCATCAATGACCACAGGTTGTGTAAATTGATGACCACCATGAACAATACGGTGGCCGACAGCCTGTAAATGAAAGTCGGCAAGATGATCCGCCAGCCACTGCATCAGTGTTGCCAGGGCTTGTCGATGGGTGTCGGCGACCGTTTTTTGTTTGGTTGGCGGGTTGTTGTCGTTTAAGTTCTGAACTGAGAAATAAGAACCTTCCGTGATGCCAATACCCTGGATTTGTCCCCGGTATAAACAGCTGAGTTGTTGCGCTGAAAAAACAGCAAATTTGATACTGGATGAGCCGGTATTGATAATGAGAAGAATGGCTCGCATATCGTTTATACCGTGAGTTTCAGCGTGAAAGGCACTTTGGGATGCATGTCAAAGGGCCAATTGTAACGATGCTGTTTTGGACTGCTGGAATACATAGTGTTAGCAAAACTTGATGGATGGTCTGAAAGCTTATTAAACCACCTGTATTATTTAAGGACAAATATTATTTCCGTTTAATCGGTGATGTTAAAATATCTGCAATAGCCGTGACGATTTCATGACTATCAATATAATCACTATGATTGATTTTTCGGCCGGAGATTTCCACCGCATTGTATGAATGCATATTGCCGGGAGCATTGATGGGCTGTTGCGTTGCACCTAAGCGTTGTTCCCATTTTTGATCAGGGTTACGTTGCAAAAAATCTAATAGGTTGAAGGTTAAATTATCTAAAATGTCTTTAGCCCCAACAGCGACTTTACGGGCGTCTTTTTCGATATTGGATATGGCCAGGGCGCTATCAAAGCGGGAATAAAAATTGTGCGCTTCGCCGACTAAATGCCATAAGCCGCTGAAAAATGGCCCGACATAGCTGGCTTGTTCCTGGTTGGTGTGTAAAGTCTTAGGGTCTTCTATACATTTGCTGACATGGCGGCGTTCGATGTCAGGCGCTAACATGATGTAGCGGTCGACAAAAAATAAATCTTTCCAGTTGTTATTTTTCTCGTCAGATCGACTCAAACGGTGAATACGTTTTTTCAAATCATCAAAGTATTGAGTTTGTTCGGGACTGGTTAAGGATGGCTGGGGCAGAATTTCCTGATTGACTAACTGCCGAAGCATATGACAGGTGAGGAAATTACCCATGCTGTGACAAAGCAGGTTAATAGAGGGCTGGTTGGGTAACAGGCGCAAGCGTGCGATTAAATTAGCGAGGCTGGTGGCAGAACGTATAGCTTCCGTCTGGTCGCTATTGTAACTGAAGACATTGCCATTAGAGGGCCAGGAAAAACCGATAAAAGCAGTCAGGCTACCCGGTTTTACAGATTTGGCGTGTAGTTTTTTTTGATCTTTGCCACCGTCGAGCGGGTCAGTTATCAGAGTATTCTGCAGGCCGGACGTATGGCGCATGGAATCAGTCAAAATACTGAACCAGGTCTGCGCATCATGAAACTTAACATTAAAACCATGTACACAGACGACAACATTTCCGATGCGTGGATTGGCGAGATAGTTATCCATGACTTCGGTTTGAGAGTCGGTAACATTAGCTGAAGTCGGGATTGTTTCATTTTCAACTTCGGCCAGGTAATGGGACATATAGTTACGCATATCGACAAAATGATAACCGCCTCGTTGTAATTTGATGCGTTTATCCCGATTTTCATTTTGGCCTAAATTCTCATTATCGCGGTTAGTCGCAAAATAACGTATAGACATGATAAGGCTCCTGTTACACCTGATAAGGAAATAAAGTCAGCAATGCATTAAGCGCCGGATTTAATGCGTTAGAAGCATCGATTTTTTTCGCTATATCCCAAAGTTGCTGTGGCGCCGTGTACATATCACAGCGTTCGATAAGCCGTTTGCCCCATGCTCGTACCGGTTCGTTCAGTTCGTCATCTAAATAATAACGTTGGCTTTCGTGTTGTAAAAAGCCATTGGCATGAAGATTGTTGCTGGTATCGCTGACATACCATTTATCATCATAAGCAATTTTGGCATGCAGTGTGCCGCCGCCGATGCCGTCCCATTTCTTTTTCATGAATATACGCAGGGCGCCACTTGCATCCGGCATATTATTGACCTGTTCGAGCAGATGTGCGGCATATTTGACGATGGCGCTGCTGATTTGAGGAACATCGATGGTTTCAGGTGAGTTAGTCACAATATTGATAATGCGGCCATCTCGAACAGCGCGTTTTATGACTTCCAGGGTAGGGTCGATTTTTGCACCGGGAATGGGCGGTAAAACATAAGCCTGTATCAAGGTGAATTCAAATCCGGAAATTTCAAAGCCACTTAATACGCCGATAAGGCCGTTGAAGGTCGAATCAGGCCCAGGCATTTCATGTGTTGCCAGTCCGATAATATCGCCTTTTTTATCCGGCTTTTGAAAGCCTGTGTTTTGACGGATGAGATTGGGTTTCTGATGCATGCGGGCTTGTTGAATCCACATATCATCTTCTGCTTTTTGTACGGATTGTGCGAGTTCACCTTCAATAAAAAACTCTCCATCCAGCCAATCGAAAAAATAACTGCCATGAATATTTCGGCCACCCACGATTGCTGAAGCATCTTTTTGATAGCCATCGGCAACGGCTGATTTTGAATGATTGGAGTCGCCTGGTGTACCGCGTTCATCATTGTTAAAAAAACTGAGATTGATATTCGGATGTTCAGCAAGCGGCGCCAGCAGGCCCCCTAAAACGGTTCCGCTATCCGGATCGACGACAATCACCGTAGGGTCGCGAAATGCGACAGTTCTATCCACGGTTATGTGACACTGAGCACCGGCATCGGCTAATTGTAATAATTTGTCACGCAGTTTAACGCCTAGATGATGTGGGTCGGCTGGTTTATCGTCATAGTGCTTCCAAACCGTATAATCATAAGTCACAGATTTACCGGATTCAGCCAGCGCAATCAGGCGGTCAATGTCTGCCAGACGTTGATTAAAGGCCTTAAAGCCATCAGCCATGAACACCACACGATTACCCCAGACAAATTCCGGCTCGCTCATGTCGGCTTCAGGGGTGACGATTTCCTGAATTTTGTTTAATACCTCATAACGGATAATATCGTTTCGGTGATAGGGTTGGCCGCTGCTGAAAAGCGCCATTTGTTTGTCAATGCTGTAATACATGGGCTCCATGCTGGGGATATTCAGATCTTTGCGGAGCTGGTTGAGTTGCTTTAACTTGTCATCAACTTCATTAGCAATTGTGTCGGGCGTTTTATAGACGCGTCCATCGTTTAGAGTCGCTTTTTGATGCAATAATAATTCACTGAGAATTGTGGCATGCAGATTGTCGGCCATGATTTCGTTACGAATTTTATTGGCTTCAATCTGTTCGGTTGTTGCATCCGTGCCATCCTGGTTCTTTTCGGGCGGCATGACGGCATTGATTACGTCCTCTGAAAACTGGGGTAATTGGCCGGCCTTGTTGATGCGCGCCATATCCTCGCCAATTAGCGATCGGTCGCTTGTCGCCAGGGCGATTTGTAGATGTTTTGGCGGAATATTATAGGGCGCCAATGCATAAGAGAGTTGGCTCAGTGTCTCGGCGGCACGTTCAGTTTGGGCAATTTGTTCATCTGTCACAGTGGGTGCACGGGCAGGATCTATATTGGGCTTTGCTGTGAATTTGTACCACAGGATAGAATTGCTGTTGTCATCCGGTTCAAGTTTCAGATAAAAGACCGTGTTATCAGATTTTGATTTATGAATTTGATACGTGTAATTTTTCGGCCCGCCCAATTGCTCGCGGATTGAGCGGTCTGGATTTAAACCCAATGCTTTAAAGGCATCTTTTTGTAGGAGTCCTGAAGCATCCGCTGGTTTATGGGAGCCCATGGCCTCAGGTGGCATCTGATAACGGTCTTTTAAATTAAAACCGAGTAATAGCATGTTAATATCTGTTTCGGTGATCGGATGGCCGGCAATATCGGTAAAATTTTCACTCATAGCGCTTCTCCGAAGATGAGTCTAACTTTTATACTGGGTTGTTCTGATACTAAACGCTTAAAGGGGGACAATGCAAGTCATCATTATCACTACGCCGGATATCGTCAGCGTTTAAGATTCTTTAAGATGCCTTCTAAGGGGGCAAGGTTCAGCCGAATTCGGAACAGGACATCGTTGTTTTTCAGCAGACCGAAGCAGTCATAGCTTCTGAGCTGGATGTCGGTTTGGTTTAAGGTATTGCGGGGTGATTCTGGATGTTGGTGAACCAGAATATGCAATTTTTCATTATCTTTAACCTGCTTGAGAATGTGACGATCCACCGAAATCTCATGCGAGGTGTAGACCATTGGATTTTGTTTAAAATCATGGCCTTCCATCTGTGCTTTTTCGAGCAAGGCGCCGGAGCTCAGGCTGCATGGAAATATTTCAGGATACCGTGCCATATGGGCGAGTTCGTCAAAATAGTCTGACGGTTCAGCTAAGGAGCCGGCCAGAAAATTTTTGACATTGCCTTTGTTGATGAATTTTCGTTTCAGAAAAAAAGGCGTATCGGGTACAGCGCTTTTATCCGGCAAGGCATTTAAATCGGGTAATGCGTTAAGATCGGTGCTCGCTAAAAACAATGGCGCGGACGTTTCTTTCTTGTAGCCCAGTAAAATAGTCTTATTCTCTGCTTTAATGGCGATCCGGTTAGTCAGGCTCAGTTCGGGAATGGTCTGGATCAGGGTTTTCTTCAGGATCAATTCAAAGTTTTGCTGAGGCCTTAAGGCGTTGACAAAGGTGATTTGATAATTGCTGAAGCGCAGTTGATTCTCCTCGATAATCTGGTTTTCATGATGCGCCATGCGATGCAAGTAAAACTGATACTCAATCAGGGTATTGAGCTGAAAGCCCAGAACAATAGGGCCTTTAAACGGGTTATGGGTGATTTGTGACCATTTGTGTTTGTCATGAAACAGATTGAAATCATCAGAAGCATTGCGGGCGACTTCCAGGTGAATCTGATCGAAAGAAAAGGTATTTTGGATCATTTTTCGATAGCCTTACGAATAAAATCAGGGTCGATGTCCGTTTCCGGTACAGGGTGGTCAAACCAGAAGCTTACCGGATACTCAAGGCCCATGCCCAGCATATAATTGTACAGAGCCTTTTTAAGGCCGCGACCTAACATAGCATGGTCTGTATTAACCGGGTCATGAAAATCAATACCATTTTCGGAGAAGGTTCGATTGGTTTCAGGCAACAGGGTAATGCCGAACTGTTGCGGGTTTCTCCCGACAGGGCTGTGAACCGTGGCGGCAAAGCGGTGCCAGTAGGCAGACTGAAAACATTGATACAGCATCATCTGGCGTACCATTTCCAGCGCATCAATGGTTTCTTGGGTCGTCTGGCTAGGAAAGCCATACATGAGATAGGCATGAACCAGAATCCCGGCATCAACAAAATTTCGCGTTACCCGCGCGACCTGTTCAACACTGACGCCTTTTTGCATAAGTTTGAGCAGACGGTCGGAGGCGACTTCAAGGCCGCCACTGACAGCGATACAGCCGGCGTCGGCCAGTAACTGGCAGCGCTCGGCATTAAATGTTTTTTCAAAGCGGATATTGCCCCACCAAGTGACTACCAGGTTGCGAGCCAGTAATGTCTCAGCCAGCGCAAACAGTAATTTAGGTGGCGCGGCCTCATCTACAAAATGGAATCCCGTCTGTCCGGTCTCGGCGATGATTTGTTCCATTCGGTCGGCAATAATTTCGGCCCCGGCTTCGTCGTAATGGCCTATATAATCCAGACTGATATCGCAGAAGCTGCATTTTTTCCAATAACAACCATGTGCGATGGTGAGTTTATTCCAGCGCCCATCACTCCATATCCTGTGCATGGGGTTGAGCATTTCGCAAAGCGATAAGTATTGATCCAGTGCCAGCCCCGCATAACTGGGGTAGCCTGTTTGCTGGTGGGGGAAATCAACCTGTGAGGTATCTTGTGAATGATAGACCAAACGCTGGTTTTCCAATCTATAGGTGCGGCATAAATTGCTGGTCGCGCATTTTCCTTGCAGATAATCGAGTAAATTCAACAGCGGGCGTTCGCCATCATCCAGAGTGATGAAATCGACAAATTCAAAAATTCCGGGGTCTTTCAAATCGCGTAATTCGGTATTGACATAGCCACCACCCAAGGCGATTTTGCACTGGGGACGGATACGGCGGCAGATTTTCGCAATCTGTAATGCGCCCAGAAGATTGCCCGGAAACGGCACCGTAATGCCGAGCAGATCGGGTTGGGTGTCTTGTAAATGTGGATGCAGACATTGTTCAAGGGTGGCTTGAACCAGGGTTTCAGGCTGTTGAAGCTGTTGATACAGATTGTCAAATGACGGTGCGGACGCGGCCAGCTGTTCGCCATAGCGCGAGACTTCAAATAAAGGGTCTACACCGGTTTTGATGACATCGCAGACATCATTGATAAACAGCGTGGCCAGATGTTTAGCCTGGTCCTGAATACCCAGCTCACCAAAGGCCTGTAACAGCGCGTCGTCGGTGTGCTGTTGCATTTGATAAAGGCTTTCAAAGGCCGGCCCCTCCGGGAGAAAACGGCGGCTGACGATACGCAGCGCCAGTGATGGATCCTTGCCTTGTAAAAAACGCACACACGGCTCGACAGCGCGTTTGATGGCTTCAAAATGACTGAAAAAATGATAGATACTGTCGGGGAGTTCAGCATCGTCAAAGGCAGAAAAATTATTCTCGACCACGGCAAAGATGCTATCCATGCCGGGACGACTCAATAATGCCAGCAACAGCTCAATGGCCAGATCTCGCTGTTCAACCGTATACCCCTGCTGCCGAAGAAAGCGGGTAAGATAAGCCGTTGCAGGATACGGCGTATTGAGTTGAGTCATCGGGGGCGTCAGCAGCAGGATGTTCATGCGTGAAGAGTATATACTCTTCACATAGGGATACAAAGCCGATATTTTGCCAATTAAGCGGGCACTTTTAGTGTATGGTCTGTCCAATGGTTTATTTACCGATAATTCTACTATGCGTGCATTTTTACCTGGTCTCATTCTGCTGCAACTGATCACGGCGGCGTTGGTTGTCGCCGCGACGAGTCTTGAAGACATGCAATTAAGCTGGGTGTTGGTCGGCATCGGCTTGATATGTGCCGTGTTGACCGCATTCTGGTTTTCAGCGATTGCTTCTAATTTATTCAATGAGGAATTGAAGCTGTTACTGGATAAACATGCGGCTGAAAAAACCAGACTGGTCAAACAAGCCGAACAGGAAAAAGCCAGAGTCGATCAACAAAAGCTAACGCTGCAAGATCAGCATGCGCGTGAGCGCGAAAGCATATTACTCAAGGCCGAGCAAGAAAAACGGCGCATGCTGGAGGAAAGTTATCAAAAAATTGAACAGGAAACCCGCAAGGCCAATCGCCGTGCCAATCTCAAAGTCGGCCTGGCCTTTGGTCTGGCCGCGACTGCAGGGGGTGTCATGATTGTCAGCCAACTGATCACCTTAGGCATGATGGTCATGGTGGCCACCGGCAGCGGCCTGACCGGCTACATTATCCGTGCCCGACATGAGCGGCTGGCGCATAAAAAACAGCGCTTGCTGCAAAACCTGGGCGAGGCGCCCCCACCCAGGCTTGAGCAGTCAGAATAAGTGGTTAATTGATGGTGCGCAGAACCTTCTTTTACTTTCCTAAACGCTATTTGAGAACGCTGGGTTAGGTTCACTGCCATTAAGTTAAGAGATAACCCATGTTT
>CAJXMF010000032.1 GCA_913056195.1 uncultured Methylococcaceae bacterium | reverse complement strand
GTCCTTATAAATCAATAGCCTATGCCTTCAGCCCCAAACACGCTGAGTAGTTACTCATCTTTTTACTTCTCATACCGTGCCAGCCTCTTGAAGGCTTCCCGTTTTTCACTTTGATCAACCTTCGCGCGATTCAATGCTGAGTGCAAAATATCAATCGTATGCTGATAATTTTCCTTATCAACTGGAAATGGTGTTCCATCTTTACCACCATGTGCAAATGAAAAACGTGCTGGATCACGCACACTGGTTTTCGTGCCATAAATCAATTCGGCGGTTAAGGCTAAAGCGCGTAAGGTTTTTGCGCCGACACCTTGAATCGACAGCAAGCTTTCGAAATCCTGTGGCATTTGTTCGTAGGTTTTTAACAGAATTCGTTGCAAATAGTTGGGGTTGATGTCTTCACGCCGCACCCAGTGACGACGAGGCATAATCAATTCCGGCTGTTTCAGCCATAGCGTTTCCAGCTCTTGTTCGGGCTTTGCGGCCAGTTGTGTTACGCGCTCACGCGAGATTTTGCTTTCCCGGGCGACAAAATTCAGTACCTTGCCACGATGATCGCAACACACAGCTAAATGTGGTTCGTTGATAAAATCGGTTTGTTCGTTTCCCAGCCAATGATAGCGCCGGGCCATGCCGGAATCTTCATTCATCCCTTGTTGTACAACACACCATCGTCCAGAGCCGGTAAAGAAAAAAGCATGGTGGTAAATCTGGTAACCATCTTGAACCGCTGAGCTATCGACCTTTGCCGACAAACGGCTGGCACGAATTAAGGTATTGGCATCGTAACCCGTTTGAATACAGATTTGTTCAATTTCCTGAGGTGTTCGACGGGCAACGCGGCCTTTTCCACCGGCTGCAAAGAACCCCAGCTCATGCTGCATATCTTTAATACCTTCTTTAACCGCACCACAGGTGGTAGTTGTCAAACCGCTGGAATGCCAGTCAAATCCCAATACGCAACCAAACGCCTGAAACCAGAATGGATCGGAAAGACGCTGTAAAGCGCCCTCTGCACCATATTCACAAACCAGATGGCAGATGATTTCCCGTGCCAGGCGTGTCATGCGTTCAAACAACCAGCGCGGCGCCCTGCCACTATGTAACGGTAACTGGCTATACCCTGTTCTCATGTGGGCCTCTTATCTTGTACATTTAAATTCATAAACTATACTCAACTGCGTGATCACGATTATCTTTTAACTCAACTGAATTCTTTGTGTGTCGAGAACATTAGAAGAAAATACAAGGGAGAATGCGGCCTAGGGGTGTTGCAAATCATTATGACAGAGCCATTCTCAGAATCTTTTAATCACAAAGTTCTGCAACAATTACTGGATTCGATTCAATATGTCAATCCTGTTCAGGCCGGTGATCAACTGTATAAAACACTGAAACAAGCAAATGCTAACCCAGGCCATGAGCGTGATCGTTTAGTGTTATTGCAGCAACTGACGCCGCTAATCTTACGGGTTATTGACGATATTATCGACATTTCCACATCACAAAGCGGGGCAAAAAAGCGAAAAACCCAACGCTTATGCTTACAACTGTGTCGGCACCTTTGCTTAGGCTTTCATCGTCTTCATAATCAAGAGGCGTTAACGGCCGATGAACAACGGCTCGCCATTTTTTTCGCCCTGCAAATGGCGGGGCAAGATATGTTTCTTCGCCATCGTCTGCATTCGCCCTTATCGGATACATTAGGGACGATCAGCGCTGAACTTTATAAATATGCGCTTAACCAGCACTATTTAACGGATTCTGTCAGCACCAAGATTCCCGTTTTTCTCTCCCAGAAAACAATTGATGCCGTCATTAAACGCAATATTTTGTTTGCGCTTTGTACTGTTCAATACCATAGCAAACAAGAATGTCGGGTTGTTTTTAATTTCGCCAATCAGTTTGGCGATTTACTTACCTTGCCATCGTATCCTTCCTCGGCAATCAATTTTTATTGGAATATCCTGGAAGGCGTTCCGGCTCAAATCAAAAAACCGGATCAGACTTTTTCTTCTCAAGATATTTTTATTGATACTCAGGCGCTGAAAGAGACCATCGAAAACAGCGATATCAAACTCAATCTGGCGGATGCAAAGCAAAAAAGGTTATTTCAATATTTAACCGGCTATCAAAAACTGATTATTGACAGCCGCCCTTCTGCCCCGATTATTTTTAATATGGTGGCCGGCTTTGAGCCTTGTTTTCAGTATTTGAAAAATCGCCAAAAAATACTCCGTATCCAACAACTCAGTCATGGTGCAGAACAGATAAGCGCTGCGACTGTAGACAATAACGTCCTGAATCTTGGGCTTGAACCTTTGGAATTTGAGGAAGGATTGATTGAACAAACTGAAATATTCAGCATTAAAAATAGTCGCATTCACAACAGTGAAAACAATCTGACAGCGGTTAAATTTCAGCCGACAACAGATCCAAACTTTTTCCTTATTGAGGCTAAAAGTTTATCGCTCAACAATGGTGAATTTGTAATTTTGGCGAATAAACGAAACGCCATACGACTGGGAATAAGCCGACAACAAAAAACGATACCTCATATTGGAATGCAACGGGTTCTCGTTGAGATGATTCAATCGAAAGATAACAACTGCTACACCTACCATAACCCGAAAAATGAAGATGTTATCAATATTATTCTGCTCAATGAGCATACAGATGAACCTGAGATATTAATCAAAAACAGCAAAATGAAGCCTGGCGATCAGATAAAAATCGCGGATAAAACCATCATATTGCTTACCCTAATCGAATACACGGCTCATCTGATGCGTTACAAAATTTCCATCCTTGAGAGCGGATATTAAGTTATTGTTTTTTTACCCAGACAGAAGGCAGGTTCAGCGTTTTTTTCACTTTATCGGCATAGGCTAAAGCCTCTGATTTGGTTTTAAACCCATCGACTTTTAAACGATACCAGGTCTCTCCATTGTTGCGTATCTTAACGACTTGAACAGGCACGCCCTGTTTACTGAATTCCACAGCTTTACGCCGAGCATACCATTCTTGCCGATAAGCAATCAGACTGACTTCCCAATGTTGAATCTTTTTGACCTGTTTACGCCTTTTTTGAGCCGACCGCTTTTTACTGCTTTGCAATCTAGCCAGCCGCTGCTCCAAATCTTCAGCCAATTCGCCCATTTGCAAATTTTGCGTTTGAATTTCGGTCAGTTGTGATTTTAAGGTTTCAAGTTCTTTGGCATCCGCCCGTTTTTTCAGTGTTTCTTTAATCTCACTCAGTTGGGATTTCATATAAGCGATATCCGAACCGGATTTATCCACGCGTTTAGTGACGCTTTCCAGCTTTTTAGCCAAATTTTGCTGCATCAGAAAATCGACATGCTCTTCAATTGAAACAACCGTTTCAGTTAATTCATCCACTTTAGAATTGGCCGACATTCCCATCATTCCTAAGCCTCCGCCCACCAATAATGCGACGATAGCAACGCCTAATGCGGCATAAACCAAGGTCGGTTTCTTGCTTTCCAGCTTTGAAATTTTTTGTTTAAGCGACTTTTGCGCCGACTCCAGCGTATCAATCTGTTGTTTTAATTCAGTGCTATCATTTTTTTGACTGACTTCATCAAGTTGTTGACGAAAACTGTCTTGAGCATTCTGCAAAAGGCCTAATTGTGAGGTGATCGCCGCGAGTGCAATATTTTGCTGTTCGCCAGCATCCCCGCCCTGCTCCGCCGGCGCTTTAGAGTCGGATTCATTGGCAGACGATTCAGCGGACTTTTCTATCTCAGCGGCGGGCGCTGCATTATCAGCGTCTTCATCTAAAATTTCATCATCGGGGGTAATATCAAAATCGGCAATAATGTCGTCTTGATCGTTGTTATCGTCCTGTGTTTCGGGCGTTTCATCACCAGGAACATCTGAATCATCAGAAAATTCATCATCAGCAAATTCATCGACAATATCGGTGTCTTTTATCGGCGTATCGGCTGATTCTGTATCATCACCATCAAATAACTTGTCGATTTCAGCAAATTCATCATCGGCCTCGTTATCTGCATCCTCTAAAGCGTTATCCATCAACAATTTATCAATGGCATCCTCATCATCAACCATAGCCTCTGTTTCATCGTTTGAAGAAGCACTGGCTTCATTCAGCATGTCATCAAATTCATCGCCAATATCGCTTGTAGACTGATTATTGTTTTCAGATGATTCTGCCATAGTCGTAATTTTTCTAAAATGTAAGGTAAAGAAGCAATAACACGTCTTTTGTAAGATGGAGCGTAACTACTCAGCGTGTTTGGGGCTGAAGGCATAGGCTATTGATTTATAAGGACGCGTAAATACGTCCCTGTAAGCTCTGCTGCAACGTCCTGTTGCAGAAGCCTGATAAATCAACAGTCTATGCCCACAGAAGAATTTACGCTGAGTAGTTACGATGGAGCAATCAATTACAAATCTATCGATTTTTATCGTGTTATTTTAAAGTATAGATAAAATTTCACATTAAATTACCAAAATTACTTTTTTTTATTTTATGTTATTCGCTAGAATAGAAAGAAAAAAATCATTTTATGCATCTTGCTATTACTGCAGTCTGTCGAACGTCACAAAAATTTTTAACCGATCTGGTTTCAGCCGTTACCAATTGTGACTGCCGTATTATCGAATTTCGAACCTCGCAGCTTTCAACAACCCCTTTCTGTTATGTGTTAGCCGAAGGCGAATGGAACCATATTGCTAAACTGGAAAGCTTCCTGGCGCATTTTGATCACAATCCAGACATTACACTTCATACGCATCGTCCAGCACAACCCGCGCCAATTGAAGGCATTGCGTATATGCTGGAAACAGTATCGCTTTATCGGGACGATATCCTGCTGGATCTTTTCAAGTTTATTGAAAGCCATGATGTGCACGTTGAAGAGGCGAGCTCATTCTGTCATATTTCCTCTTATACCAACAGCCAGATGCTGATCATACGCATGATTGTCGTCATTCGCCCCGAAACCCGAATCATATCATTACGCGAAGATTTATTGGAATTTTGCAACAATATCAATTTAGATGCTATTTTTGAACCCGTTAAACAACATTGAATAAAATGACTATAGAAATTGACCAGACTGTACCCGACTTTGAAGCCGACGCAACCGGCGCCAAAACCATTAAACTTTCAGACTTTCGTGGCAAAAAGGTTTTACTGTATTTTTACCCCCGCGATAACACGCCGGGCTGTACCCAGGAAGGCAAAGACTTTCGAGATCATTTTGATGCGTTTGTAAAACAAAATGTCGTTATATTCGGTATTTCTCGCGATAGTGTGAAAGTCCACGAGGGGTTTAAAAGCAAACAGGCTTTTCCGTTTGATCTGATAGCCGATAAAGATGAAAAGTTGTGCCAGTTATTCGATGTCATTAAAATGAAAAACATGTATGGCAAACAAGTGCGTGGCATTGAACGCAGTACGTTTTTGATCGATGAAGCCGGTAAATTACGCCGGGAATGGCGTAAGGTCAAAGTCAAAACGCATGTTCAGGATGTTTTGAACGACTTGAAGCAACTTGAGGCCGCCTCATAATCATGACTCAGCAAACCGACCACCATTGCAAATTATTCGTGTTGGATACTAATGTCTTGATGCATGATCCAACCGCCCTCTTTCATTTTCAGGAGCATCATATTTTTATTCCGATGGTGGTGCTGGAAGAGCTTGATCATGCCAAAAAAGGTTTGTCCGATGTTGCTCGTAATGTTCGTCAGGCCAGTCGTTTTTTGGATGAACTGGTTAAAGGTGCGGATCAGAACACGATTGAAAATGGCTTGCCTTTATCGCGTATTGAACATGCACCGAATGGCGATGCTAAAACCAACGGTCGTCTGTTCCTGCAAACACGCCAGCTCAATTATCTGTTGCCAGACTCCATGCCGGGGCAAATTGCCGACAACTCGATTCTCAGTGTGGTCATGGCGCTTAGTAAGGAACATCCTGAACAAAAAATTATTCTGGTTTCCAAAGATATCAATATGCGCATAAAAGCAGCCGCTTTAGGCTTATGCGCGGAAGATTACCATAATGATCAGACACTGGATGATATTGATCTGCTTTATACCGGAACAACGCAACTGGAAAAAGAATTCTGGGATAACCATGGCAAAAACATGACCTCCTGGATTGAACAGGGACGGACGTTTTATAAAGTGACCGGTCCCTATGTTAAAGACTGGTATCCAAACATGTTTATTTATATTGAAAACGATAGTTTTGAAGCGATCGTTCGTCAATGTGATGGTGAAAATGCCACGCTGGAACTGGCAAAAGATTATTACAGCCAACATAACAGCGTGTGGGGCATTACCGCAAAAAACCGGATGCAAAACTTCGCATTAAATGTATTACTTGACCCCGAAATTGATTTTGTCACCTTGTTGGGAACCGCGGGAACAGGCAAGACTCTGTTGGCATTAGCTGCCGGATTGTCATTAACGTTAGAACATAAGCTTTATCAGGAAATTGTGATGACGCGGGAAACTATACCCGTCGGTCAGGACATTGGTTTTTTACCCGGCACAGAAGAAGAGAAAATGGCACCCTGGATGGGCGCCCTGATGGATAATCTCGAATTATTAGGCAGCCGCAGTGGTGATGACGACTGGGAAAAAGATGCCTCACACAATGTCATGATGAACCGGGTCAAGATTCGCTCGCTCAATTTCATGCGTGGGCGAACTTTTTTAAATCGCTACCTGATTATTGACGAAGCACAGAACCTGACACCTAAACAGATGAAAACCCTCATTACCCGAGCGGGCCCTGGCAGTAAAATTATCTGTATCGGCAATCTGGGGCAGATCGACACGCCCTATCTCACCGCGACAACGTCAGGGTTGACCTATGTGGTCGATCGATTTAAAAGCTGGAGTCACAGCGCCCATATTACATTGCGTAAAGGTGAACGCTCACGCCTGGCCGATTATGCGTCCGATATTTTATAGTTTTCCATTACAGTTCATTTAGTAACTCGGGTTCTTCTAAACGCGGCCAGGCATTGATAACGGCCTTGACCAACGTGGCCAAAGGAATGGCGAAAAACACGCCCCAGAAGCCCCACAGCCCTCCAAAAAACAAGATTGCAACGATAATGGCAACGGGGTGTAAATTGACCGCTTCGGAAAATAATAACGGCACCAGAAAAATGCCATCAATGGCTTGGATGATGCCATAAACGATCACCACATACATAAAGGGATCAGAACTGACGCCCCATTGCACGGCGGCGACAATGACAACCGGGAACGTCACGAGCGTGGCGCCGACGTATGGAATGATGACCGAAAGCCCCATAAAAACAGCTAATAACATGGCATAGTTCAAATGCAGACTGGAAAACGCCACATAACTGGCAAACCAGAGAATGAATACCTCCAGAAATTTTCCGCGCACATAATTACCGATTTGAATATCGACTTCGCGCCACACTTTAACGGTTAAATGCCGGTCACGCGGTAAAAAACGAACAAACCAGTCCAATAATATTTCTTTGTCTTTTAGAAAGAAAAAGACCATGAACGGCACTAGAAACAAATAAACAATGGCAGAAACCATCGACATGACCGACTCTGCCGAGCTGGAAATCAGCTCCTGACCATAATTCAATAATTCCTGCTGAACTTTAAACATAATGTCACGGATTCTGTCTTCTGTGACAAATTGCGGATATAACTCAGGCAAACGCATGACTTCTGATTGCGCATTTTTGATAATTTTTGGAATATTTTGTACCAGCTGTACCGCTTGTTGCGTGACCAACGGCATCAGGATAAACAAGATATATCCTAAAACACCCATGAAGGTCGAAAAAACAATATAGACAGAAATTAAACGTGGTGCCCCTTTTTGTTCAATTTTCTGTACCAATCCTTCCAGTAAATAAGCCAGAATGACCGAAAAAATAACCGGCATCAGCAGATCCGATAAGCAATAGATCAATAACGTGCTGACAATCAGGATAATGGCTAATATCACCGCCTGCTCATTCGGCAGAAAGCGTCGGATAAATTTTTTGCAATACGAAGCAGATGAATATTCCACGGAAGGTGAAGACATGTAAAACCAGTTTACTTATTATTTTATGAGGAACTATACCTTATTCTCTCAAAATCAACCAGTCTACAAAAATATGGACTGGCTGCACAACATCCGTCAATTATTTTTGCAGTACACCGGTACAGCTTGAGCCTTGTCCAGCCGTACAGCCATAACAATGATCTCCGGTTTCAATGCGTTGTCCCGGGAAGTCGTGATGCAATAAATCCGATAAATGGCGTTTCCTCCCTGCCATCGGTAAATCCAGCATCTGATTGAAGTCACAATCATACACAAAGCCTTGCCAATCGACACTTAATAAGGTTTTACACATCACCTGTTCCAGATTTTCCGGTTTGAAAGCCTGCTTCAAAACCTGCATATACGCTTCAAACTGGCCTTTTGCCAACAAAACCGCACCAAAACGTTGAATGGGCATATTGGTAATGGTGAATAAATGATTGAATTCCAGGCCAAAGTTTTGCTGTAAAAATGCACGATAGTCCGCTTCCAAAGCGGTTTGCTCTGGCGGTAAGACAGGGCCTTGTGGATTAAAAACCAGGTTGAGCACCAAACCGGAACCAGTTTTTCCATAGCCCGCCTCATTCAGATTTTGCAAGGCTTTTATTGACGTTTTAAACACGCCCTTGCCACGCTGCGCATCGACATTATCTTCCAGGTAACAGGGTAATGAGGCGATAATTTCAACCTGTTCGGCCGCCAGAAAATCAACCAGATCGTCATAGCCCGGCTCCAGTAAAATGGTTGGGTTGCAACGGTCGATGACGTTGACACCCAGCGCCCGTGCCTGCTTGACCAGCCACTTGAAATGCGGATTCATTTCAGGTGATCCGCCGGTAACATCCAATGTGTCCAACTGATATTTTTCAATAACAGCCAGAGCGGTTTGCATGGTGTCTTTATCCATCAATTCGGTGCGTTTAGGCCCGGCATTGACGTGACAATGCTGACAACTTAGATTACATAAATAACCGAGATTCATTTGCAAAGTTGTTAGCCGACTACGGGAAATCGCTGGAAAATCGGTTTCGACTAATAAAGCTTGAGTGTTACGCATTAGCTTGAAGGATGTGCTGTAAAAAATTTAATAATGTTTGCTGGGCCGGGGTGCGCCGTGGACAAGCGATCAATGTTTGTGTCAAAGGTTCAAGGTCTTCAACGGTATCGACATCTTGTAATGCATGAAGTATTTTGATTGCGCCATAAAGCGTCAATTGTTCGGCAAATTGTGCCGCCGTATCGGGCTGACTGTAGGCAACCTGAGTCCATATCGAATCGGGCAATTCACAGCGACCGGCAAATAGCCAGAACCCACCATCCAAACTCGGTGCCAGCGCCATCGGATAATCGTGTAGCGCAATGACAGCCTGTTGTAAATGCGTCTCTTGCATTTGCGGAATATCAGAACCGACCAGAATAACAAAGTCATGGTGTATCAATAATTGCCGATACACCCGCGACATGCGTTCACCCAAGCCCCCCTCACCTTGCCAGATACACGGTAAAGCCTGCCATAGGGGGTGCGCCATGGCGGCATGTTCAGCAACGGCATACATCGCCTGAACAGGGTGTTGTCGGGTAAACGCGGTTATGACGTCATGGCTGGCAGCAATCGCGAGCCGATAAAACTGTTCAGCCTGCGATTGTCCAATGTGTGCGGCCAAACGTGTCTTAACCGGCGACAACCCCGGCGTTTTTACAAACATGGCAATCACACCGTTATTCATGATTGTTTAAGCCGTCGCCTGGCCTGCCACGTCATCAACAGGGTTAAGAATATATGTTCCAGACTGGTTTTTAACCAGCCTTGCTTCTGATAGCGTCGAGCGCTGGACTGTAAAACAGCGGGTAACGACATCAGCGCGTAGCCTTTGTATTTGAGGCGCACCACAAAATCCAGATCCTCGCCGCGTTTCAGGCCTGTATCAAAGCCATTCAACGCTTTAAATAGTGATTTTTTCAACACAAAGCCCTGATCGCCAAATGGCAAGCCTAAATAACGCGCGCGCAAATTGGCTAACTGTGCATTCAACCGGGTCAGCCACGGGCCATCGCTGGTAAACACTAACTCAAAATAGGCGAGCGCATCGCGCTGTTGTTGCCAAAAGTTTACAATCGCCGACCAGACCGCTTCAGATAACCGGCTGTCGGCATGTAAAAACCAAAGCAAGCTACCCTTGGCCGCCTGCGCGCCCGCATTTAATTGATGCGCCCTGCCCTGTTGCCCCGACAACCACTGCACCCGGGCATCCTGGAGCAGGATATTATCAGGTTGAGGCTGGCAGGCCGACAGAATAATCTCGGCAACGCCGTCGTGGGCTAATAATGCGGGCAGCAGGGTTTGCCAAGCATTATCGTCAGGTCCGACCGGAATAATAATGCTTAAATCCATCAACAGCAGGTACTGCCGTTATCGCCTGGCGAAGGGGCAGGCTCGCAGTCAAACAAGCCAAAATGGGTGGTTTTATCACCTGTCAGCTCGAAATGTTGCGCAAAACGACTTTTACTTAACATATCAGCGGTATTGCCACAGACCCTAAGCGGACGACCGGTTTCAAAATGGTGGTGATTATCCAGATCAAAGGCATGCGGGTGCTGTTCAATCGTACCGCGATAGGTCGCAATCTGGCCATAATCTTCACAACGATCTTCCAGGGGGATTTTAAAGACTCGAATCGTGACTGAGCGGAAATTAACCATGCCGATTTTCGCAATGACTTCTTCATCATCCAGGGTAACGGGGTTTTCGGCGACAATTCGAATGTCAGGACAGCCTGAATCGTGCATCAGACGACGAAAATCTTCCCAATACAAAGCACCGCCTAAACATTCACCTAACAAAACCGGGTCAGTCTTCAATGCATCCGAAATACGGCGGTCGGCGTACACATCCGAGAAATAAAGCTCACCCCCTGGCTTTAATACGCGCAGCACTTCCCGCATCACCCTGTCTTTATCGGGCGAAAGATTGACAACGCAATTCGATACCACCACATCAATACTGTTTTCAGCGATACCTGCCGCAACCAGATCCTCAATCTGTCCTTGTACAAATTCGACGTTTGCCGACTGATAACCATAACGCTCACGATGCCAATCAAGGTGGCGCCGAGCAATCGCTAATTGTTCATCCGTCATATCAATGCCAATGACCTTGCCCTGCTCCCCTACCAAACGGGATAACAGGAAACAATCACGCCCGCTGCCACAGCCTAAATCCAGAACAGTACAGCCGTCCAATGCCGGTGGCAAAGGTGAACCACAGCCATAAAAGCGTTCCAGGACCTCCGGGTGCAAATCTTTTAATAAACGTCGAAGATGTAAAGGCATGGCGTCTAACGTACAACAGGCACTGGTTTTCAAATCCTTTGAGGATGAAAGTACCTTGCCATAATAGTCTTGAACCGATTCTGTTATTGCACTGTCTGTCATTGAAATACCTATCGTTATTTTGTATGTGGGTATGTCGAGATTTAATCGAAAACCTTACACACTATTTTTCATCGTGACTGGATTGTTGCATTTTTTTCAGCATATCCGTTATCCGTTTTCGTGCGGATGCGGGCAAACCTGGCAGATTTTCTGTCATTTTGTCTTTAACACTGAATGTCTTGTGGAGTTGATCCAGACTTTTAACATAGCGTCGGCATAACCGGCACATCAATAAATGACTCCACAACGCAATCACTTCAGTCTTCGTCAGCTTGCTGTCTCGTTTTTTTGATGCCAGAAAACTGGCTTGTTTACAATTTAGCATCCGCTTTTCCTGTTAATGCTTCAACCACTGGATTTCAAGACAATGTCGTAATTGCAGGCGGGCGCGCGACATCATCACCCATAAATTATTAATGCTGCTGATCGCCAAAATCTGGCAAATTTCATCATTATCGAGGTTTTCCAGTTCCCGCAGGATAAACACGCGCGCGAGTCTTCCCGGGAGTCTGTCAATACACGATTCCAGCACGGCTAAAAACTGCGCCTGCTGCATCGCATTCTCAGGTTCAGGAAGATTTGATAGCGCCTGTTGCCAATGACCTTCATGGTCAAATAATAACTGTTCGATTTCTGAAGACTGCGGGTCTAGCGTGTCTTCTTTTTCGCGACCTTTCTGGCGAAAAAAATCAATGATTTTGTGCTTTAAAATACCGATTAACCAGGTTTGCGTGGTAGCTGTCCCGCTATAATTTTGTTGCGCCTTCAGGGCGGACAGCAACGTTTCCTGCAATAAGTCTTCAGCAACCGCCGGATTTCTAACCCGACCTAACGCATAACGGTACAATACATCGCCATAGTCTTCCAGCCATTGCTCAGGCGGGGTCAAATCATGAGTTTTCATTGTATTCTAATGCTGATTTCAGTCATCAGGATTTAATCACAGCTAGTACAAAATGCCTAATTGACTCGCTTTATTCACCTTATTGCAGACTGTTTACCGACCAGTCATAAGGCAGATTCGCCTTAATCGGGTAGGCCGCTAAATCAGGTCGATAATGATGAATAAAAACGCTCACTCCGCCGGATTTATCAAAATCCTCTTCGAACCAGTCAAATATTTTCGAGATTCGAATGACATGATCTTCAATACGCAGCCCTTTACCGGCATTATGTAAAAATCTGACGGCTTGGTCATCAAGTTGCTGTGCTAATATTTCGGGCCGATAAGGTTCGCGACGCAAATCAGGACAACTGACCGAAGCACAAACAATTGCCAAGTGAATACGGGGTTCGCCCATTGGCCGTAGAATTTGATGTTCCAACTCGCCTAATGTAATGGCTCGACCGGAAAGCTGACCGGCAGGCTGTTTCCATACCGAACGAAACAGACTGCCAACGTCTTTGATACTTTCTAGCGGCCAGTGATCAGCCACCATTTTCAACGCCAGAATATTATAGGCATTGATATAGAAAGCGAGTTTTTCCTGCTGCGTTTTGAGTTGTGTTGTATCAAAATTCGCAATCGTTTCATAAGCCCGTTGTAAACTACCTTCGGCACGAATGCTTGGATAATCCACCAGTATTAGATCAATGTCATGTTTTTTGCCGGATTTCAGATGCGATAAAACCTGTTCATAATCCGTCCAGTCGGGTTGTTGTGCAGAGACTTGAGAAAATATCATCAAGCCTATCAGCATCACTATTATTTTCATGTTTATGTTCTCCGCCAGCGGTGGTAAATTTGCAACCAGTGTAAAACCCGCGATGAAACATGCTGCCGTTTCCAATTACCGGCGACATATTTATTGGCCTCAGCCAGCGTGGGATAAATATGAATGGTCGATAAAATCGCATTGAGTCCGAGACCATGTTTCATCGCTAAAACGAACTCGGCCAATAAATCCCCAGCGTGTTCGCCAACAATAGTTACGCCGAGGATTTTATCCTTGCCCGGAGGGGTCAATATCTTGATAAAACCTTCGGCCTCATTATCTGCAATAGCGCGATCCAGATCGCTGATGTCGTAGCGTGTGACCTCATAGGCAATATTTTGTTGCCGGGCATCAAGCTCATTCAAACCGACACGGGCCACTTCAGGGTCAATAAAGGTTGACCATGGAATCACCGAGTAATCGGTTTTAAACTTCCTAAATTGGCCAAACAAGGCATTGACTGCCGCATACCAGGCCTGATGTGCGGCGGTGTGGGTAAACTGATACGGCCCTGCAACATCACCAACGGCATAGATATTGGGATAATTGGTTTGCTGAAACAGGTTGGTTTCGATTGTTTGCCGGGGCGATAATTGAATCGCCAGGTTATCCAGTCCAAACCCTGTGACATTAGCTTTGCGCCCAATCGCGACCAAAACCTCATCAAACTCGATTTCAACCGTTTTACCTTGATGTTCAGCCAGCATAATCTGACGCCCATCTTCAAGCTTGAAGGCTGTCGCGGTATGCGATAAACGCACATCGACACCCTCCTGTCTAAACCGTTTCAAAACCCGTTCAGAAACATCCTCATCTTCTCGGCCCAGTAAACGAGAACCCCTTTCAACCTGAATTACCTGGCTGCCCAACCGTTGAAAACTCTGACTCAATTCGCAACCAATCGGCCCGCCACCCAACACCAGCAAGGTTTCAGGCAATTCTGTCAGCTGCCAAAGCGTATCCGAGGTGAGTTGTTTAATTTTATCAATGCCCGGAAGATGCGGTACAAATGGCTGTGCGCCGGTCGCAATGACGATATTTTTCGTCGTAACCGTCTTGATGCCTTCGGCGCTGATGATTTCAACTTCCCAGGGTGTTTTAATGCGGGCCTCGCCCTGCACCACATTAACGCCTAATTGACGGTAACGTTCAACCGAGTCATGTGGTTCAACCTGTTTAATCACCCGATGTACGCGTTGCATAATATCGGCAAAGTCATAGTCAAGCTTTGCGCCTCGTATGCCAAATTCCTGGCTGCGTTTATTCTGTGCTAAAAATTTAGCTGACCGAATCAAGGCCTTAGATGGTACGCAGCCCGTATTTAAGCAGTCGCCACCCATTTTATGCTTTTCGACCAGCGTCACCTTAGCCTTGACTGCAGCGGCAATATAGGCTGTTACCAGGCCACCTGAACCGGCGCCAATGACAAGCAGGTTATTCTCGAATGCGTCAGGTTTGGAGAAACGACGATACAGTCGATGGTATTTAAGCTTAAAAAGCATAAATTTGGCGATGAGTGGAAACAGCCCGACCAATACTAATGACAATAAGAGACCAGGCGAGGCAATATCTGACAGGCTCTGAATTTCGGCCAGTTGTGTCCCGGCGTTAACGTATACCAGCGTAGCTGGCAGCATACCCAGCTGGCTGACCCAGTAATAGGTCCATAATGGAATTTCGGTAATGCCCATGACCAGGTTGATCATGAAAAAAGGAAAAACCGGAATCAAACGCAGGCTTAATAAATAAAATGCACCATCCCTTTTCAGGCCCTCATTGATCGCGGCCATGCGTTTGCCAAATCGCGCTTCGACCCAGTCCCGAAGTAAGTACCGGGCGATTAAAAAAGCCAGCGTTGCGCCGAAAGTCGACGCAAATGAAACCAGCAGTGTACCCCAAAGCAAGCCAAAAACCATTCCGCCTGCCAAGGTTAAAATGGTCGCACCGGGCAAAGACAAGCCGGTCATGACAATATAAATCAAAAAATACACCAACGCGGTCAAATAAGGATACAGGCTGACGGATTGTAAAATCTGTTGTTGTTGAGATTTCAACATTTCAAGGCTTAAATAATGCTGTAAATCCAAATAAAAAAAAGCGGCAACAGTAATAATTATTCCGCTGGCCAGTACCATTTTCCCTATTTTCATCGCATCGCACTCCCCATGATTAACGCTATCATTTCATCTCCTGAACATTGATTATGCTGAATAGTCGTTGAAAATGGGGAAAACCTTACAGTGAGTTTCCGACATTCATCTGAATTAACCGGATATTACACCCGTTTCTGGTTCTCAAACTCCGTTTGGTTTGTTATATGAAGGCATGTGTACCCACAGAACTTAAGCCGTTTTACGTTGGTTTTGATAAGTTGCAATCACGGCTTCAGGCAGCAGCGCTTTGCAGTCGCAATCTTCCTAACTAAAACGATCCGAATGGGCCTTAGCCATATCTTCAGCATAATCTTCGGGATAAGGCGGCTCTAACAGACTGCCGGGCGGTAAGGGTGGATAAATCTGCTGATAGGATTTAATGTGTGCCGTACTGACACGCCGGAAAACATGCTGGCGATTTAAGGATTCGATATTTTCGACCCCTGCCGCACCCAGAATCTCGGCAACGGCTTTCACCGTTTCATAATGAAAATTCGCCACCCGTTCCGCCTTGTCGTTAATCACCAGGCCTTTGACTAAAGCGGGATGCTGGGATGTGACGCCCGTCGGACATTTTCCGGTATTACATTGCAGCGACTGGATACAGCCCAATGCCAGCATCATCCCGCGGGCACTATGACATAAATCAGCCCCAAGACTGATTCGTTTGATAATATGAAATGCCGTAAAAACCTTGCCCGATGCGATGATACGAATATCCTTGCGCAATTCAAACCCGGTTAAACAATCATCGACAAAATTCAACGCATCCATGAGCGGCATGCCGATAGAATTCGCATATTCCAGCGGTGCCGCGCCGGTTCCGCCTTCGGCACCATCGACGGTAATAAAGTCGGGTAAAATTCCGCTTTCATGCATGGCTTTACACAGCGCGATAAACTCGTGGCGTTGACCAATACATAATTTGATGCCAATGGGTTTACCTTCAGACAGGGTTCTGAGTTGAGCAATAAACGCCATCAGTTCCAGTGGCGTTGAAAAGGCGGAATGCGTCGCCGGCGAAATAATTTCCGTATAGGCTTTAACACCTCGAATAGCGGCGATTTCCGGGGTGTTTTTACATGCCGGCAAGACGCCGCCATGACCAGGCTTTGCTCCTTGCGATAATTTTATTTCAATCATTTTGACAACAGGCAAGCAGGCTTGCTGTGCAAATTTTTCGGGGTCAAATTGACCATCGCTGCGACGACAACCAAAATAAGCGGTACCCAATTGCCAGATTAAATCGCCACCGGCACTTAGATGATACGAACTGATGCCCCCTTCTCCCGTGTTATGGGCAAAATGGCCTTTTTTTGCCCCCTTGTTCAACGCCATGATGGCATGGCTGCTCAAGGCACCAAAGCTCATGGCAGAAATATTCAGTACACTGGCATGGTAGGGCTTTTTGCAGGCCTTGCCGCCAATCCAGAGGCGAATATCATGATTGATTTTTGCAGGTTCTACGGCTGCCATGGAATGCCCGATCCATTCATAACCTACGCGGTAAACATCGAATTTAGTGCCATAGGGAATGGTATCCATCTGCTTTTTTGAGCGTTGATAAACCACCGAACGAAATACTCGATTGATGGGCGCCCCATCGAGATCAGATTCAACAAAATATTGTTGCATCATCGGCCGGATTTTTTCCATCAGCCAACGGACATGCCCTACGACGGGATAATTTCGTAGAACGCTGTGTTCAGTCTGGATGATATCGTAGAGACCCAGGAGGATGAGTGGCAATGCCAAAAACAGATACCATGGGATGATATGGTAAGCATAATAACCATAAAAACCCGCGCTTAACAGGAGCAGGCTAATGATAATAAAACTGGCTCTCATCTTTATGTCCTCTCACGCATCATTCACAAATCACGCCATCTTCCATGTGTAATGTTTTGTCCATTTTAGCGGCCAATTCCGGATCATGGGTGGCAATCAGAAAGCTGACGTTGAGTTCTTCATTTAATTCCAGCATCAATTGATAAATGTGTTCGGCGGTTTTACTGTCCAGATTACCCGTCGGTTCGTCGGCCAATACGCAATGTGGCGTGTTAATCAGCGCGCGGGCCACGGCGGCGCGTTGCCGTTCACCGCCGGATAATTCCGCCGGCTTGTGCTGTATTCTGTGTCCTAACCCCACCCGTTTGAGTAATTCATTGGCTTGATTTTGTGCTGAGTTGACCGATTTGCCGCCAATCAATAAAGGCATCGCGACATTTTCCAGGAGCGTAAATTCAGCCAGCAAGTGATGAAATTGATAAATAAAACCCAGTGAACGGTTGCGTAACCGGCTCAATTCACTGGATTTGATGGTATTGAGATGCTGACCGGCCAAAATGACGTCGCCCGCAGTCGGTTTTTCCAGGCCGCCTAATAAATGCAGTAATGTGCTTTTTCCGGAACCGGAAGCGCCCATGAGGGCGACCCGTTCTCCTCTCTGAATGGCTAATTCGATGCCTTTTAAGACCTCAACATGCAAATCACCCTGCTGATAGGTTTTACGCAAATTCCGGCATTGCAAAATAGTCTTACTCATAGCGTAATACCTCAGCCGGGTTGACGCGTGATGCTTGCCAGGCAGGATAAAGCGTTGCGATCAGCGTCAGTAAAAATGCGACACCGGCAATCTGATAGACATCATTCCAGTCCAGTTTAGACGGGACTTCGCTGATGTAATAGACCTCAGCGGACATAAAATGTATGCCGAATAACTGTTCAATGGCAGGAACGATGGTTTCTACATTCAAGGCCAATAGCACACCGCCAACAGTTCCGAGCAGGGTGCCGAAAATGCCGATGACGCAGCCGAGCACAATAAAAATTCCCATTACGGCAGAATTGGACAGGCCCTGGGTTTTTAAAATGGCAATATCCCCCCGTTTATCGGTGACGACCATGACTAAGGTTGACACAATATTAAAGGCCGCAACGGCGACAATCAGTAATAAGATAATGAACATCACACGTTTTTCGGTCTGTATGGCGCGAAAGAAATTGCTGTGCGCGCGTGTCCAGTCGCTGACACGATAGTCGGGATAAAGTTGATTGGCCAGTTGTTTACTGATAATCGGCGCATAAAAAATATCATCCAGCTTAAGTCTCAGTCCTGAAACACTGTCCCTTAAACGAAACAGTTTTGCGGCATCCTGCATATTCACCAGGGCCATATTACGGTCATATTCATACATGCCCACTTCAAATACACCACTGACGGTGAAGCGCCGAAGACGCGGAATGATACCGGCTGGTGTGGAATTAACCTGTGGACTGATGACGGTTACCTTGTCACCGGGCATCACCCCTAAGTAATTTGCCAGCTCTTTACCCAGAACGATATTGAATGAACCCGCGGTCAGGCTCGATAAATTCCCCAGTTTCATTTTATTGCCGACATCGGATACCTGAGATTCCTGGTCTGGCAAGATGCCACGCAACACAGAACCACTGACGCGACGATCAAAATTAAGCATGACCTGGCCACGCACAAAAGGCGCCATACCTTGTATATGCGGTGTGTTTTTAATTTTTTGTTTTAACAAAGACCAGTCCTGCAATTGACCATTACGGCCGCTAATGGTCGCGTGAGCGGTCATCCCTAAAATACGCTGACGCAATTCATCCTGAAAGCCGTTCATGACCGACAATACCGTAATCAGGGCTGTCACGCCCAGGGCAATACCCAGGACGGAGGTCAAGGTAATAAATGAAATGAATTGGGTGCGCTTTTTTGCACGGGTATAACGCAGGCCAATATATAAAATAAGCGGTTTAAACATGAGGAGTCCAGCAAAAAGAGCTTAAAGAGTATAGCGAGAACCAACAGATATATTTCGAAGGCATCAGCTCGTTTTCTGACACTGCTGACAAATCCCGTAAAGATACAGGCTATGGTCGGTTAATTCATAGTGCAGTTGTTTGGCAATCGCTTTTTGACGCTGTTCAATCACCTCATCGGTAAACTCATCGACCCGACCGCATTTCATACAAACAATATGATCATGATGCGTACCTTTATTTAATTCGAAAACAGAATTGCCGCCCTCAAAATGGTGTCGCGTGACCAGGCCTGCAGCTTCAAACTGCGTCAATACACGGTACACTGTCGCCAGGCCGATTTCTTCGTCTTCACTCAATAAAATTTTATAGACTTTTTCTGCGGTTAAATGTCGATCCTCAGCAGCCTGTTTCTCCAGAATTTCAAGTATCTTGACTCTGGGTAAAGTGACTTTCAGGCCCGCATCTCTTAAATCCTGTTTTTCCAAAGCTTATTCCCCTTAAAACGATGGCTGTATTTAAACATATTCTGCATTGTAACGATTTTTAATCTTAATCGCAGCACGATGGTAGGATATTTGTATCACATACGGTATTATTAGCGCTTTAAATCGATAGCTTTGCTCCCCGCGCTATGAAAAAATCCGTTTTTGTCTTGCTGCTTTTGTCAGGCTTATCTGGCTGTTCAACAGTTTTGGAGAATCTTCCGGGGGTTTATACGCTGGATATTGAACAAGGCAATATTGTCAGCCAGGACATGGTGGATCAGTTGCGTCCCAATATGAACAAGCGTCAGGTTCTCTATATTATGGGCTCGCCTATGCTGGTGGACGCCTTGCATAAAAACCGCTGGGATTATATTTATTCCAAACAACCCGGTGGTCAGGCACGGGTTCAGAAACGCTTAACCCTGTTTTTCAAAGACGAAAAACTCAGCAGTTTACAAGGTGATTTCAGGCCTAGTTCAAAACCGGTTAAATTTGAATCTAAAGAAACCACCGTCGATGTGCCTAAACGCGATCTGGAAAAGACCTTATGGGAAATAATAACGGACTGGTTCAGCGACGAGCCTGATCTTCAGGTTCACAAGCAACACACCCCATCTGAAAAATCCGGCGACAAATCAAGCGCGTCCTGAGCTGACTTTATCGCTCATCGCACGTTGTCGTCGTGCGTCCATCGGATTTTGTGATAATGGCCGATAAATTTCAATCCGGTCGCCGGTTTTCACAGAATCTGATAAACGACAGATTTTTCCAAAAATGCCCACTTCAGTCGTCTTCAGATCGATTTCCGGAAAACGCGATAATATACCGGACCTGATAATGGCCTGCTCCACCGTCGCCTCGGCAGCTAATGTCACGCTGATCAATGCTTGCGTATTTGGTTTGGCATAAGCCACTTCAACCTCAAGAACAGGCGCCATAGACATCCTTTGCACGCTGAATAAACGAACTGACCATCGTATTGCAGATTTGATTAAATACCGGGCCAAAAGCCAGATTAGCCAAACTGCCGGAGATTTCAAAATTTAAATCCAGCGATATTTTGCTGGCATCTTCACGTAAGGGTAAAAAAGTCCACTCGCCTTCCAATGAAGAAAAAGGCCCGTTCAGCAAATGCATATAAATCTTCTCATAGGGAACATTGCGATTTCGTGTGGCGAAGGTTTTATTAAATCCGGCCTTGGAAATCTCAATTTCGCCATCGACACTATCACCATCGCGCTGAAGGACGCGACTGCCACTGCACCATGGTAAAAACTCCGAATAGGCATCAATATCAGCAACCAAGTCAAACATTTGTTGCGCGGAAAATTTGACCAGGGCACTTTTATGAACCTCTGCCATATTCAGAGTACTCCCAGCACATGCAAAAAGACAATGAATACGGCGGCAGGCGCTATAAATTTGACCAGGTAGCACCATAAGTCATAACCTAAGCCAAATAATTCCAATTCCTCCCGGCTGTGTGTTTTTTGCATCACCCATCCTGCAAAAACAGCGATGCAGAAACCGCCGATCGGCAGCATCAAATTAGCGGTTAAATAGTCTAAAAGATCAAAAATATTCTTGTCAAAGACGGTAATCTCCGACCAGATATTAAACGAAAAGGCGACCGCAACGCCAACCAGCCACGTGACAATACCCGACCAGACGCTCGCGGTTCTACGCGACATACCTTTATTTTCAACCAACCAGGCGACAGCGGGTTCAATCAGGGAAATTGAAGACGACAATGCGGCAAACACCAATAAGACAAAAAACATCACGCCAAACAGCCAGCCCGCGGTCATTTTACCGAACGCAATCGGCAGTGTTTGAAAGATCAAGCCCGGGCCGGATCCTGGCTCCAAACCATTCGCGAACACAATGGGGAAAATAGCCATGCCGGCAAGTAACGCGACAGCGGTATCGGCCGCGGCAATATATAAAGCGGTTTGCGCAATCGAAACATGTTTAGGTAAATACGAGCCATACACCATGATCGCCCCCATCCCCAGGCTCAGGGTAAAGAAGGCATGCCCCATCGCCGTCAAAATGGCATCTCCATCAATTTTGCTGAAATCCGCATCAAACATAAAGTCCAGGCCTTGTGCATAAAAACCGGTAGTCATGGCATAACCGACCAGCAGCAACAAAATAATAAACAGCGCCGGCATCAGAAATCGAACCGCTTTTTCCAGCCCACCACTAACACCGCGGGCCACGATAACCATGGTTGCCACCATAAAAACTGTATGCCAGAAAATCAATTGCCACGGGCTGGCGATAAACTGGTCAAACAGAGTTTTTATTTGTTCACTGTCGCCACCCGAAAAACTACCGAGAAAAGCCTTGCTCACATACGACAATGCCCAACCGGCAATGACGCTATAGTAAGACAGAATCAAAAAGCCGGCTAAAACCCCCATCCAGCCTAAATAATGCCAACGTTTATCGACATTCGCTTCTTCAGCCAGAAATTGCATGGTATTTATCGGCGACTGGCGACCGCGTCGCCCCATCATAATTTCAGCAATCATGATGGGAATGCCGATGGCCAACACGCAGAGCAGATAAACCAGTACAAATGCGCCCCCACCATTTTCCCCGGTGATATAAGGGAACTTCCAGATATTGCCCAAGCCCACCGCAGAACCGGTTGCGGCAAGAATAAACGTGAAACGCGAAGACCATTCCCCATGAATGGATTTTTTGCTTACTGACATGTTCGTGTCCGTCCTGGTTTTAATCGAAAAATTATTCTTAAATCGAGTAAAATAACAAATTATTAGCATGAAGTCAGGTTAAATCTTGTAAAACCGTATGGCCAAGAAAAAATCAAAAAAGAATAAACAGCCGGATAACAGCATCGCCGTCAATCGCCAGGCGACGCATGAATATTTTATCGAAGACCAGTATGAAGCCGGTTTAGTACTGCAAGGCTGGGAAGTTAAAAGCCTGCGCGAAGGCCGGGTGCAGCTTAAAGAAAGCTTTATTCAGATTAATAATGGCGAGGCCTGGTTGCATGGCGCGCATATTTCTCCCCTGCTTTCCGCATCGACTCATATTGTGCCGGAAGCGTTACGACCTAAAAAATTATTATTGCATCGGCAGGAACTGAATAGACTGATTGGCGCTGTGGAGCGCAAGGGATACACGCTGGTTCCCTTGTCGATGTATTGGGTTCGGGGCCGCGCCAAGCTCAAAATCGGCCTGGCTAAAGGTAAAAAACTGCATGATAAACGCGCTGCGGCTAAAGACCGCGACTGGCAACGCGATAAGGCCCGCATTATGAAGCACGGCTAAACTTATTGCTCGTACACAATCTGATAACAGCCTTGCGCGAGTTGACTGAAAAGATCTGCACTTATCCATAAATCACCGACGGCCGCCAATTGACCGTCTAAATAAATCAGCGGCATGTTGTCTCTGAGCCAAGGGGGAATCGCATATTCCTGAAATAATTTTTTCAGGGTATGGCGGCCTTTACGATTCGGCAGCGCAATTTTCTCACTACCTTGTCGATAAGCTACGGTAATCTTCGCGGCCTCCCAAGTGGAAACCGGAATGCCGCAATCGGCGATGACACGTTTTAATCTTGCGCTATTCTCTAATACCAGGTCTGATTGAGAAGCAGGCCAGGCCCATGTTTTCTGGCGGTTGATCGGTTTATCTTCAAGAAGATATAAACCCTGACGATAACGTCGCAGATGATGCTTCTGTATTGTCATTTGCGGATTGGCGTCTGCTCTCGCGCCAATAATATCGGTCAGAATCTTATGCAGCTGTTTCTGGCTGGGATAATTCAAACCATTTCGTTTAAACCAATAGCGAATAATCAGCATTTGCTGCTGTTCCGGCAACTGACTTAATTGTTCAATATCCAGTCTGTCCTGCGTTTCATCATAAAGACTATGAAACTGTTTCGCCGTTTCCGCCTGCAACAGTTCGGCGGCAACGGCACAATGTCGAGCTGAACGGCTGACTGTTTTGTCCAGCCCTGGCCAACGCTGTTTTAACAGAGGGATAATGTCTTGACGCAAAAAATTCCGGTCAAAATCGGTACATTGATTGCTGGGATCTTCGATCCAGTGCAGTTGATGGGCGACGGCATAAGTTCGCAGCTGTTGAACAGGCCTATTAAGAAATGGTCTGAGCGCGTTTCCCTGTCCCAAAGGCATGCTCTCCGGCATCCCAGCCAAACCTTGCAGACCGGCGCCGCGGAAGAGTTGTAACAAGACCGTTTCCAACTGGTCTTCCCTATGTTGCGCCAGCATTAAGACATCGCCCTTGTTCAACAGACCTTGAAATGCGACATAACGCGCATCACGCGCAGCTTCTTCAGGACTTTGCCGTTGACTGGGTGTTGCATCGACATGCACTGCACGAAAATCAACGCCGAGGCTATGCGCTTGCTGTCGACAATGGCACGCCCAATCATCGGCCTGGCGTTGCAGGCCGTGGTGAATATAAACCGCACACAATCGCGATTTAAAGTGTGATTTTGAAAGCAGATGCAGGAGAACATGCGAATCCATACCACCGCTATAGCCGATATAAATCGTTGTCGCTGACTCTGGAATCAGATGTTCAATACAGTCAATGTTTAGCATGGGTGCAAAGCGCAATAAAGCCGACTTGATTGCGCATTTACCTTCTCGACACCTCCTTCTCCCAGAGCACAGGTATCTACATAACGTTCTCCTTGTTCCCAAACTCCAGCTTGGGAACACATGAGGCAACAGCTCCGCGGTGACTGCCAGTAAGCAGAGCTGACTGATATGCATTCCCAGGCAGGAGTCTGGGAATGAGCAAACATCTTCTTCTCCCAGAGGGAGAAAGCTGGGATGAGGTTATCAAATAGCAGGAGGCTCTGAATATTGACATCCAACATCTAGATCGGGACTATTTGACCGGTTCTTCAAGATAAGACCCCAGCCGCATAATGCGCTGGTAACGGGTTTCCAATAATTGGTCCATATCTTCGGCTTGCTGTTTTAATTCATCCAGATGACGCAGTAAGGTTTCGCGCAAATTCATCGCTGTTTTTTTAAAATCACGATGCCCGCCGCCTAAAGGCTCTCTGACGACTTCGTCCAAAAAGCCCTGCTCCCGAATCCGGTCCGAGGTAATCGCCATCGCTTCGGCGGCTAATTGCGCCTTATCTGCACTTTTCCATAAAATGGAGGCGCAACCTTCAGGTGAGATAACGGCATAAGTACTGTATTCCAGCATAATCAAGCGATCCCCCACGCCAATAGCCAAGGCCCCCCCTGAACCCCCTTCGCCGATAACGACACAAATTATCGGGGTTTTCAAGCGGGCCATTTCAAACAGATTGCGCGCAATGGCTTCACTCTGTCCACGCTCTTCAGCACCAATGCCAGGATAAGCGCCCGGTGTATCAATCAAACAAATAAGTGGCAGTTTAAAGCGCTCGGCCATTTTCATCATACGTAAGGCCTTGCGATAACCTTCTGGCCGCGGCATACCAAAATTACGATGGATTTTTTCTTTGGTATCACGACCTTTCTGATGCCCGATGACCATAACAGGCTGCCCTTCAAGGCGTGCCAGGCCACAGACGATGGCCGGATCATCGGCAAATGCCCGATCGCCATGTAATTCATGAAAATCGGAAAAGATTAAATCGATATAGTCCAGTGTATAGGGTCGTCCGGGATGGCGTGACAACTGCGAAATTTGCCAGTCCGTCAGATTCTGAAAAATGTTCTCTGTGAGCATTTCACACTTGTTTTCCAGATCCTGCAAGGTATCGGAAATATTGATGTCATTATCGATTTCAACTTTTCTGAGCTCTTCGATCTTGGCTTCGAGTTCGGCAATCGGTTGTTCAAAATCTAAAAATTTTAAGTCCATGGCATGTCTTCAGGCTATAAGGTTAAGCGCATAATTTTATAGAAAATGCCTGCTTTTTACTAAAAAAATTTATTTGGAGACTGTCTAATATCGGATATCTCAAATGCGAATTAAAAGCTGTCGTTATAGATATTTGATATCAAAGGGTTAGCAATCAAGGTTTGCGCTTAATTCATATGACAAGCCTGAACCAGCCCTTTCAATTAAAACGTGCATCGGTCTCCAAGCCGTTATTGAATGCGATATTATGCCATATAAACGTAGGGCTCTGTTTTTTTCGATATAATTCAACTTATGAATGATCTGTTCGACAATAGCAATGACTTCGCCCCATTGGCTTCACGCATGCGCCCTGATTCACTGAATGAATTCTGTGGACAACAACATTTGCTGGCCAGTGGAAAACCATTACGTCGCGCCATTGATAATGGCACGCTGCATTCTTTAGTGTTTTGGGGGCCTCCTGGTGTCGGTAAAACGACTCTGGCACGCATGGTTGCAAAAACATCAAATGCCCGCATGGTCGAGTTGTCTGCTGTCCTCGCGGGTGTCAAAGAAATACGTGCGGCGGTTGAAGAGGCTAAAAATCTGAAATACGCCCAAGCCATAGAGACGATTTTATTTATTGATGAAATTCATCGCTTTTCCAAGAATCAGCAGGATTCCTTATTATCCCCAATTGAAGATGGCACCATCACCTTGTTTGGCGCGACAACTGAAAATCCCTCATTTGAACTGAATAACGCCCTGTTGTCACGTTTACGTGTTTATGTCTTGCGCAGTCTCGAGACTAAAGACCTCGTCAATTTGATTCATAATGCCTTAAACCAACCTGAAAAAGGATTTGGACGGCAAAACATTCAAATCAATGAAGACTTGATTCAGCTGATCGCCAATGCGGCCGATGGTGATGCCAGGCGTTGTCTGAACATTCTGCAGCTTTGTGTGGATTTAAGCGAAAGCCGCGACGAAACCGGCATAGTAATCACCCCTGATGTTCTGGATGAAGTCTTGCAAGGTCAGTTGAATCGATTTGATAAACGTGGCGATATGTTTTATGACCAGATTTCCGCGTTGCATAAATCGGTTCGAGGCACGAACCCGGATGGCGCATTATATTGGTTTTGCCGTATGATTGAAGCGGGTTGCGATCCTTTGTATGTCGCAAGGCGTTTAGTCAGAATAGCCTCAGAAGATATTGGCAATGCCGACCCGAGAGCGCTGGAAATCACTACTAATGCCTGTGCCGCTTTCGAACGTTTAGGTTCGCCTGAAGGCGAACTGGCACTGGCGCAGGCCGTTGTTTATTTGGCTTGTGCCCCAAAGAGTAATGCCGTTTATGTCGCGTTTAAAGCCGCGATGGCAGATGCAAAAAACAGTGGTTCGCTGGATGTTCCGGTTCATTTAAAAAATGCACCAACAAAGCAGATGAAATCATTAGGGCACGGCGAGAATTACCGTTATGCGCATAATGAACCGGATGCGTACGCAGCCGGTGAACGCTATTTGCCCGAAGCCTTGAAAGATCAGCGTTACTACTTCCCGGTAGAACGCGGATTGGAAATCAAGATTAAACAAAAACTGGACGCGCTAAGCCTTTTAGATAAAAAACAGCATAGCTGATGCACATCCTTGTGCCGAGTCAGCTATTCCTCGCTAATTGATCATTTTCGTGAACATTACTTTTGCAGCGCCGCAATCCGGGCATTCCCAGTCATCTGGCAAATCTTCCCATTTTGTACCGGGCGCAATACCCGTTTTTGGATCACCTTTTTCTTCATCATAAATATGACCACAGGTTTTACATTTATATCGTGCCATTTTGAATCCTCGTGATTGACGTAAATGAGCCTAGTGCAGCACCAATTTTACCTTGATGGATAGTTTTTAAATAGGCTATTGAAATATTATAAACACATACAAAATATTTATTCGTCTATCCTGAATTGGTGCTGCACTAGATTTTAACCTGATCCATGCTTTTGAAAAACCCCAAAATAATCTGCAAAATTTGCTGTGCGGCATGTTCAGCATAATAATCATTTCAGTCTGTTTGAAGTGTATGCGCTAAAATAACCGTTTTTTTGTACGATCAAGCCAATGAAAATAAACTGGTATCCTGGACATATGCATAAGGCGAGCAAAGAAATTAAAGAGGCTTTGCCGCATATTGATTTAATCATTGAAGTGTTGGATGCACGTATTCCGTATAGCAGTCAGAACCCCGTGCTTGCTGATTTACGGCAGGATACACCGTGTATTCGCGTATTGAATAAAAGCGATTTAGCCGATTCTGCATTGACCGCTCGCTGGCAAACCTTTCTGGAGCAGGAACAGGGCGTCAAGACCTTGGCTACCCGCACCGATCAACCTGAAAAAATCAAACAGATTATTGGCTTATGCCGAAATATGCTCGCCAGCAAAGTTGCAACCAATCGCGTGGTTCGAACCATGATTATGGGTATCCCCAATGTTGGAAAATCGACCCTGATCAATATTCTGGCCGGCAAAGTTATCGCAAAAACCGGTAATGAACCTGCTGTCACCCAACGTCAGCAACGTATCAATTTAGGCCAAAATGTTATTTTATCCGATACCCCCGGGGTGTTATGGCCGAATGTCGAGAATATCAATAGCGGCTATCGCCTGGCGATTACCGGCGCTATCAAAGATACCGCCATGCATTATGATGATGTGGCTTTTTTTGCGGCCCACTATTTATTGTCACGGTATCCGGAACATTTAAAACAACGCTTTCAAATTGACGACATACCCGAAACAGAAATCGACTTGATGACCCTTATCGGTCAAAAAAGAGGCTGCCTGAAAGCTGGCAAACAAATTGATATGGATAAAACCGGCAAAATTCTGTTACAGGATATCCGCAGTGGAAAATTAGGCCAAATCAGCTGGGAAAGTCCCGAAATGGTTAACGAAGAACAGGCCGAACTTGAGCGTCTCCGTGCCGCTAAAGTGGCCAAAAAAGCCGCTCGCAAAAAAAAACGCAGCGGCCGTTGACACAGGTGCGTGATGTTTCTCAGGCACGTGACATGAATTTCCCGGTATCTGAATTGACCTTGATCATTTCCCCGGTTTCAATGTATTCAGGTACTTGAATTTCAAGTCCGGTTGTTAATTTGGCGGGCTTGGTCCGATTGGTTGCACTGGCACCTTTCATGGCTGGCGGTGTCTCAACGACTTCCATCACAATGGACGTTGGTAATTCAATTCCTAAGGCAACATCATCGAGTAACAACATCATAATACCTTCCAATCCTTCGGTAATATAGTGGATCTGACCCTCAAGATCATCGCTGTTTAAACTGTATTGCTCATAAGTTTCCTGACTCATGAAGTAATAGGTATCGCCTTCCTGATAAGAAAATTGCACCATCACACGAACACAATCGACGTCCTTCAAAAAATCATCGCCTTTAAAGGTTTCATCCAGTTTTTGGCCGGTTTTCATATGTGCAAACCGGATTTTATATAAGGTTGAGGCGCCCCGTGATGTCGGGTTTCTGACTTCGATTGTTCTGACGACATACGGCTCACCATTGATCTCAACCGCTGAGCCTTGTTTTAATTCACTTGCTTTAGGCACTGTTTACTCTCCATCATTTATTTTTTACGCTATACAAATTGGGCAACAGAATAGGCGACCAGCCAATAACGCACCGCTTTTCCGACAAGAATAGCGAATAATGCCGGGATAAAGGATAGTCTGAGCCAGCCCCCTGCAAAACACAAGCCATCGCCAATGACAGGTAACCATGAAAAAAACAAGGCCCAGCCACCCCATTTTTTTACGAAAGCAATGCTGTTCTGTTTATTTGCTGAAAATATCTTGTCGGGTGGAAATTTCTTTGTTGCGAAAACACCAAGCCACCATGTCGTTAATGCACCTAAGGTATTGCCGAGTGTTGCAATAGCCACCAGGCTGGCTAAAGTGTCGGGTGAGCTACTGACCATATAGGCCAATACGGCCTCAGAACCACCCGGTGCAATTGTCGATGATATAAACGCGCTAATAAAAAGACCGGTTAAGGTAAGTGTTTCCAGTTCCATTTCTGCAAAAAAAATCTCCTGAAGCCCAAAAGACCTCAGGAGATTTATGCCTCGGTTTATTTATCTTGAGGTAATTCTATTGCTTTCTTACCGGTGACTTTTTTAATCAGGCCTGCGATAAGATTGAATACAAAACCTAAGAGTTGAGAAATCAGTTCAAAAATATAAGCAATGATTTCTCCCGCCGACATACCTTTAAATTTCTTGGCTAACAACGGTGCCAACACAAGGCCCAGCACAATGCCAATTACTGTAAGCCCTGAAATCAAAGCATCATTGGCTTGGCCATTCGCATTATCTGCGCCATTTTGTGCAGACGTCGTTGAACTTGATGGTGCCGGATTTGGATTTAATTCTGGAATACTGTCGCTATAGTCATCTTGAATGACATTCGCGGTTATCCCCGGAATACTGGGTAGATTTCCACTGCCCTCACCAATCTTGATTTGCGCTTTCATGCCTTTTTCCATGTGTTGTGAAATATCACAATGCACCAGATAAGTTTTGTCATTTGGCGGAAAGATCAAGGTCCCGGAGACTTCACCCGGTCCTGTTACTTCCAGATGAAACATACCTTTTGGATATAAATATTTCGGCAGGCCATGCATCATCCATTGATGACGAATCTCATCATCATTGATGAAATGAACCGTGAGTTTGGTACATGGATCAAACTTCCATTCTTGCTGGTCGAATGCAAAAATACGGCCTGGAAATTTTTTGGCATATTTATGACCGGCATGAACGGTAATTTCCTTGGTTGCCGCTATTTTGTCACATCCACCTGGCAAGGTATCCGGATTATTACCCATAACCATTGCACCATCCATATCCATCATATGGCCATCGCCATGATTCATCATGTTGGTGTGGTTGATAAATTCCTTGGCATGTACGGTGGCCGACAAAGAAATCAGTAAAGCCAGGACTGTCATTGATAAATTCTTATTCATTATCAATTCCCCCCTTTAAATGATGAGATCAGCGCCATGACTTTCTCACGATTGACTACGAGCAGATAAGCGGCAATGCCTAACAAAATACCGATAACCAACCGCGTAAAAGGGCCTATACCCTGATCTGAAGAAGCTGTTGCATTATTCATTGCACCTAAAGGTTTAGGCCCTTCTTCAACCGGGATAGGGACAGCAGGTGGCGGCGGTGTGTATCCACGGGCATCAGCCTCGCCCAGACTGTTCCAGTCATCAATATCCTGCCAGACAGGATATTTACGGTCAAAGAATGCTTTGGTAAACACGGGGCCTATACTTTCACCAATCGTTTTTGGCAAGCCCTGCTCATTTAAATATTTCTTGTAAACCACGGCGCTGACATTACCCCCAGGATTTTGGCCATCAGTCGTAATCCCTTTCTCGCGGTGGTCATGAAAAATCCACACGCCTTCACCATAACTGTGCAAACCATCATCTTTGGTACTGATATGAAGGTCATTACGTTGTGCAGGCGCCAAGTCATAGACATCACGCATAATTTGAGCCGATGGGTTATGTTCAACACCATCATAATGGGTAATTGTTGCTTTGTGTCCATGTGTATGGATAGCGATCATCTCACCTGAACTATTGAACATACGGACTTTAATATCCTGATTTGGCTCGGTAACGATCATAGATTCCCGCAAGGTATAAGGAAATGAGCGACCATTCAAGGTATGGTAATCTTCAGTTGAATCCGTGAGATCATATTCACGGTTCATTTTTTTTGCAATCAGGCGAGGATCATTATATTTCTGGATAATACTGTGTAATTCCTTATCCATGGCATGATAGTGCAAATCATATTCACTATCATATTTTTCCAGAACCGCTTTAGAAGGATGTCGAACCTCGCCTCCGCCTACATTGAAGGTTTGCACCCAGTTATTGGGGCGGTTTTCTTCGACAATAAACATACCGACCAATCCCATGGCCAAATGGACATGCGTTTGAACATGGCAGTGATAAACAAAGGTTCCGGGCTGTCTTGGGTGAATTTCGTAGGTTTTACTTTGTCCTGGTAATACAAATTTATCACTGGTTTGCGGAACGCCATCATTACCTTCACCCGAACTATCGACCCAGGGGTGATCGACTCCATGTAAATGTATGGTATGCGGGAAGTAATGACTGTTTTCCAGCTGAATCCAGACGATATCGCCTTGTTCCACACGAATCGGAGGCGACGGCGCACGTAACAAAGGATTGGCGTCGGTTCCAACAAAACTGTTGGTGGCCATACCGCGTGACTTTGGTGCAAATACCCACATACCGGGGCGCTCACCTGGCGCAATATCAAACGTCGGTACCACACCGTCAAAATCAGGTGAATGGCCATTTAACTCAGCGACTTCCAGACGAATGATAATCAAATCGGGATCACCGTCGCCATCCATATCATTTTTTTTGGTTATCGCATCGGCGGCAAAATAGGTATCCATCAATGTTTCCATGGATATATTATTTGTGCCTTTGACAGCAGCCGCTATCTGGGCCGGATTGTCAGGACTGCAACGCAAAGACTCTTGAATCTTGACGCCTTCAATGGTCTGAGCTTTTCTCCAGTCTGGATTGTTTTGATCACAAACAGGTTCTGCAACACCGGGATCAATTTTTGCTGTTTTTGGTAAATCTACCGCAGCTGATGCCAACATAGGCATCAGCATAACAGCAGTTCCCATAATCAAATTCAGGGAAATTCTCTGCATTTTTTTACCTTTTCAATAATGGTTAAACATCTTTAGCTTTGCCAAGTAATCCATCAACTTTTTTCTTGAATCCTGCGTTTGACAAATAGAAGACATATAAACCCGCTAAAACGATTAACGCATAAAGGCCTAAGCTGCCTGAACTGACTTTTTCACCAAAACCGGCTTTGAATCCCATATGGGCATCTAAACGCTCACCGTTATCCTGGAGTAAAGTAATATGAATTAAATATTTGCCTTTTTCGGGCAAGCCATTCGGGAGTGATAAAACAACGGTACCCGATTTATGTTTTTTAGCCGGCTGAAAGAAAACACGTGTGCCTTCGGGTTCTTTTGTGACTTCAAATTCAACAGATCGATTCCGATAACGAATATCCTGGTAATCGAAAACCAATTGAGTCAATGTGTTCAGGGCAGGTAAATTGCCGCAAAATTCTTCTGCCGGATACGCTTGAGGCTGATAAGCGGTATAGTGAATCCAGTGCCCTTTTTCCAGTTCAAATTTACATTGGTCGGTATCGGTACCTGCCGCACCACCATGCGCCCATAAAGCAGAAGAAAACAGCAATCCTAAGACTGTCATTAAAGCAGACTTCATGATGTATATTTTTTTCATAATTCCTTCCTGTTTTTAGTGTATTAGTATATGCAATTTTTCTTATTCAAATATTCTTATATCACTTAAACTGCCCAAGTTCAAGAATAATTACAAGTAAGATTATAAAATAATAACCCTACTCAATTCATAACTTTAGCACATCAAACCTGGCAAAGAAAGCCAATCTCAAAATCGAAAGCGTTATCTTTAAGGCATAAAAAAACAGCATCATTTAATCAATGCGCTGCTTTTAATTCATTGACTGGAATCAGAAAAATGACGGATTATGAATACATCCGTAACTACTCAGCGTGTTTGGGGCTGAAGGCATAGGCTATGATTTATAAGGACGCGTAAATACGTCCTTGTAAACTCTGCTGCAACGTCCTGTTGCAGAAGCCTGATAAATCAACAGCCTATGCCCACAGAAGAATTTACGCTGAGTAGTTACATACATCCATTTATTTTTTTGAAATCACCACGCTATGTTTTAAGTCTTTTAAGCGACCGCGGCCTTGGTTCAGCTCCTTGACCCAATATTTTTCGTCCTGACTTTTAAAAACACTTAAGCTAAACTGCATTTCATCCATCAATGCCTTGAGGCTTTTCATCGCCTCATATGAAAACCGAATAATTTGTTGCGAAATATCTTCAAAATTCTGATGCTCTACCGTCTTATCAACCTTATGTTCAATTTGTGCGGCCACTTCCGCAAGGGATTTTAACGCTTTCGTCATTGCCGTATTGTTCTGCTGCATTGTGTTTATGACAACATCAATATCGCGTTTAGACGTCATCATCTCGTTTATATCTTGTGCGGATATTTTCTGCATCATCGTTTGAGCCGCAGAAATATTTTGCTTGGAATGGGTCACGACTTTCTTGATTTTTTCGCTGAAGTCATCCGAATTTTTAGACAAGGTTCTGACCTCATCGGCGACGACGGCAAATCCGCGCCCGGCTTCCCCTGCCCTGGCGGCCTCAATCGCCGCATTTAAGGCCAACAAGTTAGTTTGATCGGCAATCTCTTGTAAATTCCCCAATAAGTCTTCGATTTCACCCATGCGAGAGTTCATTTCGTCGATCAATCCCGCCATTTCCATACTTTGATGTCTGATTGTTTGGGTATGTTCAACAAAAAATTCAAATACCGTGTCAATTTTCCTGATAAATTCTTCAGTTATTTCTGAGTTATCACCATTCCTGACAGTATTTTTTTCGCGAGTTAACTCACGAATTTCTTCCGATTGTATTTTGATTAAATCATGTAAATCCTTGAAATTTTGCGACGCGACATGAGACGCATCAATTAATGCTGTACTCATTCCATCCATCTGTTGCTGAAAAGAAACGTCTTCCTGCATCACACAATCTTTTATATCAAGCAGATAACTATCAATGTTTTGCTGAACATCATCATTGCGATCGCAGGCGTCAACAGATGTATGCTGCCGTTTTTGTGTATAATAAAAATTAATCAGCCATATTCCAATCATGACAGGCGCGGCAAACCCAATGACAATTTTTTCTGGCAACCAAAATCCGGCAAGCCAAATCATCAGGCTCAATACGGAAGGTATCCAGTTCTGACGAACACATTCAGACATTTTCATATTCTGTCCAAAACCTTCACGTTAATGCCAGAATTTGGCTGGCGATATTACTCAGTGACAAAACATATTCAGCTGCCCCTAATTTATAGGCCTCCCCAGCCATTCCCCAAACCACGCTACTGTCTTCATCCTGCACAATATTACAAGCCCCGTTGTCCCGCATCAATTTCATCGCACGAGCACCATCAGCACCCATTCCAGTCAGCATGATACCAATGGCCATAGGCCCTACATTGTTCGCAATGGACTCAAACATAACTTCCACCGAAGGTTTATGATGGTTAATTTCAGGTCCGTCTTTCAGCCTACATATATATTCTGCTCCCTGGCGTATGATCTCGAGATGTTTATCTCCGGGTGCAATATAAATATTTCCCGGTTCAATCGGCTGAAAATCTAGAGCAATAAACGCATGCATTGCTGTCACTTCATCAACATGTTTTGCGAAAGAATGACTAAAAGCTGCCGGTAAATGTTGTGACACAACAATAGGCGGCGTTGTTGCGGGCAATGCTCGGACAATCTCTTTAATGGCTTCAGTCCCCCCCGTCGAGGACCCTATGGCAATGATTTTTACTGGTTTTTTAACAGTTGGAAATTTGGGCTGCGCCTGCTGTTGCTTAATTTTTGAGCGTTCATAGGCTTGGACATGGGCGTTAGCCGCCATTTTGATTTTGGCAATGATTTCACTGGCATAAGCTGTAAAAGTATTTGATAAATCTGTCTTCGGTTTTGCAACAAAATCAACGGCGCCCAATTCCATGGCTTTTAGTGTTGACGCTGCACCCTTTTCAGTGAGACTTGAAATCATAACAACCGGCATGGGATGCAATCGCATTAATTTTTCAAGAAAGGTCAGACCATCCATTTTTGGCATTTCAATATCCAGGGTTAACACATCCGGATTCAGTTTTTTTATTTTATCACGCGCAATCAGCGGGTCTGGCGCTGTTCCGATGACTTCAATTTCTACTGATGAATTCAGAATTTTCGTCAGTAATGTTCGAATAAGCGCCGAATCGTCAACAATCAATACTTTTATTTTTTTTATCATTAGGCCAGTTCCACCCGGTTTCGTCCTTTCTGCTTGGCTTGGTATAAGGCATCG
>CAJXMF010000031.1 GCA_913056195.1 uncultured Methylococcaceae bacterium | reverse complement strand
GGCTGGGTGAAATTTAAAACAGCCTTATTTTACCATTTTTTCCTTTTCAAATCAGGGGTGTATGGCATTATCTTTTACTTTAAAGTCACTGATTCAGGTTTTTAACTCCCAAACTAGCTCATTAATTTACTAATGGCTTCAACGCGGAATCCCAAGATACATCCCCGAACTCAGATGATAATTTTATCAGCTGTCTTGAGTGGAAGTTAATCATACAAACGAGAAATATCATCATCCCGTAGGGGCAAGTGACCGCCCCTACTCGTGTTTATTTTATCGCCTTAAAGCCGATATCTGTCCGATAATACACACCATTCCAATGAATTTTCTCAACCCCTTGATAAGCCTTTTTCTGGGCATCTGCAATATCATCACCCAAAGCACAAACGCACAAGACTCGGCCGCCTGAGGTGACGATTTTATCCCCTTGCCTGGCTGTGCCGGCATGGAAGACTTTTAGGTCCTTCTGTTCTTTTTCCGGCAAGCCTTCAATCACATCGCCTTTTTTATAGCCATCGGGATAGCCGCCTGCGGCCAAAACGACACCCAGGGCAGGACGCACATCCCATTCGGTCTTGGTTTGATGCAGTTTTTGATTCAACGCGGCCTGACATAATTGCACCAGATCACTGTTAAGCCGCATCATAATCGGCTGGGTCTCAGGGTCGCCAAAGCGGCAATTGTATTCCAGCACTTTAACCGAGCCATCGGGTGAAATCATCAAGCCGGCATATAAAAAACCGCTATAGGGATGACCATCTTTCGCCATGCCTTTAAGCGTTGGCATAATCACCTCATCCATAACCTGCTGATAAACAGCCTCAGTGACCACGGGTGCGGGCGAATACGCCCCCATGCCACCGGTATTTGGCCCGGTATCGCCGTTATCGCGCGCCTTGTGATCCTGTGACGTTGCCATCGGCAGCGCATGTTCGCCATCGGCAATGACGATAAAACTGGCCTCTTCGCCCGCCAGAAATTCTTCGATGACAACACGATGCCCCGCCTCACCGAAACGATTGCCGGCCAACATATCGTTTACTGCATCGATCGCCTGTTGTTCCGTTTCGGCAACGATGACGCCTTTGCCCGCCGCCAGACCATCGGCTTTTACGACAATCGGCGCGCCTTTTTCACGAATATAGGCTATAGCCTCCGCCATGTCGGTAAATGTTTGATAGGCTGCCGTCGGGATGTTATGTCGCGCCATAAAATCCTTGCAAAATGATTTAGAGCCTTCCAGTTGCGCCGCTTCCGCGGTCGGGCCAAAACAGGGCAGGCCGGCTTCAGTAAAGCGATCGACAATGCCGGCTACCAACGGTGCTTCAGGGCCGACGATGGTCAAATCAATTTTTTTTTGTTGGGCAAAATCCAGCAATGCAGGAATATCATCCGAACGGATGGCAATATTTTCGATGCCCGCCTCCAGCGCTGTTCCGGCATTGCCCGGCGCGACGAAAACAGTCTCTACGCCGGCTGATTGTTTAGCTTTCCAGGCCAGGGCATGCTCCCGGCCACCGCTACCTACAACTAAAATTCTCATAATGATTTTTTGATGAATTAGTGACGGAAATGGCGCATTCCGGTGAAAACCATAGCGATATTATGCTCGTTAGCGGCCGCAATAACTTCGTCATCGCGAATTGAACCACCGGGTTGAATCACCGCAGAAATACCCGCTTCGGCGGCAGCATCAATGCCATCACGAAACGGAAAGAAAGCATCAGATGCCATCACCGAGCCTGTCACTTCCAGGCCTTCATCGGCCGCCTTGATACCGGCGATTCGGGCTGAATAAACCCGGCTCATCTGGCCGGCACCGATACCGATGGTTCGATTGTTTTTGGTATAGACGATGGCGTTGGATTTAACAAATTTGGCCACTTTCCAGGCGAACAACAAATCGCTGAGTTCCTGTTCAGTCGGCGCACGCTTGCTGACGACCTTAACGGCATCGGCACTGATGCGGCCAAGATCTTTGTCTTGTACCAACAATCCGCCGGAAACACGTTTGAAGTCCAAAGCGGCAACAGGCGTCTGCGGCCATTGTCCGCATTCCAAAGCCCGCACATTTTTCTTTTCTGCCAATACAAGCTGGGCATCATCGTCGATGCTGGGCGCAATAATCACTTCTACAAATTGGCGTTTGATGATTTCGGCGGCGGTGGTTTTATCCAACGCGCGATTAAAGGCGATGATACCGCCAAAGGCCGAGGTCGGGTCTGTGGCATAGGCCAGATCATAGGCCGTCAACAGATCATCGGCAACCGCAACGCCGCACGGGTTGGCATGCTTGAGAATAACGCAGGCCGCCACTTGCGGGTCAAATTCCTTAACACATTCCAAAGCGGCATCGGCGTCGGCGATATTGTTATAAGACAATTCCTTGCCCTGTAATTGCCGCGCCGAGGAGATGGTGCCTGCCGGCGGATTTTTCTCTTGATAAAACGCGGCCTGTTGATGTGGATTTTCGCCATAGCGCATCGCCTGACGCTTGTGAAATTGCAAATTTAACGTATCGGGAAAGTCAGGTTGCAGCGTGTTGCGAAGATACTGCGAAATCGCGGTATCGTAACGCGCGGTTTGCTCAAAACTTTTAATGGCCAGTTGAAAGCGGGTATCCAGGCTGAGCTGGTTTTGCTGTTGTGATAATTCGTCTAAAACCGGCTGATAATCGGCAGGGTCAACGATGACGGCGACATCATTATAATTTTTGGCGGCTGCGCGAATCATGGTCGGACCACCGATATCGATATTTTCGATGGCCGTTTCTAAATCGCAGTCCGGATTGGCGACGGTTTGCTCAAATGGATACAAATTGACGACCACCATATCGATGGGCTTGATGCCATTTTCTGCCATCACCTGATCATCGATGCCGCGACGCCCTAAAATACCGCCATGTACTTTCGGGTGTAAGGTTTTGACACGACCCGCCATCATCTCGGGAAAGCCGGTATAGTCAGAGACTTCGGTCACCGCAACCTGATTATCGGCCAGCAGTTTCGCGGTACCACCGGTGGACAGAATTTCGATTCCCAAACGATCTAACTGTTGGCAAAATTCCAGAATACCGGCTTTGTCGGATACACTCACCAGTGCGCGGGTGACTTTTTTATTCATATGAACCTCTAAAAAGATGAAAAAGCAATGCCATACACGGTAAAAGTTGTCGCATATAAGCAGAGAAAAAGAAATCATTAACGAATATCATAAAATGCCATTTTTTTTCGCAGCGTACTGCGACTTAACCCTAATATTTTAGCCGTTCGAGTCTGGTTGTAATTGACATGTTTCAGGGTCGCTTCCAACAGCGGTTTTTCCACTTCGGCCATCACCAGCGCATATAAGCCGGATGAGTCCTGATTATCGAGTTGCTCAAAATAGCTTTCGATCGCATAACGGACATGCACCGACAAAGGTGGCTCGTTATCGCCATCTTGATTTGAATCAGAGCGGTATTGATCGGAAGAAAATGCATCCATTGTCATACAGGGCTTTGTTGACTGAAAAAGTTAAAAGATTGATTGACCCAATGCAATTGCTGGTCGGGCTGCTGCACCTGGTTAATTTGTTTTTTCCAGGCGGCGGGCAGGCTTCCTAAATGTTGAAAATACCAGCCGATATGTTTACGCGCAATCCGTACGCCCCCAACATTACCATAAAAACTGTACAGACCTTCAAGATGGGTATTCAACACCTGCCTGATTTCATCTAAATCAGGTCGTTCAGCGTGTGCCTGTAACAGTTGTGCAAACAACCACGGCCGCCCTTGCGCGCCTCGACCAATCATGATCGCATCGGCACCGGTATAGGCTTTGACAAAAGCCGCTTTTTGTGGTGAATTGATATCGCCATTGGCGATAATTGGCAGGCTAACGGCCTTCTTCACCTGCTTTATGGTGTCATATTCGGCCTGACCTGTGAATTTACAGGCGCGGGTGCGGCCATGTATGGTCAAGGCGGCAATACCATTTTGTTCGGCAATTGTCGCAATAGTCAGGGCATTTTTATGTTGCTTATCCCAACCGGTGCGTATTTTTAAGGTGACCGGTACCTCAACCGCATTGACAACGGCTGACAAAATAGCCGCGACCCGTTTTTCATCACGCATCAAAGCTGAACCGGCCGCCACCGAACACACCTTTTTGGCCGGACAGCCCATGTTGATGTCAATAATCTGGGCACCCCGTTCGACATTGGCTTTAGCGGCCTGCGCCATTTGTTCAGGCTCTGTGCCCAAAATCTGCACGGCACGCAAGCCTGGCTCATTCTGATAATCGGTTTTTTGCAGGGTGCGGCGATGTTTTTGCAAATGCGGCTGCGTAGCAACCATTTCGGTGAAGGTCAGCGCCGCGCCATATTGTTTGCACAAGGTTCTAAACGGTCGGTCGGTAATACCGGCCATAGGCGCCAGGATATAGGGGTTACTTAACGTGTAGGGACCTATTTGCATGCATACGGCCAAAACGATTACGGGGGCGCTATTCTAGCCTAAATCACCTGAAGATGCATGCGCTTTACACATAAATTTGACCGGCGTCAAAACGACGCCGGAACGACCAAGCCGTTTATTTTTCCGGCGTTTCGGTAAAGATAGGATTGTTTTTATCTTCTTCCTCTAATTTTGCTTTGTCTTCTGGATAAATATGCCAGAAAGACTGATCGATTGCACCTTCTGTGTATTGATTCTTGCGCGAATGGCCGAACGGACACCACCAGTTTTCAACCACTTTCACCATATAGGCATGCCATTCAAACAAACCGACGCTGACCGGGCAATACCAGGTGCAGTTAAGAATCCAATACAGCTTAGACTGCGCCAGACTCAAACTGAACGTGCCGTCCATGGTGATCTGACTTTTTAAATCATAGCGATGACTGGCACGATCGGGCAGAAAATCTTTTAATTTTTTAACGTCTTGTGCACCACACAGCTTGAGGCTGAAATAGGTCATATAGGCACTGAGAAAAACGAAAGGCAGCGTCAGAATAGGCAGATAAATCAATACCAAACCCAGCGCACGTGCCAAAACCGGCATTTTTTTATGATTACATCCAATATGGACACGATCGGAACAGGACTCACAAGCTTTCATTTTTTCTCCTCGGTATGCGTTAATGATGACAAGATCAAGACCGAAGATTCTACTATAAAGCGTATCCCTGTGGGAAATTCACTCCTGCGTCGGCCAGCTGTTTTCCGACACCAGATTTTCCAAAGGCTGAGGGCGCGCCCATCGCTCTATCTCCAGCATTGGCTTTTCATAAAAGCTTTCCACATGTCCCAGACACAAAATAGCGACCGGCTGACTGCCCGCCGGCATATTCAACAAGCGCGCCAATGCCTCAGGATCAAACAAAGACACCCAGCCCATACCTAAACCTTCCGCTCGTGCAGCCAGCCACATATTCTGTATGGCGCAGGCCACAGAAGCCAGATCCATATCGGGTAACGTCCGGCGACCAAAAACATGCTGTTCCCGCTTGTCCGCCAATGCCACCACCAGCAGCTCCCCGCATTCGAGAATACCTTCAACCTTCAAGCGCATGAATTCATCTTCGCGTTCGCCCAATGCTTTAGCGGTCAATCGCCTTTCCTGTTCGACCAGCGCATGAATGGATTGCCGTAATGATACTTTGCTGATGCGAATAAAGCGCCAGGGCTGCATCAGCCCGACGCTGCCGGCTTGATTTGCCGCCTGCAACACGCGGTGCAGGATGTCAGGATTAACGGGCGTCGACAAGAAATGCCGCATATCACGGCGTTCGCCAATGACGCGATAAACTGCTTGGATTTCGGCCTCGCTGAAACGGTGTTTAGACATATAACGCTAAACTCAACAAGGCAGCCAATTCAACCAACTCAACACTGGCACCATAAACATCGCCTGTGACCCCACCCAGACGATGCAGTGCTGAACGGCGAATCAGCCACACACAAGCTAAGGCTGCGACCACGGGAATAAGGCCCAATCCACCCCAGACCATCAGCAGAACCAAACCCACAATAACTTTCGCAGCAGAAACCGGCAACAGCCGCACCAATTGTTCGCCCAGGCCGTTTTTGCGAATATAGGGCGTCGTCAGCATCAGCAGCAGCACACTGCCACGCCCCAAAACCGGAATCCAGAGCAGACCGTCAAGCCGTTGTTGGCCTATCAACACCGCAATACTGATCCACTTCAACAGTAACAGCAACACCAGCACGATAACCGCGACCGTTCCGGCCGCTGGATCTTTCATGATAGTCAGCGTTTTATCACGATTGCCGGTGCCGCCAACCCAGGCATCGGCGCAATCGGCGAGGCCATCAAGATGTAATCCACCCGATAAAAACACCCAGCCAGCCAGAATAAGCGCCGCCGCCAACTCAGGCGACTGCGCCGGCAACAGCAGGCCGAGCAGATAAAGTAATCCGCCAATTAAGCCACCGACCAAGGGATAAAACAATACCGATGCGCCTAATTGGCGCGGGTTGGCCTTAATCTGTATCGGCACCGGAATACGGGTTAGAAATTGCACGGCCAACAATAATGCGTTGCGCATTGTTTTATTTCAAAGGACGCCCTTTCGCGTCTTTATGGATATGGCCGGTGATGATCAGAACCGCTTCGATAAAGCCCCATATCACACCATAGCCACCACTGAGATAGGTCACCAGAATCTGCAGCAAACCAATATTATAAAAACCAAGATAAAAACGGTGTAACCCCACCGCGCCAAACAATAACCCCAGAGTGGCTGCAATCCAGCGTTTTTTAACCGGCTGCAAGGACGATTTCAGATAAGCGCTGACAGGTTCCACTTCAGTGACAACACCATCCTCTTCGTCAAAATCGACATCATCACCCGCTTGAGGCGGGGAGGCATTTTTCCATTGATCGCTATGAAACTCATAGTATTTACCCTCGTGTTTAATCACGCCGGTTTGCGCGTCTTCGTTGTAACTTTCAATATGTCCAATCATGATTATTCTTTAGTGTCATTAAGTAAGCTTATTCGGTACTGATGCCCGCACTGGCAAACGTTGCCATATTATTATGCAGCTGACAAGCCATTTGCAGCAGCGGCACCGCGGTTAATGCACCGCTGGCCTCACCCAGCCGTAGATTAAGATTTAATAAGGGATTAACCTGTAATGCCTTAAGCAGATGCCTGTGCCCTTGCTCGTCCGAACAATGGGAAAACAGCAACCAATCCTTAACCCCAGGGTTGATATGAACAGCTTGCAAGGCTGCAACTGTGCAAATAAAACCATCGACCACAACCGGCAATCGCGCGCTGGCAGCGGCGATATACGCGCCGGTTAATGCGGCAATTTCAAAGCCGCCTAAGGTTTGCAGGATGGTCAAGGGGGAATTTAACACCGCCCGATGGTGTGTCAACGCCTGTTCAATGACCGCCGCCTTATGCTGAATTTGCGCCGTATTCAAGCCGGTTCCGGCGCCGGTTAATTGTTTCGCCTCACACGATAACAAGGCACACGCTACAGCTGTCGCCGATGTCGTATTGGCAATGCCCATTTCACCGCCAATAAAGATATCACTGCCGGATTGTTTGGCGCGCAATGCAGCGGCGCGACCGGTCTCCAGTGATTGCTGCAATTGCTGTGGATTCATTGAGACCTGATGTAAAAAATTAGCCGTGCCTTTGCCGGCGGATGCCGCGATGATACGCTTATCCGCTACGGGACTGGCTATGCCGGTATCAATGACCTCAAGCTCGGCCGCCAGAAAACCACTCAGTACACTGGCCGCTGCCCCGCCGTCAATGAAATTTTTGACCATCTGCGCGGTCACCGGCTGCGGAAAGGCGGAAACGCCTTCGGCGGCTATACCATGATCCCCGGCAAACAGGCTGACATGAATACGATTGATTTCAGGCTGCAAGCGCCCTTGCATGGCGGCCAGCTGAACGGCAATCTGCTCCAGACGCCCCAACGCACCCGCAGGTTTTGTCAATTGCGCCTGATGCGCCAGCGCCTGTTCGCGGACAGTGGCATCCGGTGGCATTATGGTGTGTTCCAACCAGTCCAGCATCACGATCCTTTCAAGCTGAGCGGCAGTCCCGCGCAAATCAGCGTGACTTTCGCACTGATACGTGCGATGTCCTGATGCAGGAAACCCGCTTCATCGACAAAACGGCGAGTGGTTTTCTCGATTGGAACCACGCCTTGCCCCACCTCGTTACTGACCAGAATAATATCGCCACACGAGGCCGACAAGGCCGCCAGTAAATCGGCTTTTTCCTGATGCAAACGGGATACCGTGATGTCACCGTCCCGATCAAACAGGATATTGCTTAACCATAAGGTCAAACAATCCACCAGAATACAGTGCTCAGCGTTATCATGTTGGGCGATGGCTCGACCCAACGCAACCGGCTCTTCCAGCGTTTGCCAATGGCCTGGCCGATCTTGTCGGTGACGGGTAATGCGGGCCTGCATTTCGGCATCGCGGGCTTCGGCTGTCGCGATATAAAGCACCGGCTTATCGGTGTCTTGCGCCTGCTTTTCGGCGTAGCGACTTTTTCCGGAACGGGCGCCGCCGAGTACCAGTTCAATCATCTTTCATACGTACGGCCAGCACATCACATTTGGCATGATGCAAAACACCATCTGCGGTCGAGCCTAATAGTACAGTCAGGCCACCGCGCCCATGCGACCCCAGCACAATCAGATCGACATCATTTTCTTCAGCCATGCGGACAATTTCGAGTTTCGGACTGCCCACTTCCAGCCATTGCCGTCCTTTATCCACGCCCAGCGTTTGCCCCAGATCGGTCAGACGTTGCTCGGCAATACGCTGCAATTCTTCTGTCAAATCAACATCAAACGGAATAACCGGGCCATAGGTCACATCGGTAATCGGCAGGTAATCGACCACATGAATCAGACTCAAGCGTGCCTGGTTTTGCTCGGCCAATTGTTTTGCCTTGGCACTGACGGTTTTGCCATGTTCCGAGAAATCGGCGGCCAATAAGATATGTTGATACAGTTGCATGATTATCCTCCGGGAGTGACAGGGGCTGGGAATAACATTCCAATAATTTGATAGGATAACAGGAAATACAACAAAGCTACGCCCAATCCAAACAGAAAAGGCTGGGACAGGGCGTGTTTGAAAATATGGCCGGTTACCGCCCAATTCCATAACATTAACATGATGACGGCGGCAAACCCCAGCGGCGTCGCTTGCACCGACAGCGAACTCAGCGCCGGTAATGCGCACAGACTGATTAAAACATCGCTGCCCAACAGGGCGGAAACGGTTTTCAGATAGCGTTCCGGCTTATGCGCAATCTGCAACATCAACCACGGAAAAGCCAACACCAGCAAGGTTTCAACCAGCGCCTGCAACAAGGCTTCATGGGTGGGTATATTCAATGCCAGAATCAATGCGCTGATCACCACATAGAAAAACGTCAGCAGCGATAATAAGGTTTGTGAGGCAGGGACATCCTGCGGGCCTTTTTTAAACGCGCAGATTTCGATAAACAGGGTTAGCAGTTTAGTCATTTTGGGCATGCTCCAGTTGTTCAGCCGCATCCATCCAGCTTGTTTCGGCCTCCAACAACGCCTGATCGATACGCTGCTTGTCAGCCAACAGTTGCTTCAGTTGTTGTTTGTTTTCCGTCTCATAAAGGGCCGGATCGCTCAAGCGTTGTTCCAGATCGGCCTGTTGTTGTTGGTAGCGTTCGAGCTGTTGTTCTGCTTTTTTCAAGGTATCGGTCAACGGTTTTAATTGCTGCCGACGCAACGCCTCCTGCTTGCGCTGATCTTTCCGTGACGGTGTCGGCGCGGCCGAACGGGTCTCATTGCTTTCGGTATTTTTTTGATCGTTCAACCATTGCCGGTAATCATCCAGGTCGCCATCAAAAGGCCTGACTTGTTTATCAGCTACCAGCCAGAGCCTGTCGGTGACTGAGCGCAGCATGTGTCGGTCATGGGAAACAATCACCATGGCGCCATCATAATCCTGCAACGCCATAATCAACGCATGCCGCATTTCCAGATCCAAATGGTTGGTCGGCTCATCCAGCAATAATAAATTGGGCTTCTGATAGACCAGCAGCGCCAACACCAGCCGCGCTTTTTCGCCCCCGGAAAACGGGCCGACCGGATCATTGACCTTGTCACCACGAAAATCGAAACCGCCGAGAAAATTGCGTAACGCTTTCTCCGTCGCCTGTTTATCCAGATGTTGAAAATGCCAAAGCGGACTTTCATCCAGACGTAACTGTTCCAGCTGATGCTGGGCAAAATAACCGATACGCAAGCCCTCTGCCGTTTGCAACTGTCCCGTTAAAGGCGGCATTTGCCCGGCGAGAACTTTAATAAAGGTCGATTTTCCGGCGCCGTTCGGCCCCAGCAGGCCAATACGGTCGCCGGGCGATAAACGGAAGGTTATATCGTTCAGAATAATGTTGTCATCATAACCTAACGCGGCCTGCTCCAGTTTCAGCAACGGATTGGGTGCGCGACCGGCGGTTGTAAACTGAAAGGAAAAAGGGGAGTCAACATGCGCCTGTGCAATCAAACTCATGCGCTCTAAAGATTTAACCCGGCTTTGCGCTTGTTTGGCCTTGGTCGCCTTGGCCTTAAAGCGGTTGATAAAACTTTGAATATGGGCGATTTCACGTTGCTGACGGGCATAGGCCGATTGTTGCTGGGCTAACTTTTCGGCCCGCAAGGTTTCAAAGGCCGAATAATTACCGCTGTAAAGCGTCACGTGCTGATGTTCGATATGTAAAATATGGTCAGCAATGGCATCCAGAAAATCACGATCGTGCGAAATGAGCAATAGCGTCCCCGGATAGTGTAACAGCCAGTCCTGCAACCAGATAACGGCATCCAGATCCAGATGATTGGTCGGCTCATCCAGCAGTAACACATCGGAACGGCACATCAAGGCCTGCGCCAGATTCAGCCGCATCCGCCAGCCGCCTGAAAACGCGCTGACAGGATGTGATTCCTGTTCGGAACTGAAGCCTAATCCACTCAACAATTTTGAGGCCCGCGCCGTCGCACTGTAAGCGCCGATAACACTGAGTTTTTCATGCAACTCGGCGACTTTCAAGCCATTCTGCGCCTGTTCTGCTTCGGCCAGTGCCTGTTGCAAGCGTCGCAACTCCCGATCGCCATCGAGGACATAATCGATAGCACGGGTCTCCAGCGCCGGTGTTTCCTGCGCGACATGTGCAATTTCAAGCTTGGGCGGAATGCTCAACTCCCCCTCATCAGGTGATAATTGTCCTAAAATCATCGCAAACAGACTGGACTTTCCCGTACCATTAGCCCCCGTCAAGCCCACTTTCTGGCCCTGGTGAATGGTAAAGTTTGCTTGCTCAAACAACACACGAGGCCCACGCCTCAGGGTTATGTTTTTAAAATTCAACATCTGTTCGGTAAAATAATTGCATGAAATTCCGTCCCGCCAAACCTAAAAATCCGCTATTCAAACCTCAGGATCGCTATTTTGTAAACCAGGACGGCTGGTGGTTTTATACGGTGGATATGATTTCAGGCCCGTATGCCAGCAAGCCGCAATGTGTGGATGCCTGTCGGCTTTATATCCAGCGCCGGGACGGTGTTCTGGAACGACCGTCCACAGGGCAAACGCACAAAGATTAGATTATCGTTTTCGCGCGTAATATGCCCTTGTCCTGTTGTTACTGCGCTTCAGTTTGAATGGCGGTCGATCAATTTTTCGACGTGATCAGCAAATTTATCCAGATCTCCCGACTTGACGGTTTCTCTTGGAATGATGATGGCTGCGTCAAAATCGACAAAAATATGCACATAGTCTTTCAGACGATCAACCCGCAGCATATCCGACCAGGGTGTTTTATGCTTACCCCCCGGGGATTGTTCCAATAAATATTCCGGCTCAATTTTCAATTTATGGAGTCCGAATAAGGCCTTTTTTTCGTCTTTCGTGTAGTGGTTCAGAATTTGTCGGCGCATATCCATTTTCAAATAATAGGGCGATACAATACCCCAGATCAGCGCCAACAACGTGATATAGGCTGTCGTTGTCATATCGACATAAAAAATGTAGTAGAACAATCCTATAAACAACATCACGCCCGGCACCAGCAAACGGTTTCGGCGTATTGTATTTTGTAATTCTACGTTTTTTTTCAACAATAATTCATTAAAATGAACCAGATCTTGTTCACGCAATTCGTATTCAATTTCAAACATAGTCTTTCAGGCTCGGCTCGTTTAAGGCAAAACCAACATTATATAGGATTCAACCCCGCAGTTCCCTAAAACCGTTATGTCATAAACACTAAATATTCAGAGACCGCCTCAATATCTCCTTCATCTTTCGGGAGAAGGCCGGGATGAGGGTATCAAATAGCGTGGACTCTGAATATTTACCCTAAAAACTCAGGCTGAATGACTGGCATATCAGTCTAAATGCGTTAAGATGAAGCTACTGAAATCACCTTTGTGAGTTTATTATGAAACGCATGATGTTTATTCTGGCTTTATGGCCAATAAGCGGTTGGGCCGAAGATCAGGCCCCAGTACCGGAGCCGCCTGACTTACCGCTACCGGTGGAGTCGGATCAAACAATGGAACCTGATATCACCATTATCCGAAAAGGTAAAAACACCATTCAGGAATTTCGGATCAATGGGCAACTTTATATGATCCGGGTCAAGCCGGATATTGGCCCGGCCTATTATCTGATTGATACCGATGGTGATGGCAATATGGATGTCAGAGGCTCGGACCTGGATAGAGGTTTAAACATAAACCAGTGGAAATTATTGGAATGGGATTAGACTCCAGATGTATTTCGGCGATTATTGGCCTATCATATAGCGCGAACTCAACCCCTCAATTTCTTTAACTCGTTATCAACAGAACTATCATGACAGAATTACCCGCAGATTTACGTTATGCCAAAACCCATGAATGGTCAAAACAGGAAGAAGACAATATTGTCCGTATTGGTATCACCGATTTCGCGCAGTCTGAACTCGGTGACCTGGTTTATATCAACCTGCCGGAGGTCGGCCGTCAACTGACTCAGGGTGAACAATGCGCCACCGTTGAATCGGTCAAAACAGCTTCCGATTTATATAGTCCGGTTACAGGAACCGTGGTTGAAATCAATGAAGCACTGGCGGATGAACCGGAATTGGTCAATGAAGACCCTTACGACACCTGGTTATTCGCCATAAAAACCGATAATCTGTCAGAACTTGAGCATTTGTTGGATGCTGCCGGTTATCAACAACAAATAGAGGCATAAATCATGGCAAACCAGGAACATAAAGGCCTGCGACGCATCTGGAATGCATTTTTCTTTTCGCTGTCAGGGTTCAAAGCCGTCTGGCAACATGAAGAAGCGTTTCGACAGGAACTGCTATTGTCTGTATTGATGGCCCCGGCAGCCATCTGGTTAAGTGAATCCATTCAGGATTGCCTGATTTTACTCAGTTGCCTGTTTCTTGTTTTGATCGTCGAATTATTAAATTCGGCCATTGAAGCGGTCGTTGACCGAGTAAGTCTTGAACACCATGAATTGTCAGGGCGTGCCAAGGATATTGGTTCGGCGGCAGTATTTTTAAGCTTAGTCTGGACGGTTATCGTTTGGGTGTCTATTTTAATTTTATGATTGTTTGAGGAAATTTAATGAGTGCTCTGATTTGCGGCTCAATGGCCTACGACACCATCATGGTGTTTCACGATAAATTCAAAAATCACATTTTGCCGGATAAGGTTCATATGCTGAATGTGTCATTCCTGGTTCCCCATCTGCGTCGTGAATACGGCGGCTGCGCCGGCAATATCGCCTATAACCTGAAATTGCTCGGCGAGGAACCGTTGATTATGGCCACTGTTGGCCATGATTTCGAGCCTTATGCCGACTGGTTGAGTCAATGTGGCATCTCGCAGGAATTCATCAAAATTCTGGATGACCATTACACCGGCCAGGCCTATATCACCACCGATGAAGACGATAACCAGATCACCGCTTTCCACCCCGGCGCGATGAATTATTCGCATTTGAATAGCGTACCGGAAAACACCGGTATCAATATCGGCATAGTTTCACCCGATGGTAAATTGGGTATGCAGGAACATGCCCGCCAGTTTGCCGCGCAAAACATTCCATTTATTTTCGATCCGGGCCAGGGCATGCCGATGTTCGATGGCGACGAGCTGATGGAATTGATGACGCTTGCCCGTTATGCCACCTTCAATGATTATGAATCCGAATTGATGATGGAGCGTACCGGCCTGTCGCTGGAACAATTGGCCGAAAACGTTGATGCCCTGATCATTACCTTAGGCGGAAAAGGCTCTGTCATTTACAGTCAGTGTAAAAAGATTGACATTCCGGCCGCTCAAGCGAAGGCCATCAAAGATCCGACCGGTTGCGGCGATGCCTTTCGTGCCGGCCTGCTTTACGGCCTGATGAATGATTATGACTGGCCCACGACCGGCCGCATCGCCTCACTGTTGGGCGCCATCAAGATCGAACACGAGGGGACGCAGAATCATCAGTTTTTACTTGATGATTTCAAACGCCGTTATCAGGAAAATTTTGACACATCATTTTAATGTTAGAACAAACTGAACGCCTGTTACATATCATGGCGCAGCTGCGAGACCCGGAAACGGGTTGCGACTGGGATTTAAAGCAGGATTTTAAATCCCTGGCGCCTTATACTTTGGAAGAAGCCTATGAAGTCGTTGACGCCATAGAACGGGCAGACTTTCACGATTTACGCGGTGAACTGGGCGATTTGTTATTGCAAATCGTCTTTCACGCCCAACTGGCCAAAGAAAAAAACCTGTTCGATTTTGAACAGGTAGCCAAGGCGATCAGCGATAAACTGGTCAGCCGTCATCCGCATGTTTTCGCCGGTGTCCATTTTGAAACCGATGCCCAGCGCCAGCAGGCCTGGGAGCAAGCCAAAGCAGAAGAGCGCTATCAAAAAACGACTGACATAACACAACAAAGCGTACTGGCCGGTATCGCCAAAACCCTGCCGGCCTTGACGCATTGTGAAAAAATTCAGGACCGGGCCGCCCATCATGGTTTCGATTGGCCGGATGTGCCGCCCGTGTTTGAAAAGGTGTTAGAAGAGCTTGATGAAGTCAAAGAGGCTTGGATTTCTAAAAATCAACCCCATATTGAAGAAGAAATCGGGGATTTGTTGCTGGTTGCGGTCAACCTGGCGCGCCATTTGAGTGTTAATCCGGAAATCGCATTGAAACGGGCAACTGACAAATTTTCAAAGCGATTTCAATTTATTGAACAATCGCTTGCCCATAATGGCCGGCAATTACAAGACTGTGAACTGGCCGAACTGGATGCGCTATGGGATGAAGCCAAGCGCCATTTGAAACCATAATCCAATGGAATCTTCAGCAAGCGGCCAGGTCATAGACACCCCCAAACAAGTTTCGCTATGATGCCGAATAGGCGGATAGCACTGCGTATTATCACTAAAACCAAAGGAGTTTGTTATGCGAACCCAACTCATGACACGTTTACTGTTGTTATGCTGTTTTATTACCGTTTCCGCCCATGCCAAGCAGGACAGCGGCATTGAAAACCTGCGCCAGACCAGTCGGGCGTTTTCATCGGTTGCTCAAAAAGTATCGCCTTCGGTGGTCTCCATCCAGATTGAAGCTAAAGTGCCCGTCCAGCAAGGCCCACAGTTTGCACTGCCGTTTGGCCAGGACCCTATGGCGGATGAATTTCTGCGCCGTTTTTTCGGGGCACCGTTACCGGGCAGACCCGCCCCCCAGCGCCCACCACAACTCCAGCAAGCCCCACAAAACCGGGTCATTGGCCAAGGCTCGGGCTTCGTATTCAAGGTTAAGGACGGCCTGTTAAAAAGCAAAACGTACATCATGACCAACAATCATGTGGTTGACCATGCGGATAAAATTCGGGTGAAATTTAAAAATGGCAAGGAATATATCGCTAAAATCACTGGCCGTGATCCGTTATCTGATGTGGCTGTCATCGAGATCAACACAGATGATCACCCCGCCTTAGTGGCCGGCGATTCTTCTAAACTGGAAGTCGGTGAATGGGTCATCGCCGTCGGCAATCCATTTGGCTTGAGTTATACCGTTACCGTCGGTGTCGTCAGTGCTAAAGGTCGCACCGGCATCGGGCTCAATGACTATGAAGACTTTATTCAGACCGATGCGGCCATTAATCCGGGTAATTCCGGCGGGCCTCTGGTCAATATTTACGGCGATGTCATCGGCATGAATACGGCTATTTTCAGCCGCAGCGGCGGTTATATGGGTATCGGCTTTGCCATTCCAATCAATCTGGCTTTGAATGTCGCTGATCAATTAATCGAGAAAGGTGAAGTCACGCGAGGCTATTTAGGCGTTGTCATTCAACAAATGACCTCAGACCTGGCCGATTCTTTTGGCTTACGACCTGACGAAGGCGTTCTGGTCGCTCAGGTTAATGAGGGTACACCGGCTGCGCAAGGCGGATTGAAACAAGGTGATGTCATTGTTGCATACCGGGGCAAAAAAGTGACCGATGTCGGCGAATTTCGCAACCGTGTTGCCCTGACGCCACCCGGAACCCGCGCCAAGCTGGTCGTATTGCGCAATGGTCAAAAGAAAACACTTGACGTCGTTATTGGTAAACTCAATAAAGATGAACTGCTTGCTCAGGGACCTGAACAGAATGCAGAGGAACTGGGGCTGGTCGTCCAAACTCTGACCCCGGCACTTGCCCGGCAATTCGGGATTCCTGCCGTCAAAGGTGTTGTGGTCACGGAGGTTGCACAAGGTTCTATTGCCGCGCTGGCAGGGATTCGACCTGGAACTGTTATTCTACAGGTCAATCGCAAAGCGGTGACAAACGCCAGCGAGTTCCAGCAAGCGATCGCAAAAAGCAAAGCTAAAAAGCGGGTTTTACTGTTAATTCGCCAAGGTAATATGCAACGCTTTATTACTTTGGGTTGGTAAGGTCAGGCTGAAAAACGTTTCATTTAACCTGGCGTTGCCAACATCACATGAAGACAAATAAGTCTTTATGGCAAGGCCGGGTTAGATCGATGACAGCAGCGGTCCGTTGATGGGTTTTGCAGTCGCCTTAACCCATCTTACCTGAAGTGAAATCCCTAACATTCAGATACCAAAGTAGACAATGGAATATAAAGATTATTATAAAATCATGGGCGTTAACCGTGATGCATCCCAGGATGAAATCAAGCGCGCTTATCGCAAGCTGGCGCGAAAATATCATCCTGATGTCAGTAAAGAGGCTGATGCCGAAGCAAAATTTAAAGAAGTTGGTGAAGCCTACGAAGTCTTGAAAGATCCGGAAAAACGGGCGGCGTATGATCAATTAGGCGCTAACTGGAAAGCTGGACAGGATTTCAATCCTCCGCCAGGTTGGGATCAAGGCTTTGAATTTCATGGTGGTGGTTTTACTGGTGCGGATTCTGCCAGTTTTAGTGACTTTTTTGAAGAATTGTTTGGTCGTGCGGCGTACAGTCAAGGCGCTGGTGCGCAGGCTGGCGGCTATCGGCAATACAGCGCTCGCGGTGAAGATGCACACGCCAAGGTATTGATTGATCTGGAAGATGCTTACAACGGCGCATCCCGCACCATTACTTTAAAGCATACCGAACTGGGATCAGATGGTCGTCCACACCTCAAGGAACGCACATTAAATGTAAAAATTCCTAAAGGTGTCAAGGAAGGCCAGCATTTACGTCTGTCAGGCCAGGGATCACCGGGTGCAGGACAAGGTAAGGCGGGAGATTTGTACCTGGAAATCGCCTTCAAGCTACACCCGTTGTATCGCGTCGAAGGTAAAGATGTTTATCTGGATTTGCCCGTCGCCCCTTGGGAAGCGGCATTAGGCGCGAAAGTTAAAGTACCTACCCCCACCGGTGTTTTGGATTTGAAAATACCGGCCGAATCCAGGGCTGGCCAAAAACTGCGCTTAAAAGGTAAGGGGATACCGGGTAAGCCCGCCGGCGATTTTTATGTCGTTTTACAGATCGCCCTGCCGCCAGCCAATACTGAACAAGCCAAAGCGGCATACAAGGCTTTCGCTGAAGCTGTGCCTTTCAATCCACGCGCTAAACTGGGAGTGTAACGCATGAGCAGTCCATTACTGTCTTTATTAACCGGTGATATTCTGGAAGAGGATGTCGAATTGACGCTGGCCGATTTATGCAAGGCCAGCCATATGCCCGCTGAAAGCGTTTATGAGTTTATTGAATATGGTGTTATCGAACCTGTGCCCGAGCAGCCGGATAACCTGCGTTTTCAAGGCAGCAGTCTGTTTCGCATCAACCGGGCGAAACGATTGCAGCGAGATTTAGGCGTTAATCTGGCAGGTGCCGCACTGGCACTGGATTTGATGGAACAAATTGACAGCCTGGAAGCACAGATCAAACGCTTGCAACAGTTGAGCTGATCCAGCGATAATGCGTCGAAAATGTTGTTGTGCAGGATAGCTGGAGGTGATAGTCGAAACCCATCATTTACCATGGCTTTGCCAACAATCCATTCAAAAGACAAATAGTTATGGCGCATCAATGGCAAGGCAGGATTAAATCCTATGAACGGAGACCCAATTAACCCTTTGACATGGCAACAGCATGCCTGGCTTAACCGCTTGCAGTCAGTGCTGTTGCTATTGATTATCGCAGGTTTTTTGGCGTTGTTAGGCGGCTTGTTATGGGGCGAGGATGGCGTCATCAGCCTGGTCGGCATGGGAATAATCAGTGTCATGCTGAACAGTTTCATCGCGCCTCGCGCAGTTATGACGTTATATGGCGCAAAATCCATTCAGCCTCAACAAATGCCCGCCTTAACTGAAGCGCTTGAAATACTGACTCAGCGCGCCGGTCTCAGTACGCAACCGCGGCTTTATCTGATTCCAAGTCAGATACTCAATGCCTTCTCTGTTGGAACTGCTTCAAATTCGGCTATTGCCATCACAGAAGGACTGCTTGAAGCATTGACGCTGGATGAACTGGTCGCCGTTTTAGCCCATGAAATAAGCCATATTCGCAACAATGATTTATGGATTATGGGTCTAGCGGATATGTTTAGTCGCACTACCAGCCTGCTGTCCTTGCTCGGTCAATTACTGTTGTGGGTCAATCTGCCCTTATTGTTAATGTCTGCTGCGACGATTCACTGGGGTGCAATTTTGCTGCTGATTTTTGCCCCCGATTTAAGCGCTTTGGCGCAATTGTCCTTATCCAGAACCCGTGAATATCATGCCGATTTAAATGCTGTTTTGTTAATGGGAGATACGGATGCGCTGGCACGCGCTTTAATGAAGATTGAAGAACGGCAAGGCACCTGGATGGATCGTATTTTTCTACCTGGCTATAAAGTGCCTGTACCCTCTGTTTTGCGCACCCATCCTGAAACTGAAGAGCGTATCAAACGGATTATGGCATTAAAAAATAATGTGAACCGTGCAGACGGGTTGACGTCGATACAGGCTGATGCCCATAAAAAACAACTGCCCTTATCATCCAATCGCAAGCCACCTTATTGGCATATCAGTGGTTTATGGCATTAGGTCTACGTCAGTACCCATACTATTCTTTGACGGGCTTTTTTTCCAGTTTGCGCTGCAGCGTTCTACGATGCATGTTCAAGGCTCTGGCCGCTGCCGATATATTGCCATCATGCTGCATGAGTACCTTCTGCAAATGTTCCCATTCCAGACGTTTAACCGAAAGCGGATTCTCATTGATACTCACCGAAGGATCCCCTTCATTTTTATATAAAGCGGCGACAATTTCATCGGCATTGGCCGGTTTGGTTAAATAATGCACGGCACCCAGTTTAATCGCTTCAACTGCGGTGGCAATACTGGCAAAACCGGTCAAAATAACAATCTGTGTATTGCAATCCAGAGACATCAACTTTTTCACCATCTCAAGACCGGAATCATAGCCAATACGCAAATCAATCACGGCATACTCAGGCACGGTTATTTCGGCTTGCTCAATGCCACTGACCACATCATGCGCCACAGTGACCTGAAAATTCCGCTTCTCCAGCGCGGGTTTCAGGACTGAACAAAAAATCTCATCATCATCGACTAATAATAATTGCGGTTTATCCTTTTCTTCGCTTGTCATAACGTGCCTTTAGTGTGATTCAAAAATTGATACTGTCAATCCTCATCATGAGGCGATGGAGCAATCAGTGGTAAAAAAATTTCAACCTGGGTGCCGCCTGATTCCAGATTGGATAAGGTAATTTTGCCACCGAGTCGTTTGATCGTGAAAAATGTTAATAAAAGCCCCACCCCCATTCCTTTCTTTTTGCTCTTAACCGCCTGATTGCCCAACAGTTTCAATTGTTCAGGCGGGATGCCCGGCCCGAAATCCCGTATCGTAATATGTAATCTTTGTTGTGTCCAACTGGCATGAAACTCAATGCCTTTGTCTTCTGCTGTGACCTGCGCCGCATTGTTGAGGATGTTAATAATAGCATGGGTCTGGGTGATTTCTGCGACAATTTGCGCATTAGAAACGGCTGCACAAGCCGGGTCTATAAATAACCGCAACGTGGTTTTAGCATTATCCGCCCGCCACAGATTAAGTAATTCATCCAAATAGTCACTCACAGGCATAATATTGCCCGATTCGGCCCGCATATTTCCAGCAGAAACACTCATCAATGCCAATGCTTCCTTACAGCGCCTGATTTGCTCATCCATGATTTTTAGTTTTTGATAGGCATCGGGAAAACGATGTGCAGGAAAGTCATCCTGTAATTCATGCGATAAAATGGCAATCGTTCCTAAAGGCGTTCCCATATCATGTGCGGCACTCGCGGCCAAAGTCCCCAGGGAAACCACTTTTTCATTGCGCAAGGCTTGTTCACGCGCCTCTGCCAGATTACGCTCCCTTTCCTTCAGGGTTCGAGATAACTCGATCACAAAAAACGCCACCAACCCCGCGCTGAACACAAACCCAAACCACATGCCAAAAATATGCAGATTAAAATTATGCCGATCCCGGATTGCATGCAGCTGATGATTAATTTCGGGGGACATCAGCTCAGGATCAGGCATATGCGGCTCAATCGCGGGCAATGGAATATTGAATCCAATCAGAATGGTGTAGATACAGGCCGTTAATATCACCATATTCCAGGTATAGGTCTGTGGCAACATAATACCGGTCACAATCACCGGCAACAGAAATACCCAAATAATTGGATTGGACGCTCCCCCTGTTAAATACAACATGGACGCCATCGCAATTACATCGATCACCAGCTGGGAGAAAATCTCCAGCTCCGTCACAGGCTCTTGCGTTTGCAGGCGCATCCAGGTGTATAAATTGACGGCGGCAATCGCAAATATAACCAGCCACAATTGATCCTGCGGCAGCATGATGCCAATTCCCTTTGTCACAATAAACATCAGGAATATCGTGGCAAAAATAATCAGATTGCGTAAAACAAACAACCATTTAAGGTTTTCACGAATCGATATTTCTGATTTAGGTAAAACTTGAGCGAGCATAAACATTATCAAGGCAAAATTAAATAAGAGAGCAGTATAACGGTTATGAAAGCATCTATCGAAAGCCTGCGACAATATGTCACATTTTCATTTTCTATAAGCGTTGCTATTATTATCCTAACTTTAAGGTCATACAGCTAAAAGTTGCGTTATATTCTTCCTAAATACCTATCCAGGGCGGTTTTTTAAACCGCCTTTTTTTTGCCTTTTACGTTTTCTGAAACTAACAATCTCAAGCAATACGTTTCGATTGTATTCTGACAACCAACAAAATAAAAATCACTGCCGCATAAATCAAGGGCTGGTTCAGATCCGATTTGACCAGCATGAAATAATGCAACAGAGCCAATATGGCGGCCGGATAAATCAGTTTATGTAATGTTTTCCAATATCGGCCCAGGCGTATCTGCATATTTACAGTTGATGTCAGGGCCAGTGGCAATAACAAGCAATACGTGGCCAACCCCAATAATAAATACGGCGTGTCTGCCACTTCCTGACGAAAATAATGCCAGGAAAATTCAATATCCAGCCACAAGAATACCAGCAGATGCAAACTGGCATAAAAAAATGTAAACAAGCCCAGCATGCGCCGGAAACGCAGCGGCCAACTCTGGCTACTCAGACGGCGCAATGGCGTCAATGCCAATGTTAAACATAAAAAACGCAAGGCCCAGCGACCCAGCGTGAGATGCAAGGTTTCGACCGGATTAGCGCCCAGGCCATCATTCATGCCATCTATGATAAGCTGAACCAACGGCCACAGCGACACAAAGAAAACAACGGCTTTAATCGCAAGCCAGTGCGGTTTTTTAAGGCGCATCAGATGTATCGGCTTAAATCCATACCTTTATAAAGATAGGCGACATGTTCGGCATAACCGTTGAACATCTCGGTATCCCGTTTTGACGCAAACAATCCCGCCCCCAGAATTCTCTCCCGCGCTTGACTCCAGCGCGGATGCGGTACATTTGGATTGACGTTGGCGTAAAAGCCATATTCATCCGGCGCGGCTTTATGCCATGCTGTTTGCGGCATGGTTTCGGTAAAGCGTATTTTAACAATGGCCTTGATACTCTTAAAACCATATTTCCAGGGCACCACCAGACGCAGCGGCGCGCCATTCTGTTTAGGCAGCTCATCATCATACATTCCGGTCGCAATAAAGCTCAATGGATGCATCGCTTCGTCAATTCTAAGCCCTTCTGTATAAGGCCAGTCCAGTGATTTACTGCGTTGCCCCGGCATATTTTCAGGCTGATAAACGGTGGTGAACTCAACAAATTTCGCCCGTGATGTCGGCTTGAATGTCTTCAGCATATCGCTGAGCGGAAAACCAATCCACGGCACCACCATCGACCAGGCTTCGACACAGCGAAAACGATAGATTCTTTCCTGCAAGGAATTTTTCTTGAGAATATCTTCCAGATGATAAACGCCCGGCTTTTCCACTTCGCCACTGACTTCAACCTGCCAGGGCTCCGTCTTCAGCGCCTGCGCCAACATGGTTGAGCCGGTTTTGTTAGTGGTGAATTCGTAATAATTGGTGTAATGGGTGACATCTTCATAATCGGTCACCGGAAAGTCACCTGAATAAGGGCCAATCGGAACCGCTTCAAATGGCTTTTTCTCAGCATGCGCCGCCGTCGGTAACAATGCTGCGGCCGTGAGCCCTAAAGAAGCTTTGATGATTTTGCGGCGGGCCTGAAATATTTCTCGTGGTGTAATCTCAGAACTCTTGATCGATGCAAGGCGAAACATAGACATAACGCTCTCCCTGAAAAGTAATTAAAACGCGGATTCAACGGCGATGTGCACAAACAGTTGTGACAAGATCTCACGCGGCTCATCAGCCAAAAAGACGGCATGATGGATTTTGTGCCGAAGCTTATGGTTAAGCTTGTGCATGATCCCATCAACCTGTTCGTTTGTTATAGTCTCAAAGTTATTACCTTGAGTAAAGTATTGTCTAATAAGACCGTTATATTTTTCGATCGTTTAGCCACGATAGTTCGTAAAGTAAGGAAAGCGCATCTCGGTTTGTTCAGCGATAATTGCTGAAATTTCTGTAAAAGCCTATATAACACAATGGCTTGATGGTATATTAACCGCACAAAGCGTCCGCAATCCCGCCTATGGATTTGCGGACTGAAAAACCGCTAACGCTCACAATGGAAACGATAAATGGCATTGATATCACTACGACAATTACTGGATTATGCGGCTGAAAATGATTTTGCCGTTCCCGCTTTCAACATCAGCAATATGGAACAGGTGCAGGCCATTATGCAGGCGGCATATGCTGTCGACAGTCCGGTGATTATGCAGGTTTCAGCCGGTGCCAACCGCTATGCCGGTGAGGTGTTTTTACGTCATCTGGTGCGTGCGGCGATAGAGCAGTATCCACATATTCCGGTCGTGTTGCACCGCGATCATGGGCCGACGCCCGCAATTTGTGCACAGGCGATACAAGCCGGTTTCAGCTCGGTGATGATGGATGGCTCTTTATTAAGCGATATGAAAACCCCGGCTTCATTTGAATACAATGTCAGTGTGACTCAACAGGTCGTCGCCATGGCCCATGCTTGTGGTGTATCGGTGGAGGGTGAAATTGGCTGCCTCGGCTCGCTGGAACATATTGACCAGACATCGGCAGACTCACAACGCCTGTTGACCGATCCTGATGAAGCGGTTGCCTTTGTCGAGCAAACACAGCTTGACGCGCTGGCGGTCGCTATCGGTACCAGTCATGGTGCTTACAAATTCAGCAAGCCGCCGACAGGCGAAGTGCTGGTGATCAGCCGTTTAAAAAGGCTGCAACAGCGTTTGCCGAATATGCATTTTGTCATGCATGGTTCCAGCTCGATACCCCAGGAATGGCTGAAAATCATCAATCGCTATGGCGGCCAGATTCCGGAAACCTATGGCGTTCCGGTCGAAGAAATTGTCGCCGGTATTCGATATGGTGTGCGTAAAGTCAATATTGATACCGATCTTAGAATGGCCTCCACCGGCGCCATCCGGCAATTTGTGGCGCAACCGGAACATACGGCCGAACTGGATGCGCGCAAAATTTATCAGGCTGCCCGCGATGCCATGCAAGACTTGTGTCAGTCACGCTTTGAAGCCTTTGGCTGTGCCGGTCATGCCGCTAAAATCAAACCACTGTCGTTAGCCCAAATGCGTTCGCGTTATTTATCCTGAAAACAAAATTAATATTATGACAACAATTGTCGAAACCCTCGCGCAACAAAGTCGAGCTGCAGCCAGACACCTGGCAACGGCCAGCGAAGCACAGCGTAATACGGCACTCCGTTATATGGCGGACGCCTTGCAACAACAGAAACAGGCTATTCTGAAGGTCAATGCCGAAGACGTGGACAAAGCCCGGCAGGCCGGATTGCCGGCGGCGATGCTCAAACGGCTGCGTCTGGATGAGACGGTCTTTCAATATATCGTCTCACGATTGCAAAAAGTGGCGGCACGGCCGGATCCCTTAAATCGTGTGTTACACGGTCATACCAACCCGGCCGGACTGCGCGTGTATAAAAAATCGGTGCCACTGGGTGTAATCGGTATGATTTACGAATCACGACCCAATGTCACCACCGACGCCGCCGGTGTCTGTATCAAAAGTGGCAATGCCCTGATTCTGCGCGGCGGTTCGGAAGCCCTGCAAACCAATATGCTGTTAGCCGATGCCATGATTGCAGGCGCTGTGAGGGCGGGGCTGCCTGAACATGCCATTCAAATCATCCGCCAGCCCGGTCATGAAACCGTGGATCAGCTGCTGCAACTGGATGACTATATTGATGTTTTGATTCCGCGTGGCGGTAAAGGACTGATCAAACGCATCGCCGCCGGCACCCGTATTCCGGTTATCAAACATTATGACGGCATCTGTCATTTATATATCGCCGCGGACGCCGATCCGGAGCAGGCCATCGCCCTGGCGATCAATGCCAAATGCCAAAGCGTGCAGGTATGTAATGCCCTGGAAACCTTGCTGATTGACCCGGCCTGTGCCGAGCAGTTGTTACCGCGTTTACAGACAGCGTTCAGCGTCCACGGCATCGAATTACGCGGCTGCGAGAAAACCCGGCGTATTCTGCCCGGCATTGAAGCGGCCACAGAAGAAGACTGGCAAACGGAATATCTGGCGCCCATCTTATCGGTCAGAATCGTGGCCGATATTGACCAGGCCATTGCGCATATCAATCACTATGGTTCCGGCCATACCGACAGCATTGCAACCGGCAGTCTGGATAAGGCCTGGCAATTTGAACAACAGGTTGATTCTGCCTCGGTGCTGATCAATGCCTCAACCCGCCTCTCCGGTGGCGGCGATTATGGCCTCGGCTCGGTCGTCGGCATCAGTACCGACAAGCTCCATGCCCGCGGCCCGGTCGGCCCTGACGAGCTCACCACCTATAAATGGGTAGCCTATGGCAATGGCCATTTACGGCAATGACACGGTGCCTGCAATCTTTAGAAATTAACGGCGCCGTATGATAAATCCACGTAGTCTGGTTCGCGCCCTGGATAAACACTGGGAGATTATTGAATATCTGGTGGCGCTGGGCCGTGAACATATCGCTTTTGAGCGCGATGAGCTATTGAGCCTGCTGGCTAAAGCTTATCCTGAGGCCAGCCGGGAGCAATGCAGCGAACGCCTGCAACAGCTTATCAACAGCGAACTGCTGGTCAAACTGTCTCATAGCGACAGTCTGCAACTCAACGATGCTGTCAGCGCGTTTGTCAGCAGCCTGTTGCACGAACACGAACTTGGCCTGCCGGAAATCTTGAAAGTCAGAATAAACGATATTCAAAATGGCCTGGCGCAGATGCAACAGGCGATGGATGAACGGGACATGGCGGCCTTGCAAAGCGGCGCGATTCGTATCGACAAGCAATTACGGGAAATCCTCCAGGCCCTTGAGCGCGACAGCCATGCCATTCAAGCCATTGCGGAACGCGCCAAATCCAGTCACGAAAGCATGCCGCTGGCGCAGCGTTATCGGGAAGTGCTGGATGCCTATGATCACTATGTACTGCCCATGGAAGCCTTGATGGACTCCGGCGCCGGCGGTACCTTTTATCCCTTGTTGGAACGGGCTGAATCGGTGCTGGATAACCTGGTGCAAACCCTGTCTGCGCAAGGCGGTTTATACAGCCATCAGCAGATGCTGCGGCAAGTGGGCTTTCGGGTCAAAGACATTCGCCAACAAGGGCGGCTGGCCTTAAAACAGGCCACCAATACCTTAATGCCCCTGCGTGAAGAAGTCAGGCGGCACAATCATTTAAGCGCCGCCATCGGCCAATTACTCGGGGAGGTACGAAAAAAGGGGCTCAATCGCAGCTTGCCCGGCCAGTGCGTGCCGGTCTGGCGTAAACAACGCAGCCTGTCCGTTGCCGTCGGCCCTGAGCTGTTAGCCTTAATGGAACAGGCTCGCGGTTATCAGGCCAAAACGGTGACCTTTCCGGAACAATCTGATGCGCCACTGCTGGTCACGCTGGAGCAGATCGACGAGGAGGCCATTCAACAGCATTTATATCAATCATTACCGGTTCCCGATTTAATGGCGTGGCTGTTGCAGCATTATGCAGAATATCAGGATAGCACTGTGCTGAAACTCTATCACACGCTGATTCGGTTGCCGGATATTCAGGCGGTGCCGAATCCAGAACCGGTTCAACGTACACTGAAACAGATCAGGATTAAATTGCATAGCCATATCATGGAGACTGAATGACGATCGACCTGACACAATTAACACAACTGCAAGCGTTGTTTAAAACCCTCAGTTCCGGCGCGCATATCAATCGTTTGGAAGATGCCGAGTTGTGGACAGAACTGGAAAAGCACTATGAACAGTATCAGCATCTGTTTGCCGCATTGGGATTTAGCGTGGTGATGGATGGTCGCGGCTTTGCCTATTTCAAAACCGAACAGGCCAGCTCGAATATCAACAAGCTGAGTAAACGCATCGCCTTGTTATTGATGCTGTTGTTTGAATACCAGGCCGACCAGGGCTTGCATCTGTTTCAGTTTCAACAATGGCGCATCGACAATGCCTTGTTACAAACACTGGCGCAACATTATCATGCCATCCTGGAAGCCGAAGAAATGGCTGATGTCCAAGCCTTGAAAGACATCCTGGGACGCGCTGTTCGCGTCGGCTTTGCCCTGTTTGATGATGACAGCTACTGGCTGTTGCCGGCCGTTTACCGTTATCTGGATTTATTTGAAGAACTGGCACAAGCCGATAAGCCGGAGCTGCCGCCAACAATGGCAACAAATCCTGAAGATGAATGGGAAGATGAGGATGACATGCAGGAGGAACAGACATGAGTCTGGCACAGTATGGCTTTCAAAAACTGGTTTTACTCAACAGCGCCGGTTACAGCCGGGCGGAATTGCCACTGGATCAGTCGGTGTCCATTATCGCCCCCAATAACACCGGCAAAACCAGCCTGATTAATGCGTTGCAGTTTTTACTGATTATTGACCGCCGTTTGATGGATTTTGGCGCACATTCCATTGACAGTTCCCGCAAGTTCTATTTTCCCGATAACAGCGCCTATATTTTGCTGGAAGTCCTGCTGCCAGCCGGCATGGTGATTATCGGCTGCGTCGGCAAGGGTCTGAGCCACGACTATGAATACTTCGCCTATCAGGGCAGTCTGGATGTGGACGATTTCCGGCAGCCTGACAACACCCTGGTGACCCAGCCCAAACTGATTGAACACCTGCTGGCGCGCGGTAAATCGGCGCGCATTTATCAATCGCATGATTTACGGGCTCTGCTGTATGGTAATCGCCAGAAGCAGCGTTCGGATGAACCCGATCTGACGATTTTCCCGCTCATGTTTACCTCGCAGGCGGCCACCTATCAGCGTATTCTAACGCGCACCCTGCGGCTCGACAGCCTCGATAGCCGCCAGGTCAAAGCCTATTTGCTGGAAATTTACAAAAACGATTTGCTCGACCGCAGCATTAACTTCAAAGAAGAATGGGATAAATCATTCGCCGACGTCAATTATGACAAATCCCAATTTGATGCTGTCTCCCGCAACCAGCCCTTGATTGCCGAATTAGAGCAAAAACAGCAGCAACGCAAATGTTTGCGCGGCAAAATCATTGTTTTGAAACCGCTGATTGAGAAAATGCTGAACCAATGGCAGGATTATTTTAGCGGCAAAGATGTCGAGATGTCCGAAGCACGAAGACAGTTGCAGGCACAGCAGGACGCGCTCGAACAGCGGCGAAAAATGATTTATAAAGACCAGGCCAATGCCGAAACAGAGCAACATCAACATCGTCAGGACGAACAACGCTACCAGGACTTGAAACTGGAATTTACCTACGTTAAAGACCTGGCTCAGTTGCAAGATGAGTTAAACACCCTGCAAGAACAGCGTGACCAACTGGCCGCACGATTGAGTCAGGCAAAAGGTCAACAGGATGCAAAAACCATTCGTCGCCAGATTGACAACTGTCAACACGAACAAAACAGTCTGCAGCAGCAACTGAATACGCTCGATAATAATTTATTCCTGCAATTGCAAAAATCGCTGCCGGCTGAAACCTTCAACGCCTTGACCCGCTTGTTGGCCAGGCCGCTGTTAAGCTCGGCGGTGGCCGCAGAGGATACGGTGCAATTGCTGGACGAAAGCCAACTGCAACGGGCAGGAGATCAGCTCAGCCAATATCTGCACGATAATCGACTGGAAATAGCAGGCCTTGCCATTGACTTGTCGCGTCTGGAGGCCAATCTGCACATCAAAACCGCAGAAGAATTACAGGCCGAACTGGCAGGTTGGCAACAGCAGGCGGAAGACCTGAAAAAAACGCTGGCCACAGTTGAGCATCTTCAACATGAGCAGGCAAAGCTGGCCGAGTTCGACCGGCGGCTTGCTGAATGTCGACAAACCCTCGACACATACAAAACATTTCAGCAATTACAACAAAGCGCGGAGCCGCGGCAAGCTCGCCTCGTCGAACTTGACAACCAACTGCAACAATTAAAAGCAGAAGAAGGCCAGTTTGACCAACGACTCAAGGCCCTCAACAGCGATTTATCCCGTCTCGACAAGGATCAGGACACGCTTAAACAGCAACACCAGCGTATCGATAAAGCCCGTCAGCAACGCAAAGATCACACGCCATCGTTTACCCATCTCGAGTCGCGGCCACATCTGCCCTATATGGAAAATGCAGACTTTGACATCACACAACTGGCCGATCAAATCGAGCGCTATAACCAGGATTGCCAGACATTACATGATCTGGACACGCAATTGGCCGACGGCCTGAATCAGCTTCATCATGACGGGATTACCAAATTCCAGATTCAGGACGACCCGGAACAGGAAATGCAGGCGCTGTTCAGCTATACCGCTCAACTCAAGCAGGAACAGGCAGCCATTGAACGCAAAGCGCGTTCGGCTGTTGTCCAGGTTGCCGCCATCTTGCGTGATTTGCGGGACAGTCTGGAAACCCTGAAACGGCGCATGGCCGACTTTAATAAAATCATCAGTCGTCGCCAACTGTCCGATTTGAAAGTCTTTAAAATCGAGCCGCGCGAAGAAGAAGCCATTGTCAATGCCATACGCACCTTGATTTCCACGTCGGAACAGGTCGATTCCGGCGACTCCTTTGATCTGTTCGATCATAACACCGTACTGGACGACAAGGCGCTTAACAAGGCCAAGGACATGTTGATCAAACAGGGCGAGAAACTGGGGAGTCTGAAAGTCGAGCATCTGTTCCGGCTGGTTTTCGTCATTGGCAAACAAAACCAAAAGCCCGCTGAATTTGACGACCTGGACAGCGCGGCATCAAACGGCACCATCCTGATGGCCAAGCTCATCACCGGCCTGGCCATGCTCAATCAGATGCAGGATGTCAGAAAAAGTATCAAAACCGCCTGTTATCTGGACGAAGCCGCCTCATTGGATCAGGCCAATCAGCGCAATTTAATCGAAACCGCAGACGAGTTTGGTTTTTCCCTGATTTTTGCCTCACCCGAGCCCCAAATTACCGCCCGCTACTGTGTGCCCATCGGCACACAAAACGGTAAAAATTATATCAGCCGCCTGAACTGGCAGATTCTGGAATCCATAGACGAGACACCGGCATGAGTACTCTGGACAACGCCATTCAGCGCTTGCTGAATAATGCCGGTGTACTGAAAAAATCCGAGCTGACAGCCAGACAACGTCAGGCATTGGAACAATTCGCCCAGCAGACCCGCTTGATTGAAATCATCAAGCAAGGCCGCAGTACCCGTTATCAGGTTCGTCATGAAACGGCGCTTGCAGGCTATCTTGCCCGGCAACAGCCGTTGACAGAAGCCGAACTACCCGCTGATATTCCAAACCGTAGCCGCAATGTCGGTCTTCACGCGGGCAGTAAACAAGGCAAATCCACCCATGACGCCTATTATTTGTTGATGAAAGCCTGGGCCGATGGCGTCATCTGGTCGAATGGCAAAGATCAACTGGATGTTGCCGCTATGACACAGCAATTCGGCCTGGCGGCCTTGCAAGTCGGCGCCAATCAAGCCTGGCAATGTATGCGGCCTCTGTTATTGATTGAAAACCAGGCCTTGTTTGACCGCTGTGACTGGCTGGAAAACAGTTTCGATGGCTGTCTGATTTATTATGCCGGGCAACTGCCGGAGAACTTACTGCAATGGCTGGCAGAACGTCCCCGCAGTCCGCAGCTTGTGTTATTCCCGGATTATGATGGCGTCGGCTTGTCAAATTACGTCCGCGTGCTTGAATCCATTCATCCTGAAACCAGGGCCGACTTTTACTGGATGCCCGATTGGCAGGAAAAGCTGCAAAAATTTGGCGACACCACCGTCTGGGCCAAAACGCATACCCAGTTTGAAAACGCCTGTCATAAACTGCAGGCAATCGGCGCCATGGATGAAAATTTTCAACAGCTTGCCAGACTTTCTCAACATACAGGCAAGGCCCTGGAACAAGAGGCGGTTTGGTTATAACAACGCATTACGCCTTACTGACAATTTGAAAGAAGGTGCTTTGTGACAAGTTATCACCCCACCGCTAACTTAGCCGCTTGTTGCCACATAAAGTTTGGCATTGCTGTTTTAAGTTTCCAGTTTATATTCATAGGTTGCGAACCTGTGTGCGATACATATTCCACCTCACCGTAATTGACAAACCCCATCGTGCGCCCGTATTCATCTTTAGTTTGCTCGCGCACAAATAAAAACAGACGTTTGCCAATTTTTTGATGTTGAATGTAATCCAAACCGCGTCCACGATCTGGTCTTGCGCTATTTTGCGACTGCCAATGAAAGAGATGTTCGTTAATCGCGTAATCGTGATACATAGTCGTTGGTGAAAACTGCTTTTCGTTTTTATTTAATGTCACAAACATCAGTTCAATGTTTTGTTCTTGGATGACAAACACACCTTCACGGGCTGGCGGTTGTCGTTCGAACGTTGTCGCACCAAATGCCACTAATATTTGTTCTCGAACATAACGCGCATGTAGTCGTAACGGTACATTAGGCAAATCCTCCATCATGGGTTGTTCGTGCTTGATTTGTGCAAGTTGCCAGTTTAGTACATCTAATAACTCTTCTTTTACGCAGAGAGAATTCAGTTTGGTAAGACTCTGCGTAATAGAACTGAAACCACAGTTAGGTCCTGTTTTCTGCCAAAAGTCGTAATGACACATCAACGCATGGCGATGAGTAACGTCTGCTATTACAAAATTGGTTTGGCACAGTTGCTTTAAGAAGCTTAAATAGGCGAGGTCATCACAGGGTAAAATACGATTATGGATTACCTTTTTGAGCATCTTTAAACAATTTTCATTTGGCGTATTTTCGTTGATTTGATCTTGCGCTTGCCGAACGAGTTCTGCCCAACAACCACGCTTATAAAGTTCATTCAAGTTGAGATAAGGATGCTGTGATAAGAAATTAGTCAGCGTTAACGGTAGTGTAGAATGTTGAGGGAACTGCCGGATCATCGCGACTAGGCGCTTCAACGTTAGCGAAGCTTGGCGAATATTGCTTAACACCATTTCTTGAGTTCGTTTGGTCAACTCAATACGACAGCCAAGTGGCGCGTGGGGGAAGCCTTGCTTGATCTCATCGCTGATCGCTCGATTGCTCTTGCCCACTAGGGCTCTAAACTTATTGGCAAAGTCATACTCAGGACGCGAATTGCCTACAAAATCCAGCACAGTGCAGCACTCTTTACCCTCAGCTAAACGCAAACCTCGTCCAAGTTGTTGCAAGAAAATAGTTAAACTTTCTGTTGGTCGTAAAAACAGTAAAGTATCCACTTCGGGAATATCGACACCCTCGTTGAAAATATCGACCACACAGAGCACATTAATAACACCAGAGCGAATGGCTTGCTGCTTTAGCTGTCGCTCGTGACTGTTATCACTGGTCAGAACATCGGCTTTAATCCCTCTAAGCAAAAACTGTTCTGCCATGTAATGTGCGTGTTCTTTGCTCACGCAGAAAGCCAACGCTTTCATTTCGCCTATGTCGGTAATGATCTCCTGCATACTCAGTAAAATCTTATCAAAGCGCGCTTGGTTGTAGGTATAAAGGTTGGTTAATTGAGCAATATCGTAACGCCCCCGACTCCAAGGAATCGTTCTCAGATCAGTATCATCATCAATACCGAAATATTGAAATGGGCAAAGGTGGCGACGATTAATCGCTTCAGGTAAGCAGATCTCAGCCGCAATCACACCACTAAAATCCGCTAAAATATCACCACCATCATGGCGCTCTGGCGTTGCAGTAAGGCCTAATAATATTGACGGTGAAAAATGCTCCAGTACTGCTCGATAACTCGTTGCCGCGATGTGATGAACCTCATCAATCACTATGTAGTCATAATAGTCGGTCGTCAGGTTAAGCTGACTAAGCTGATTGTTTAAGGTTTGAATGGAAACAAAAAGTTGACGATAGTGCTCTGGAGTATGCCCGCCCACCCAAAGCTCACCAAAAGCACCATTTCGTAATACACCACGGTAAGCCGCTCTCGCTTGTTTTAATATTTCTTCACGGTGCGCAACAAATAAGAAATTTGCTTTCGGTTTCGCTTTGATAAAACGTGCAAAATCAAAGGCTGAAATCAGGGTTTTCCCGGTTCCTGTTGCAGCAACCACTAAATTGCGGAAGCGGTGATGAACGCTACGCTCAACGGCAAGTTGTTCTAAAATGTCACTTTGATGAGGAAAAGGTGCTAAATCAAAAAAGTGCGTTGAGCTACTCTCATAATCATATCGCTGCTGGTTCAAGGCTTTTTTGAGCTTTTCGCTGCTCAATGCATCCCCACTAAAGTGCTCAAAATCTTGGGATTCCCAGTAGGTTTCAAAGGTACTCAATGACTTATTGATAATATGTGGGATTTCTTGCGAGGTGATTTTCAAATTCCATTCCAGACCGTTGGTTAATGCGGAATGTGAAAGGTTGGAAGAACCTATATAGCCTGTGTGATAGCCTGTATTTCGCAGAAACAGATAGCTCTTTGCATGTAAACGCTCGCGCTCGGTGTTATAACTCAACTTCACTTCGGTATTCGGCAAACTCGCCAAATATTCTACCGCTTTAGCGTCAGTAGCCCCCATGTATGACGTGGTAATGATTTTTAGCTTACGACCGCTTGAAGTAAATTCCTCAAGCTCTTTGCGAAAAATCCGAATCCCAGTCCACTTAATAAACGACACTAACCAGTAGATTTTATCCGAGGATAGGATCTCTCGCTTTAATTCAGATTCAAATGATAACCCAGCATTGCTGCCACAAAACAGCTCGCTTTGAGTTAAGCCTGTTAAAGGAAAAATTTCTTTAATGTAATTTTTTAAATCGGCTGAGACAGGATTTTCTAATTCGTATAGGGCGGTCAGGATTTTACCTTGGCTGGTGAGCAAATTGTCTTCGATAAAATCGTTATCTTGAATTTGCTCTTTTAACCAAAGTAACAATTGGTTGGATAAGGCAATTTGCTGTTGCAGACGATCATCACTAGCAGGTACAGATTCAATGGCGTACTCAAGAATGTGCGATAAGAAACGTGATAACCAGATTGATGCTTCACTGCTATTGAGCTCAAGTTCTCCAACATAGAATCGCTCTCGGTCAATACGACTGGCGATAAGCTGTGTTATTAACTGTTCATAAATTCCGATTTGTTGCATGCTTTCCCTTTTATTCTAATGCCTGTATCAACAACATCGATTGATATTGCAATTTTACCGCTAATACATTCTATGATTTTTGCATTTCAACAACGCAGCGAGTTCCGTTACTGACTACAGCTGCTATCCAGCAAACAGTTTTAACCGATGATAATTTTCTATACGTTCACCCATTAACCCAGCCTGCCAGAAAATTGTTTAATTCTATTAGAATTCAGTTACTTAAACTTTATTTAATATGAAATTGGCCATGTCAGATTGTACTTCAACACAGATAGAATTGCCTTCTTTTAAGCGACGTATAATTGAAATCCAATTCAGTAGTGTAGTTATAGCGGTGTCATATTGTTAAGAGCGGTTGTAGTAAACTGATAGAATTAGATTTTTTCTCTTTTACCTGTGTTGATCGGCGTTCATCTGTGGTTCCTTTATCATTAACTCAGCCAGAACATGCTGTTTGTGTTATATGCGTTTGCCTTGTATAACATCGCCTTATCCATACGCAACAACAGGAGTCATGTTTTATGCCATTGGATTTATCAGATACCCTGGTGATTGGTATCACCTCGACCGCACTATTCGACTTGAGTGAAGCCGATGGTATTTTTCGGCAAAAATTCGAGGAGAATCCGGAGGCGGCTATTGATGTATACCGGCGCTATATGGAGGAGAGGGAAACCGAGCCTTTAGCGCCCGGAACAGGATTTTATCTGGTCAAGGCATTGATGTCATTGAATCAGTTTAGGCCTGAAGGCGAATCGCCTTTGGTCGAGGTGGTCATCATGTCTCGAAACAGCCCGGAAACCGGCGTTCGTGCGTTTCACAATATCCGCCAGCAACACCTGGAGATTACCCGGTCGGCCTTTACCGGCGGGGAATCCGTTGTGGATTATCTTGAGGCCTATGATGTTGATTTGTTTTTGACGACGAACCCAAAAGATGCGCAGCGGGTTATCGACAGCGATACCTGTGCCGTTGCCATCGTTAAAGAGCCGCCTTCCGATATTGAAAAAATACCCGAAGGTCAGGTGCGTCTGGCTTTCGATGGCGATGCCGTGCTGTTCAGTGATGAAAGCGAAATTGTTTATAAGGCTGAAGGGCTGGCAAGGTTTCAACACCTTGAAAATGAACAAAAAGATATTCCTTTAAAAGACGGGCCGTATGCCACGCTGCTCAAGAAACTGGCGCGATTGCAGGAACGCTTGCCACACAAAGTGGAGGTGTCCCCTATCCGCATCGCCATCGTGACGGCACGAAACAGTCCGGCAGAAATGCGGGTGATTAAAACGCTCAGGCACTGGGGCGTTTATGTCGATGAAATATTTTTTTTAGGCGGGCTGGACAAAGCCAAAATTTTAAAGGCCTTCAAACCGCATATTTTTTTTGATGATCAGGATGCGCATTTAGACCCGGCCGCCAAAAACATTCCCGCTGGCAAAGTGCCTTACAAATCGGATTCGCCATTGAATGGCAAGACATAAGTTTAACTGCACGGCGGGCAGGCGTTCCCAAACAGCGTTTCACTGCCATTACGTTAAGCGATAATCCTTGTTCCAAAACGAGTTCGGGAACGAGAAAAGCCTTGTAAAAAGGGTAGGGTGATGATATGGACTCCTCAATCCTCCAAGGTATCATAATGCACCAAATGATTATAAAACGGATAAAAGAGGAGTCCGACATGAATAC
>CAJXMF010000030.1 GCA_913056195.1 uncultured Methylococcaceae bacterium | reverse complement strand
CTTATAAATCAATAGCCTATGCCTTCAGCCCCAAACACGCTGAGTAGTTACACAAATAATAAGATTATTTCGTGTAACATTAGTTAATCAAATGATTTATGAATATGTTCTAAGGCTTTATGTGCCGCTTTAGATGCGCGTTTGCTATGCTTTTTATTGGCATGATCAATGGCCTCTTTAAGTTTTTTTATAGCCATATCCATATGCATTTTTCTCTCGTGATGTTGCTGGGCTGCCATTTTAGCATGATGTAAGGCCTCTTTACTGTGTTCCTTAATTAACTCCAGATGGCTTTTTTCAGCATGGCTGGCAGCAACAGCGGCATGCTCTAAGGCATTGGCACTGTGATGTTCGCCAGCATAAGCGATGCTGGAGGACAATAAAATAGCACTTGATGCAAGTACGATAGATTTTATAGTCATTGTTACTCCAGACTGAGAGCGGCAAAAAAAGTTTAATTGGTACCGAAGATGATTTTTAAGAAGTAATTGACTGAATTTTTCTCTATTGGCTTCAGCAGCCAAACAAGGTTTCGCCTTTGGCTAAATACCAGTTGTTGATATCGTCCCAGATGTCTTCGGCTGTTTCGGCAAACCAGAACAAATCCAGGTCTTCCGGATCGATAACGCCTTCATCCATTAAAAAATCGAAATTGACCGCTTGCTTCCAGTAATTTTCGCCGACCAGAATGATGGGGACGGCGGGCATGCTGCGGGTTTGAATCAAGGTCAGCGTTTCAAATAATTCATCCAGGGTTCCGTAACCACCGGGGAACACGACCAGGGCTTTGGCGCGCAGCAGAAAATGCATTTTCCGGCAGGCGAAATAGTGAAATTTGAAACATAATTCGGGGGTGATATAAGGATTGGGATATTGTTCATGCGGTAGCGTGATATTCAAGCCAATCGTTTTTGAGCCAACATCGTAAGCGCCTCGATTAGCCGCTTCCATCATGCCCGGCCCCCCGCCCGTCATGATAAGCAAGCGGCAGTCGTGGGCACCATGACCTGATTTTCCGACAATCTGGCCAAATTCACGGGCGACGTCATAATAGCGACTTTTATCTTGAATACGTTTGGCGATTGCCAGGCGTTTTTTTAAGGTTTCGTTATCGGGCGTATTATTCAAGGCTTCGGTCAGCGCTTGAACACGGCGTTTGGCGACGAGGGGTTCAACAATACGGGTGCTGCCGAAGACGACAATGGTATGTTCGATGCCGTGGTCTTGCATCAATAATTCAGGTTTCAAAAAATCCAGTTGCAGGCGCGCGGGCCGAACCGGGTCACTCTGTAAAAAATCAACATCTTCATCCGCCTGACGGTAGCTGGGGCTGGTCATGATTTTATGGACGCGATGGGGGGCGTCCGGGTCTTCTTCCATAGGCTTGGGATGATGCCACGGCAAGGGCTCAATACGATCTTTTTCGGGGGGATTGGGGATGTGTCGGTTTGTTTTGTTGGACATGGTTAATTTCCGTTCCTTAGTGATGCCAAAGAATAAAATTTGCTTCCAGCGGTACTTGCGCTATGTCATGCCGTGGAATGATACGCGGGGTATAGTCGCTCAAAGGACGCGTTGCGGGGATTTCGACACGATAATCATAGGCATTGACAGCACCGACGAGTTGTTTTTGGCGTTGAAAAATGTGCCGTTCAGGAGGCGTGTTGTCCAGGCCGTCCGCGTATAGCTCCACTTGGATGGCATCGGCGTCATTATCATCCACATAAACCTGTAAATCGATAATGTGCCGATCATTTTGTGTGGTGGTCAGATATTCACCAAATCGTAGATGCGCCCAGTTTTTTTTCAGTTTGTTTTTCCATTCGCTGATGTCCTGGCCCAGGTCTGGTTGTGCTTTTGTTCGTGCTTGATAGGACTGGGCAGCAGGCAGGTAATAGTGTTCGGTATATTGGCGAACGGTGCGGTTGGCTGAATAAACAGGTGTTAATTGCGACATGCTTTCGCGAATGCGGTTAACCCATTGCTCAGGAATACCGTTGCTGTTGCGATGATAAAATTGCGGGGCAATCTCCTGTTCCAGCAGGGTATATAAATCATCGGCTTCTTTCGCATCCCAGGCCGGGTCGCTGTCATGCTCCTGACCATCACCCAATGCCCAGCCTACTTCAGGGCTATAGGCCTCAGCCCACCAGCCATCCAGTTCGGAGAGATTGAGGCCGCCATTGACCAGGATTTTCATGCCGCTGGTACCGCAGGCTTCCCAAGGGCGCCGCGGTGTATTGATCCAGACATCGACACCTTCCATCAGTCGTTCTGTCATTTGCATATCGTAGTCACTCAAAAAAATGATATGCGAGCGCACATGCGGCTGTCGAATGAATTTAATCCATTGCTGAATCATCGCCTGGCCGGGATAGTCAGCGGGATGTGCTTTGCCGGCAATAATCAGCTGAACCGGCCGGTCAGGGTTGCTTAAAATGCGCAGCAAGCGCTCCGGGTCATGTAATAACAGATTTGGCCGTTTATAGGTTGCAAAGCGTCGGGCAAAACCCAGCGTTAGAATATTCGGGTCAAACAGGGTTTTAGCCTGCTGGACTTCATCCAGACTGGCGCCGGAAGCCGCCAGTTGCCTGGCCAGGCGTTTGCGTGCATAGTCGACCAATGATTGACGGCCTATGCTGCGGAATTCCCACAGTTTGGCATCACATACACAATGGATATCAGTTGCTAATGAATCCGATACGTTGAGCCAACGATCTTTACCGCAATTATCGGTCCAGACCTGGTCGGCAATGGGTGAGTCCCAGCTGGGCATATGAACGCCATTGGTGACGTGTTGAATAGGAACCTCGGCAGTGGGCCAGTGCGGGAAAAGGGACTGGAAAATTTCTCGACTGACGTGACCATGTAATTGGCTTACACCATTGATGGCACCACTGCCACGGATAGCCAGATAAGCCATGTTGAAAGGCTCGTTATCATCATCCGGGTTGAGGCGGCCTAGTGCCAACAATTCTTGAATGGAAATTTTTAAACCCGTGTCGGCATAATGTCCCAGATATTGTTTTATCATCTGTGGCGGGAATAAGTCGAATGCTGCCGCAACGGCGGTATGGGTCGTGAACAAATTGCCGGCACGGGTCACGTTAAGCGCGGCGGCAAAGGGCAGGTTATGTCTCTTTTGATAGCAACGCGCCCGCTCGAGTACGGCAAAGGCGGCATGACCTTCGTTTAAGTGACAGACTTCAGGCTCAATACCGAGTTCGGTCAATAAGCGCCAGCCGCCGATACCCAGCAACAGTTCCTGCTGTAAACGTAATTCGGATCCACCACCATATAATTCGCTGGTAATCCCTTGATGGGTCAGAAAATTGGCCGGGTCGTTACTGTCCAGTAAGTAGAGGGTCGCGCGGCCGACGTGGACCTGCCAGCAGCGTAGCCAGACGTTGTAACCTGGAAGCTGGACTTTGAGCCGTAGCCATTCGCCATTTTCTTGCCGCACCGGTTGGATGGGTAACTGACCCGGGTCGTTGTAGGGATAGAATGCTAATTGGCGACCTTCGTGGTCGATGACCTGGCGAAAATAACCGCGTTGATAAAGTAGCCCAATGCCAATGACAGGAACGCCTAAATCGCTGGCCGCCTTGAGTTGGTCGCCGGCGACATTTCCCAGACCACCAGAATAAATCGGCAAGGCTTCTGAGAGCATGAATTCCATGCTGAAATAGGCGATGTGGCGCAACGGCGAATCTGCATGCTGTTGTTGAAACCAGGCTTGCCTATGCTTTAATTGTTGATGAGCTTCAAGGTGCTTATCCAGCTGTTTGCGTAGCTTGGAATTACTCAGCACCTGCTTGATTCGGTCATGGGATGCGGTTTGTAAAACCGCCCATGGGTTATGTGATTGTTCCCATAAGTCAGGTTCAAGTTGTTGCCAGAGATTATCGGCGGCATGATTCCAGGTGCAGCGCATGTCCAGAGCCAATTCGATGAGCAGCTCAAGGCCATCAATATCCAGCAGTGATGGTCGGCCCAGTAAATATTTTGTTGGATTGTCAATCATGTTGTAGCCGCCTTTTAATGGTTATCGTGATTGGGATGTTTGGTATGAAAATGCAGGGATTGACGGGCACGATTTAAAAAATCCCGATGCCTGGGTGTCGTATTTTCCAGATGATGATATACCATGAGTTTTAAGCCATCTTCAATCAAAACCCAGAACAAGCAATAGCCCCAGATCATGCCGATAATTTCCCAGGATATGGGCGTGACAAGCAGGCCGTAATGCGCAATGAGCATTGCAGCAATCTGTGTACCGATAATGGCTGTTAGCAATAATGGCGCAGGATAGGGCGGGCATAGAAAGCAATGCCGGGTTCGCGCGACAAACAAGGTGAGGTGGCCTGCAACGGCCAGTTTCAGGAAGATAATGGTTTGCAATTCTGCGGTACCGACATGGTAATAGCTTTCGGCAAGAATCATGAGCAGAAAGGTTTCCACTACCCCGACCAGGCCGAGCACGGTTGCGATGGTCAGCACTTGGCGCATATCCCAATTGACCGGTTTTTTAGCAGTGTAGGTGTTGTCTTTGGCAATTGTCAGGATAGGGAGGTCATTCAGTAAGGCTAACAAGATGATCATGATGGCGGTAATGGGGTAGACGTTATAGATCAACATCGCCAATACCATAAAAAACATGATGCGAATGGTTTCGGTGATACGGTAAATCGCATACGAATTCATTCGGCTGAAAATGCAGCGTGCTTCTTCGATAGCGTGCTTGATGACCTGTAAACCGGGTTCGGTCAGAACCAGATCGGCCGCAGCCCGGGCGGCATCGGTTGCGCCGGACACGGCAATACCGACATCCGCCTGTTTTAAGGCCGGGGCGTCGTTAACGCCATCACCGTTCATGCCGACGATATGATGATTGGCTTGAAGATCTTTCACCAGCCAGAATTTATGTTCCGGGAAGACCTGGGCAAAGCCATCGGCGCGTTCAGCGCAGCGAGCGACGTCATGGATCAAGTCTTTGTTATCACGTGCTCTGATAATTTGGTCGGCCAGCAGAATATTGGTGCCTAAGTCCAGGTCCTGAGAGATTTGTTTGGCGATGGCGATATTGTCACCGGTTACCATTTTGACATCGACACCTAATGCCTTGATATTCTTAAGCGTCTCTTTGGCGTCATCACGAGGTGGGTCGAACAATGGGAGAATCCCGAGGAACACCCATTTTCCCTGTTCATCAGTATGCGCTACACCCAGCGCCCGGTAGCCTTTTTGGGCAAATTCATTGACTATTTTTTCGGCTTTTTTACGTTGTTCCGGGTCAGGTTTGCATAAGGCGAGAACGACTTGTGGTGCACCTTTACTGACGTTAAAGTGTTTGTCATCGGCCGAGACAATGGTAGCTTCGGTGCGTTTGCGAATGGGGTCAAACGGAATAAAATTTTGTTGTTGAAATCTCGATAAAGGTGTTTTGTCAGGTAATGCCTGTAAAATCGCATTGTCGATGGCATCCGGGGTATCCAATTCAGATGCTAAGGCGGCCGTCAGAATAAGTTGTTGTCGATCGGCACCATTGAAGTACGCAGGAGCTCCCAGTGTGAGCTGATTTTTAGTCAAAGTGCCGGTTTTATCTGAACACAAAATGTCCATGCTGGCTAATTCTTCGATTGATTCCAGGCGTGTCACAATGGCTTTTAAACGGGCTAAACTTGCCGCCCCCACGGCCATCGTGACGGAAAGAACGGCTGGCATGGCGACAGGGATGGAGGCAACAGTCAGAATCAGGGCGAACTGAACCAATTCCATAATCGGCAAATGCCGATTCAGTCCCACTAATACCAGGATGCTCACCAAGCCTAAGCTGATAAAAATCAAATAATCGCCAATGGTCAATACCGCTTTTTGAAAATGGGAAACGGATTTGGCGGTGCTCACCAGCTTGGCTGTTTTGCCAAAATAGGTATTGCTGCCGGTTGCGACGACAATGCCCAGCATTTCACCTTGTTTGGCAATTGAACTGGAATAAATCAGGTCGCCGACCTTCTTATTGACGGGCAGCGATTCGCCGGTCAACGCGGATTGGTCAACACTCAGGTAATCGCCTTTTAACAGCACAATATCGGTGGGTACGACATCGCCGAGTCGAATGCGGACAATGTCGCCGGGGACTAATTGCTTGGCATCTATTTCTTGCCATTCCCCATCGCGACAAACCCAGGACTTTAATGCGAGCTGTTTTTTGAGTTGTTCGATGGCGTTACCCGCCTGAAATTCCTGCCAGAATCCGACGACGCCATTGAAAACCAGTAACACTAAAATGATAATTAAATCTTCGGTATGATGAACGATGGCCGATAAAATCGCCGCGATTTCGATCATCCATGGGATAGGGCCCCAGAAATAAGACAGGAATTTCAGTATCGGATTGATCTTGTGTTCCTGAATCGCATTCGGGCCATAATGCGCCAGGCGAGCGCGAGCCTCTTCTGCAGAAAGACCCTTCAGGTTGCTTTTTAGATAGTTAAGTAAGGCATCCGCTTCCAGGGAACGGACTTTTTTGCTATCTAATAATGGCGGAAAGTCGGTTGGGTTGTTTTTCATGGCAAACCTTGTCGAGGGAAAGTTATAGACAGTTCTCAAGCTTATAATGTTGATGCAAACTTGGAATTTCAACCGTTGTTCGTTTAAGTTTTTTGGCGAATATCGGCATCACGTTTTTCTCTCCATGAACCAGAAAGGTGGTTGCCGGGGTGCCGGTGTGTTGATGCCATTGCAATAGCTCTTCCTGGTCGGCATGGGCAGAAAAACCACCGATGGTGTAAATGCCGGCCTGTACATGGATTTCTTCGCCAAAAATTTTAACGATTTCGGCACCCTCGATAATTATGCGCGCCAGCGTTCCCTGGGCGGCATAACCGACAAAGATGATGCTGTTATGCTGGTTCCATAAATTATGTTTTAAGTGATGGCGAACGCGGCCGCCGGTACACATGCCGGAACCGGCAATGATGACCGCGCCGCCGTTGACTGAATTAAGTGCCATGGAGTCGGCTGTTTCCCGGGTAAATTTCAGGCCTGGAAAAGAAAGCGGGTCAACGCCTTTTTTAAAAATTTTGCAGGTCTCTTTATCAAAGCATTCAGGATGACGACGGAAAATTTCCGTCGCTGAAATAGCCATCGGCGAATCTAAAAATACCGGCAAGTAGGCTGGAAGAAGTCCTTTGTCGATGCCTTCCCGAATATAATACAAAATCTCCTGGGCACGCTCTAAGGCAAAGCTGGGAATGACGACATTCCCCCCTTGCTGAATGGTTTTGTTGATGGCTTGATAAAATTCCTCCAGTGTGGGAGCCAGCGTTTTATGCTTACGGTCGCCATAAGTGGTTTCAATAACCACAATGTCCGCTTTTGGCGGCGTCGCTGGGTCACGGATGATCGCGCGGCCGTTATAGCCGAGGTCGCCGGAAAAAACCAGTTTGCGAGGCTCGCCTTTGATTTTGGTTTCAATCACAACCGACGCCGAGCCTAAGATGTGACCGGCATCAATGAAAGTCACTTTGAATCCAGGGAAGAGTTCAATCGTTTCATTGTATTTCGCTGTTCGGCCAAAATAGCCAAAACTGTTTAAGGTATCGACGACAGAATATAAGGGCTCTATCAATGGCTTTGCGCCGCCATGACGTGATAGTTTGCGGTTTTTATAGCGGGCTTCTTCTTCCTGCAGATGGGCTGAGTCTAATAAAACCAGCCGGGCCAACTCACAGCTGGCCGATGTGGTAATAATCTCGCCTTGAAAACCCTGTTTAACCAATAACGGAATACGCCCGCAATGGTCGAGATGGGCATGTGTCAGTAATAGATAATCAATGTCGGCGGGGTCAAAGCCAAAAGGCTCGGTATTTTCCTCCTCTATCTCCCGCCCACCCTGATATAAACCACAATCAATCAGGATCTTTTTGCCTTTTTTAGTCAGTAAATGGCAGGATCCTGTTACATTCTGATCGGCACCGTGAAATTCAATGCGCATGGGGTATTCTCCTTAAGACCTGAAGATAAGGAGATGGTAACAGAAAAAATCCGGGGGAGTTTAATAAAAACCGGAAAATAAAGAATCGGGAATATCAGTGCTAAAAACAGCCTTTCGCCGCCCTAAAGTATATCGAATAAAAAGACCGCTGCTAAAATCCTGATAGCCATTGGTTTTGCGAAAAGCTGTACCCGCGCCTAATTGAAAATTGTCTGACATAAGCCAGACTCCTTTGATCTCAAAATCCAGTGCTTCGCCACTGTCACTGTAAGCAGGGTAAGATCCAATCGACTTATCAATCAATGGAAACCAAGGGCTTGATGCTTCTTTGATACTCTGGAATCCCGCTGTCAGCCGTCCTCTAAAAATAAAAAGTTTGCCTTCATCAGTCAGAAAATTAACTCCGGCACTGATATTATAATACTGTTCCGGACTGAAATAACCGCCATGTCCGAATGTAAAATGATTTTGATTTTTTTCAAAATGCTGAAAATTGAATGAAGGCCCTATAGAAAAATAATCAAACCCTGAAATGTTAATGTTTCTAGCTATTCCAGTCGAAACAGAAACAGTGGCATTGTCCGCAATATTTTTACCATGCAGCCAGGCACCTTTAATTTCCCCAAAAATATTCCACCGGTGATCAAGAAAACTGTAAAAGACAGAACCTTTTAAGCCTGTCTCTAACACCCGACCCCAGTCTAAATTTTGGTTCATATTAAACAAAGAATTGATCGAACCCTTGTAGGGATCACTAATCCCGGTATAAGATAAAACAGACTGTCTGACTGATTGTGAATAAGTTTCAATTCCCCAATACCCGAATTTTTCTTGTTTATCAAAACCGAATCTAAAAGTAGGTGCTGGAGTAATTTTCCCTCCGATAGGGGTTGTCCCTACAGCCACAAAAGGACTCAACCAGCCATCTTTTCGATAAAACATTTCTACTTCAACGGCATTGTTCAACCTTTGCTCTGGCAACTGTGACACCGCTTTTGAATAACAGCTTTGCGCAAATTGACTGCTAGGAAAAGAGGCAATCGGTGTATCACACCAGTTTAATCTGCCTGAATACAATGAAACCCTCGATACACTCAGGCTAAATTTATGGTTACCATTTACTGTATATGAAACCGTGGACGAAGGTAATTTAAAAATATCCAAACGACTGGTACCTGCCTGACCCGATTTATTCCTAAATCCTCCTCCCACACCTAAATAGGGTGTATCAATATTTACCAGATCAGGAAATTCAGACGGCGCTAACTTATAAGCGGATTGGAATTGTTTTCGATAGTACAATTCTCTGGCATGGAATTTTTTATATTCATCCAACAGCGCTCCGCCTGCTTTTTTTACGTTTTCTTCCAACTGTTGCCGGTTTACCCGTGATTGTGCTTGAATATAATCACGAGCATATTTATTGTCCTTTTGTTGTTGATAAAGACGATAAAATAACAGCGCGGACTTTTTATACTGCTTTTTATAATTGGCTATCCAGGCATACAACTCTATGATTTCCATATCGGCTTTCCCTATAAGCTGTCTGGCTTTGTCGGTATAACGTTGGCTATCTTGTATGACTCGAAGGTTATAGGCGTTCCACGCACGGGCTTTATAAACCCTCGCGGCAATTGCCCTGATTTTTTTGGAAGGGTGTTGCAAACCGGAAACTACCTTTAATAATTGCTCATATTCTCTCTGCTGTTCCAGGCTTAAAATCAGGCCATACACCGCGTCGCTATTTTCTCGATTCCATGAATAGGCTTTTTTAAACCAGTATACGGCTTGCTGATGCTCTTTTAGTGTATAAAAACGCCAACCGAAAACAGTTGCCAATTTATCGTCATTATATTTTTCTACCCATCCAGCCAATCGTTTTACGGATTGACGATGTTTATTGCTGTCCAGGTTTTTGTTGTTTAAATATTCTTTTTTAAAATAGACAAATAAAACATTGTCAATGAATTGAGACGATATATACGGTTTAGAAAACTGAACGAGTTTAATCAAATCACGATGGTGCAAAACAGAAAGGGCTTTTCTTAACGCTTCCCTGCGTTTTTCTAGTGAGCAGGTTCTGATGATACGGTGATAAATGGCTAAAGCCGCTTTAATTTGTTTATTTTTACTCGCCTTTTCCGCTTGTTGTAGCTGTTGATTTAATGTGTTGCAAAAAGATACTGGTGGTTTGTTAGTTCTGCCAGGTTTGACTGTTTGTTGAGTCCTTCCGGTTTCAGTCATCAATCTCAACAATGACGGAGGCGGTTGCCAGTTAGGGAATCGCTGTTGTAAACGAACAATCTGCTGTTTTAACTCCATTATTTTACCGGCATGAAACAATTGCCATAAAATACGCTCATCCGGCTGTTCCGATATGATAGAAGTGCTTTTTTCAGCGGCCAATGGCATAGCAATACAACCTATACATAGTAGACCGAACAGCAGCAACTGTATCAGTTTGTCAATTGCCGATAGCATAATTTGCTTAATAACAAGAGGGTTGACTGGTAATAGTCCTGTTTTGAAAGCTTCTCAAAATCAACTATTGTTTGCTGTCCTTGTATTAACAGTGTCAGATGCTTTATCGCTCTGATTCCAATACCGGCTCCATAAGCATCCATAATCTGTTCATTTAATGCAATCCAGGCTGGCGTATAACTGCCATAAAATAACCAATATTCAGAAAATGGGGTAAGGACCGCTCTATCGGTATTCCCTCCCCAAATCAAATAAAGCGGAATTCTGACAGCATCGTAGCCAAAATGTTTACTTTTATTCGCTCGGGTTGTCTTATCTTCTTGCAATTTAACCCAGTCTGCCGGTAGCTGCCAGCGTCCAAAACGTGCCTGTTGAAGCAGCTTGATTCCAGAGTTTTGTAATTTTTCCCAGACGGGGTCGTTATCGTAAATATCAAATATTGTGAAAGCAGGGAATATCCAGTAAGAAAGGTTAATATCAATTGAATGCTGATGTTTGAAACCGACTGCTCCTGGCAATAGTATCTCCATGCCATTCCAGGACAATATCAATGTATGTTTAATATCACTCAATATTTTTAAAGCTTCCTGTTGATATTTTTCATCTTGCCACTTTTTTGAGGCTTCTAGCAATGCCCAGGCAATAATAATATCGCCATCACTGGCATTGTTCATATCCTCCTCATGCAAAGAAACGCCAGGGCGTCTGCGCCATATAAACAGACTATCCTTACGTACTTGTAAATTTTGTCGGCTCCAGTGCCATATTTTGTCAAATGCGTGACGATCATTATTTCTGACGGCTAACAACAATCCGTAACCTTGTCCTTCGGAATGTGAAATATTATTATTGCCGGTGTCAACCACGCGACCGTCCTGCATGACAAACCGCGCTTTGTAATACTGCCATTCTTTATCCAGATCCATTGTCTGTTGCACCTGACAGCCGCTTAAAAAAAACAGTCCTAGCAGACAGATGATAATGGCCCTATTCAACATCTTCTTCAACGTGCGGATGTACTCTTTGCTTATATCGTACCAATAACTTATAAATCACTCCGGAAGCCAAAACAAGCAAACTCACAATAATCAAGGTCCATTGCCAAGGGTGTCTGGAAAAGTGCATTATCAGATTTAGTTTAGGATTATCATGACCAACGACAAAGGTATCTCCTTCCCGGGTTGAATAAAATTTCTTGTGTCTATCCCAGATAAAAACATCACCCCACATTTGATCCCATAGTCCAGAAAACAACAGGGTTGTAAATCCGGAATAAAGTGAATTTTCCTTTTCTGCCAATAAAGCTAAAACCGTGCCATCCTTTTTGTTTTTCGAAGGGTAAGACATGAGTAGAAACTGTTTGCCTAATCCGCCACTTTGGTTTATCTCAATATTTTTGGGTTTATCAATACTTTCCAAAGGCAATATATTATCCTTGAAAACCACTCTTTCAACCCAACGGAACCACGATTCTTCCGGTTTATGATATGTTTCTTTATATTGGTAAGAAAACCGGTTCCATTGCCCTAACGATACTGGCGCATCAGTAAACATATCGGCATGATTGAAATCATTGCCAATAATTACAAGATTTCTGCGGTTCTCTTTTTGTTCGTCCAATCCTATTTCTATATCAAATAAAGGTGTTTGTGAAAATTCTGCCAGCCGGGCAATAAAATGCCATGCTGTCTGGATCGTATCTGGGGAATGATTCAATAATTGAATATAGGTATTATCTGCTTTACCGTTCTTAACAAAGGGGTATCCAGTTGTTCTTAACAATTTCAAATCAGGCAAACTAGCCGCTTGTCCTGCCTTTGGAAATGAAATCTTTGAGTCCGCATACAACGTTACTTTTAAATTTCTGCGCTGGACAAATGTACATTTTCCATATTCCGATGGAGTTAAAACGGAATCAAATGTCAGAGTATTTAAGCCGGGGTTAAAATCCCTTAATGGAATCTGAATTTGGTAGTCTTCGTAATGTGCGCCGTCAATTTCCTTTAATCTGATTGCATGATTAAAGACTCCGTTCAGTAACACATTGATAACTGAATCCTTGCGTATTGCTGCACCATAAGCAAGATTCAAATGCAGAGTCACCATAGCATTTTCTGTAGCGTACATGTCCGCTGGAAGCGTTATATTCAGCTTTACTCGCTCGTGGCTGCCATTCATAACCTGAGTAATAAAACCCAACTGCGAAAACAGATAATTCTGTCCCGATACAATAGTCCGCCAGGGTACTAAATCCTCTTTTGGTGGAAAGTTAATGTCTTTTATGATGGTTTGCTGACTATCTGGAAATTGATTTCGCATTAATGAAAATGCCTTTACCGCTTTTGATACCTGTTGCTCATTCAAACCGGAAATCACCAAAATAAAGTTTTGTTTTTTGATATCCTGCTGAAACAACCCCAGGTAAGCCCCTTTTATTTCAGCCAGAATTTCCGGTGCCAGTAGATTCTTTAATTGTTGTCGGGTGCCCAATAATATAGCATCCTGTTTGAGTATTTCAGGATCAATATTAAAATTTGCATTGACCGGCTTTGTTTCAATTGGCCATTGATAGGGTGTAACCCATTGTTCCTCTATATGCATAGGAACATAACCTAACCTTAATTTTACCCCCTGTGCCGCTACGGCTCCCCAATATAAATATTCGTTCGTAATAGCCTTGCCAGCTCTTAAAAAACTGATGTTGTAATCACCCAGTCTGTCATTGAGTAAGGTGTTCAATTGAGCCAGGCTTGTTTGAACTTTTTTAGTTCGGTAATGCAGAGTCAAAATTGTTTTGACAGAATCAATTTGTGTCCATAGTTCAGGAGCCGCCCAGTCTTCACATTGTTCATCAGTATAATGCTGGGCGACTTTAAAAGTCAGACGATTATAACCATTCACAAGATATTCAGGGGCTATCGCGAATTTTACCTTTTGTGTGGAATTGATAGGGTCAAGAGTAAACTGTTTGACATAAAAATCGTTTATATATATGACGAGCTGCGATCGCGTCGCTTTTAATTTATTGGAATTGTATAGGTGCAAATTCAAATGAAGCGAAACCGGCATCACTCTGTCCGAAACAGGGAAACTGAGACTGTAGGTATTACTGGCGTTATTCAATAGAACCGGCTCATTACTGGTCATAAAATGATTAATCGGCCAGCTTTGGCTTAAAAGGGTACTTTGGTGAATGGTTTTCGAGGCTGCCGGAAATGAATAGCCAATAAGAATAACTAACAAGGATAATCCGTTTCTAAACAAAATTTGCATAATTTTTATCTTAAAAAGTAAGAATTTACTATATATTTAATATGACTTAATCCATAATAAAAACCAGTTCGTATCATGATAATCATTGTTTTTAGCAATCCGGGGTTGTTGCTTTCGCTCTCTTGAATCAATATCCACCGGGAACTGTCACCATGTACGAAGCGGACAATTTTGACAAATTCATTCAAACCGGAACAATTGAATTTCAGGCCATGAATCAGGTGTTCTCCCTGTCTAAAATGAGTCACCCTTGAAACGGGATAATATTCTTTTTTTTGCGAACGGGTATCCACTACCTCAATAAAAGAACACTGCCCCTGATTCGCTTCCGGCAATTCACGCTGTGAAATCAAGCTCATGCCACCCATTGATAAATCCTTAATTGTAACAGGCCATCTTTGTATTATCTTGTTACAGGATTTGATGACCCAAAAGGCATGAATATTAACAGGAATCCGCGGACTCACTCTTCGCTGTCTGTGTTCGTACAACGCACCTAATGCCGCTAAAAGGACTAATAAATTGAATATAGCCCAAAATAAGGTGATCCCGGTTAACGACCGATGATCAGGGTCAATCCAGAATCGCCATATCCCTATGGCAACCGTCACCACTGTAAAAACAATAAGCCCATAAAATGGCCGGGATAATGGTGAGATAAAGTCCTTTTCCAATGTTTCCATTTTAGGTGTCACCGCAAATTGCGGTTGATGGGGGTTTTTCAATACAGCCCACACAGCCCTGACAGAAAATAAGGATTGCATGGTTTCATAAATTTCGGAGACAAAAACCCAGCGATCCTTACCAAATAAAAAATGTGAGATTAACATTAGGGCCAACAGATATGGAACGGTATAACTGATAAATTCTTCCATATTGGCATTATAAATTTTCAGATTAAAACACAGGTATAGTCCTGGAGCCGTTAAAAAAACCAGGCGCGCAAAAGGGAAAAACCAGAAAATCATATTGGATAGATAACTCAGTCTTTGTTCCATTCGAAGACCCGGCATCCTTAGTGGATTATTCAAAATAAAATTCTGCACCATGCCCTGCGCCCAGCGCATTCTTTGGATCATAAAGCTGTTAAAGGTTTCCGGCTGCAATCCGGCAATTAATGGATAAAAAATATAGTGGGATTTCCAGCCCAGACTATGAAGTTTTAGTGCGGTTTCCGAATCTTCAGTGATAGTAACTCCACTAAAACCGCCTACCTCATCAATTGCTTTACGTCGAAGTACCGCAGCAGAGCCACAAAAAAAAGAGGACTGCCAAAAATCCAGTCCACGCTGTATGCTTCGGTAAAACATTAAATTTTCAGACGGCATTCTGTGAAACAGTCCTAGGTTTTTTTCAATCGGGTCGGGATTCAGAAAAAAATGTGGAGTTTGCACCAGAAAGACTTTGTCATCCTGTACAAAAGACCCCACCGTTTTGGTCAATATATCAGCTGCCGGGGCATGATCGGCATCCAGCACTAAAATCAATTGCCCGTGAATATGTTTTAATGCTGCATTCATGTTGCCAGCCTTGGCATTAATATTTCGCTCTCTGCTTAAATACCCAACATTCAGTGCAGCGCACAACTGTTTAAATTCATTGACCCGACGATGAGCCGCTTGTCTGATTTCTTCATTATTTGTAGTCAGCTTCTGTGTTGTCCCTCCATCATCAAGCAAATATATTTTTAATTTATCAGTCGGATAATCAATATTGGTCGCCGCAGCCAAAGTTATTTTGACCAGTTCTACAGGTTCATCATAACTGGGAATGATAATATCTATTGTAGGCCATAACGATTTGTCAGCAGGCAGAGGTATTGATTTTCGCCGCAACGGCCGGATATTGACAAAGGCGCTGAAAAAAAACATTAACACCCCATATAGCTCAGCCAGAAATAAAACAATCGTACCAATAAAGCTCCAGAAATCATGATAAGACAGGGTGTAATTAATTCTCCAGAAAAAATAACGTAACACCAAAAAGCTGCTTATAGCGATAAAGAGAACCCGGACAAATGCGTGATACTTGAAATTTCTAAGCAACTGTAGCGAGACTAGTAAAGCAAGCGTTACAAAAGCCTGTCCATAAACATCTATCCGTAAATTAACGAGATAAAGTAAACTTCCGCTAAGAATAAAAAATAATGGTAGGAGAATAGAATTAATTGCTTGCGATCCTTGATGTACAATAAAATTCATAAAAGAAAACAAATATAATTTAGAAACACCTGAATTCCTTGTTATCTAATGGATTCACACAAATAGAGTGACTTAAAAGGCAGGCTGACGAAATATTTTTATGTTCCTACCCTACCTCACTCTTTCTCTGAAAATAGAGCAAAAATGGCAATATACTCAGAAATAATAGAACAATAGGCGGCTCTGCTATGGAAATAAACGGATAGTTATTAATTTGACCGCTGTTTTGTCCATTTTTACCTTGCAATGAAGCTACAATCAGATTGCCATTGATATGTCCATTATAAAATGTTGTGTTCGCCCAAGGTGCTAGAATACTTGCCTTAACGCCAATTCCGTGTATTTTCAGTTGTGTGGCGTCTACTAAATTCAGTAGCACCCTTTGGCTTAAATTACCATCAGAGCGAAAAACACCGGGCTGATTATCACGTACTTGTTGTTTTTCACCATTAACTGTTCGGTAAAAAGCAAAATTGCTTAAATCAACATTGTTGTCTCTAACATTAATCAAGGCCCAAGCTTTTTGGGGGACATCCAGCCAGAACGATGTGGTATTTTTTAAATATTCAGCGGTAATCGTGAAAATGTTCAGGCCCGCATGTGTGCCATGCAATTTCAGCGCACCATAGGTATCTATAGTCGTGTTCCCCGTTGCTGTCAAATTCCCCCAAAAATTTGATTTTGCCTTCAGTCTATTGGCAATTGTATTAAAATCCAGAACATTGCTAGGAATATAATGGCCATTAGCGTTGTTCGGATCAGTATTATAGAAGCCGACAGACTGATCTATGTTAGCAGTGCCACCACTACGCGCATTACCATGATAAATACGGCCATTGCTATAATTTATACTTCCTCCTGCAACCAGGGTATCCCTGTAATTCCAGGAATCATTTAGCTGCATTCCTACACTGTAATGATTTAACGTTAAATCACCGCCAACGGCTAATCGTCCTTCCACATCCGAGTTATTGGCATTCATATTCCCCAAGACAAAACCGTTAAATTGTCCTGCTATGCCAAGATTAAGTGGGTAAGTTGCCGCCTGTACTTGTGTAATAGAAGAATACAAGCATAAACAATACAGCAACAATAATTGTTTATTTGGCATCGCTGCCTCCATCATTGGGAAAAATTTAATGGGTCGCTCAAAAGCTTATTTCCAGTATGGTAGGCATAACACTAAAATTCAATTGGACTTCAGTTTTAATGGTTAAAAATGAGAGGCGTGTCTAAAATTATTTTTTATACTTTTGGTAGAAGTCCCTCAATTTATTTAAGCCTGTCATCTATATGGGCTTCGATCGTTTTGTACATCAACTGATGCATTTTCGGGTTGCCGGTCAGGACATTGCCGCTTTTAAGATAGTTGTCGTTGAACGATAAGTCGGTCACGACACCGCCGGCTTCCTGGATCAGTAGAATGCCTGCTGCCATATCCCATTCTTTCAAGCCGATTTCCCAGAAACCATCCAGGCGGCCGCAGGCGACATAGGCCAGGTCCAATGCGGCGGCACCGGCACGGCGGATGCCAGAGGTGGCGATGCATAGGGGTTTAAACAAGGCCAGGTAGGCGTCGAGATATTCATCGGATTTGAATGGGAAGCCGGTGCCGAGCAATGCGCTATCCAGTTTTGTTTGCTTGGAGACGCGAATACGACGGTTGTTCAACATGGCGCCGCCACCGCGTTCTGCGGTGTACAAGTCATTCCGTGTGGGGTCGTAAATGACGCCGATTTCGAGTTTTCCTTTGACTTTCAAGGCAATGGATACCGCATATTGTGGAAAACCGTGTAAAAAATTTGTGGTGCCATCTAAAGGGTCAATCACCCAGACATAATCATTGCCCTGGTGTTCACCGCTTTCTTCAGCCAGGAAGGCATGATCAGGATAGGCCTGGTGAATGGTGTTGATGATTTCCTGTTCGGCCTTGAGGTCAATTTCGGATACAAAATCGTACTGACTTTTACGGTTAATATGTAATTGTCCGATATTATCGGTAGCGCGTTGAATAATATCGCCGGCATTTCTTGCTGCGCGAACAGCAATGTTTAACATTGGATGCATGTTGGTTCTTCAAGCAGAGAAATAAACCCAATAGAATAACAAATCATTTGTTAAAATAAAGCCTTTTTAAGCAGTGGGATACATGGTGTTAGAAAATTTCAGCATCATTTTGGTCGAAACATCGCATCCGGGAAATATCGGCGCAGCGGCGCGTGCGATGAAAAATATGGGCTTGTCGGATTTGCGTCTGGTGCGGCCTAAAGTATTCCCGCATGCCGATGCAACATCCCGGGCGGCAGGTGCCAGCGATGTGTTGAGCGATGCAAAAATTTGTGATTCTTTGTCCGAAGCGGTAGCCGATTGTCAGTTTATTGTGGGTGCCAGTGCCCGGGATCGTACCATTCAGTGGCCGGAATTAAATGCGCGCGAGTGCGCCGACAAATTTATCAGTCCCGACTATCAGGACACTAAAATTGGTTTGCTTTTTGGTCGTGAGCATTCAGGCTTGAAGAATGAGGAGCTCGATGCCTGTCAATTTTTGTTACGTATTCCGTGTAATCCTGAATTTAGCTCGCTGAATCTGGCGGCGGCGGTTCAGGTTGTGAGCTATGAGTTGTTTATGGCGAGCGGGCAATACAGGAAACAGGAAAAAAGCGAACGCGAGCGGTTGGCGACTGCGGCGCAAATGGAGGGCTTTTATCAGCATTTAGAGCAGGCTTTAGATGATATTGGTTTTTTGCATCAAGATAAATCACGGTCGATTATGCGTAGACTGCGGCGGATTTATAACCGGGTTGAACTGGATGTGAAAGAAGTTGATATTTTGCGGGGTATTCTGCGGTTTTCACAGCATCACAATGGGAAATGAATGTGTTTGAGGGGATAAAAGAAGATATTCAGTGCGTGTTTGAGCGTGATCCTGCCGCTCAGAGTGTGTTTGAAGTGGTTACGGCTTATCCAGGCTTTCATGCCTTGTTGATTCATCGTCTGAGTCATCAATTATGGCGGATGGGGTTTCGTTGGCTGGCACGTTTCAGTTCGCATATCGGGCGTTGGTTGACCGGGATTGAAATTCATCCCGGCGCGACTATTGGGCGGCGTTTTTTTATCGATCATGGCATGGGGGTCGTGATTGGCGAAACAGCCGTCATTGGTGATGACTGTACCTTGTATCATGGCGTCACTTTAGGCGGCACCAGTTGGAACAAGGGCAAGCGGCATCCAACCTTGAAAGACGGTGTTGTGGTGGGCGCAGGTGCCAAGGTTTTAGGTCCGATAGACGTCGGCGAAGGGGCCAGGGTTGGGTCAAACTCGGTCGTGGTTAAACCGGTGCCGGCCGGGGCTACGGTCGTGGGTATTCCCGCACATTTGATAGATTCCAAAGAAGTGAAAGACAGGCGAAAGAAAATCGCCCGAAAAATGGGTTTTGATGCCTATGGTGCAACCACCGATATGCCAGACCCGGTTGCGCATGCCATCAATCATATGCTCGATCATATTCACATCATGGATAAACAGTTGGAGCGTATGCGGGCGACTTTGAATGCAGCGGGTATGGCCGTCGATGAAGAGCCGATACCTGAATTGGATGACTGCGAAATCAAAGGCGAGCGTTAAGATGCAATATCCAGATTAGGATTATCGCTGTAGATAGGGCTAAAAGTTGACTAAATTACTGGGTTTTAATATAGTAACCTTACTTAAATTGGTTATTTATAGGTGTCTCAGTGAGGCTGACAACAAAAGGCCGTTATGCGGTGACTGCAATGCTGGATTTGGCATTTCATAGCCAAAATAAACCGGTGACGTTAACGGATATCGCGACGCGTCAAACCATTTCACTCTCGTATCTGGAACAATTATTTGCACGTTTGCGCAAAGCCGGCATGGTGAAGGGTGTGCGTGGTCCTGGTGGCGGTTATCGTTTGAGTCGTCCGGCCGCTGAAATCAGTATTGCCGACATCATCACAGCGGTGGATGAGCAGGTCGATTCGACTAAATGTGGCGGGGCGGGGGACTGTCAAAATCATTTGCCCTGTTTAACTCATGATTTGTGGATGGGGCTAAGTGAACAAATCCGGCAGTATTTACAAGGCATTTCCCTGGCTTCCTTGATGGAAAAAGACTATGTCAATGAAGTTGCCATGCGGCAAGACCAGGATGCAGCGGTAATAAAATTCCAAACCCGGCAAGATCAGGCTTCAGCATAATCATTGTAACCCCATGATCTATTTCGATCATAATGCGACGACGCCGCTTGACGATGCGGTGTTTGATGCGATGCAGCCGTTTTTGAAGCGGTTTTATGGTAATCCATCGAGTCTTTATCGGCTTGGACGCTTATCACGAACGGCAATTGAGACGGCGCGTGAACAAGTGGCTGAGTTCGTAGGCGTTCATTCGTCTCAAGTTGTTTTCACTAGTGGCGGAACGGAATCGAATAATCTGGCATTAGCTCAGCTGACGCCAGGCCATCGTTGTGTCGCGTCAGCCATTGAGCACCCTTCCGTTTTAGCGGTTGCGCCGCAAAATAAACCTATAGCGACCGTGCCGGTCAATAGACAAGGCCAGGTAATTGATGTCGCCATTGACGATATGGGGTTAGGCGCTAATGATTTCATTTCAATCATGCGAGCGAACAATGAAACCGGTGTCATCCAGGATATTGCGCCGGTTTTTGCCAGATTGCGCGAACAAGGTATCGTGTGCCATACCGATGCGGTACAAGCCGCCGGTAAAATAGCGCTGGACTTTGACGCGTTAAATACGCAGTTGATGAGCTTGTCCAGTCATAAATTATATGGCCCGAAAGGTTGCGGGGCGTTGATTGCCGCGCGTGATTTTGCCCTTAAGCCATTGTTGCGTGGCGGTAGCCAGGAATCGGGGATTCGAGCGGGGACCGAAAATGTTGCCGCCATTATTGGTTTTGGCAAAGCCTGTGAACTGGCCAAATCTGAGCTTGAGTCACGCTGGCAACTTTTATTGCAATTGCGTTTGCATTTGGAAGCAGGGCTAAAGAAGCTTCCAGGCTGTGTCATTTTTTCGGAAAAAGTGGATAGATTGCCAAATACCGTTCAATTTTCGATTGCAGGAGTGGATGGTGAAATGCTGCAAATGCAATTGGATCAGAAAAATATTGCTGTTTCCAGTGCTTCTGCCTGTTCCTCAGGCGGGGGTGAGCCTAGCGCGGTGTTGTTAGCTATGGGGGTTGATGTACAAACCGCAAAGGGGGCGATTCGTGTGAGTTTAGGCAAAGCGAATACGATGCAGGAAATCGATACATTTATAGAAAACTTAAAGAATATTATCAGGATTTGATATGGCGATTACAGTGACCGAACGTGCGGCGAAACAAATTGAGAAACAATTGGTTAAACGGGGCTCGGGTATTGGTTTGAGGCTGGGGGTTAAGCCGTCAGGATGTTCAGGTTATGCCTATGTCTTGGATTATGCCGAGCAATTGACCGACGACGATACCATTTTTGAACAAAATGGCGTTAAAGTCATCGTCAATAAAGCGGATCTGGAATATCTGGATGGGGTGGAGCTTGATTATGCGCGAGAAGGCCTGAATGAAGCCTTCAAATTTAACAACCCAAATGTTAAAGGCACCTGTGGTTGTGGCGAAAGCTTTACGGTTTAGATTTGTTTAAATCGATGAATCTGACGACGTTGTTTTTTAGTCGGACGTCTTTCTCGCTCTTGATGCGGGAATAATGCCTGCTGTTCTTTGTTTAAGCGGATTTGTTCGCGTCGTTTTTCAATGCTTTCAGGTTTTTCTTCGTACAGTAATACCGCTTCGCTGGCAGGCCTTCGCTGTTTGTTAATGCCTTTAACGGTAATCTCCCAGCTGTATTGATCTTTACTGATATGCAAGGCATCGCCGATTTTAATCTCTTTAGAGGGTTTGCAGCGCTGGCCGTTGATATGAACCTTACCCCCCGATACAGCATCTGATGCGAGTCTGCGCGTTTTAAAAAAACGCGCAGCCCAGAGCCATTTATCGATTCTGATAGAATCAGGCGACATCGTAATTATGCTCGAGCCAGGCTTTAAAGCCACCAGCCATACTCGCGGCTTTTTGGTAGCCCATTTTATTCAGGTTTTCTGTGGCCAATGCAGAGCGCCCGCCCGATTGACAATAAACCAGAATATCGCGGTCTTCAGCGCCCTGGAAATCAGGATGGGCGGATATTTTAAACTCCAACACACCGCGCGGGATATTGATAGCACCGTGAATATGGCCTTGCGTATATTCGGCAGGCTCTCTGACATCCAGCACTAACATATCAGACAATTTTTGTTTGGCCTCTTCAACAGAAATCTCAGTAATATTCTGTTTGGCAGCGGCCACTAAATCCATAGCACTTAATGACATAACGTTCTCCGTTTTTTTAAAAGCTGTATATTAGCAATAAATAATATTGATGGGCTAGTGTTTTTTTTCTATTGCGAGGTTTTTTGGACTAAAATAGGCTGATATGCCATTAAATTTAAGTGCTCCATACAGGATATTGAAATGAATTTCGAGAAGGTTATTTTTGGTTTTTTTGTGGTTTTAGCGCTGACATTGAATTTCGGTTTCTTTCTCGGCGAACTCGATAATCCTGCACATCATAGTGTATTTGAGTTATTTGCCGTCATCATTGTTAATTTTATCGCAACGGTTTTAAAGTTTGGTGATCGCTCACAAATTGGCGCGGTATTGTTAGCCACCAGCCTGGTGGCTGATTTACAGCTGGTGACGGCGGCAACCTACTGGACGGTTGTGGTGCATGTGACCGAAACCGGGTTAACACCCGAGGTGATGGCCAGTATCGTTTCTTTTACGGGCGGCGCCTTGATTGCCAATATTATATCGGCTGTGATTCTGGTGGCCGAAACATTAATGTCACGGCTGTAAATAGCATTCAGGCGATTTTTATTCCTATGGCAAATGTCGTTGATATAAGCAGAGTTTCTTTTATTGTCATGCGCGAAATGCGCATGCCAATTATTGCATTGATTGTTGTTTATGCCGTATCTATTCTTGGCATGGTTTTTATTCCAGGGCCGGTTATTGATGGAAAAACGCAGTATATGAGTATTTTTCATGCGTTTTATTTCATGACTTACACCGCAACGACAACGGGTTTTGGTGAAATTCCAATACCGTTTAGTGATGCCCAGCGGTTTTGGGCCATTGCGTGTCTGTATGTCAGTGTTATCACCTGGTTATATGCGATCGGGAGCATCATTCGCTTGATGCAAAATCCATTCTTTATTCGAGCATTATCCGAGTGGCGTTTTTCACGGCAGGTGCGCAAGATTCCGGGGCCTTTTTTTATTATCTGTGGTTTTGGCGATACCGGCAGTGTGTTAACGCGGGGCTTGAGTGATTACGGTAAATCTGCCGTCATTATCGATATTGATGAAGAGCGGATTAAAGCGTTACAGCTTCGCAACTATACGGTGTCAATGCCTGGGCTTTGTGCCGATGCCGGTGTGCCAAAACATTTGCTGGAAGCCGGTATTCGCAGTCGCCATTGCAAGGCTGTTGTGGCCATTACCAATAACGAAGAAAGCAATTTGAAAATATCGGCATTGGCGCGCGCGTTGAATAAGAACGTGGGCATTATCACGATGTCGAAGGTCGATGTATTTGAAGAATCATTGGTGACCTTAGGCGGAGAAGTGCATATTGTTGATCCGTTTAAAACCTATGCCAAGGTGTTAGCGGCCGCCATGCATAACCCTGGCTTTTATGCCTTGAATAATTGGCTGGTGCGCGATCGCGAGGCGAGGCTGGATAAATATGTCAGGCCGCCGCAGGGGACCTGGATAATTTGCGGTTACGGGCGCATGGGACATGAGGTTAACCGAGTGTTGACCAAATATAATATGAGAACATCAATTATCGACCCGGATCCCAAGAATACGACAAAAAACGAATATATCGAACATTACATCGTGGGTCGGACGACGGCTAATACCTTATCGCAAGCCGGTATTGAAAATTCGGTCGGCATTATCGCAGCGACCGACGATGATGGCCATAATTTGGGTATTTTGTTGAATGCCCGGTATTTCAACAAGAATTTGTTCACGATTGCGCGGCAAAATCGACATCATAATGCGGTTGCCTTTAATGCTTCGAATGTTGATATGATTATGGAGCCATCATTGGTTACCGCCCGTAAAATTCTGTTTTTGCTGATTGCGCCATTGTTAAAAAAGTTCTTCGGCTATTTGTTGGCGAACAAACCCGGCCGGGCTGCGGAGATGAAACAGGTTATCCGTTTGTTGCGCGAACGTATCGGCAAACGTAATCCACATTTGATTACGTTTGACGTTGATGAAGAGCAGAGCAGTGCGTTGTTAGAACAACTACGGGCAGGGAAAACGGTGTGCCTGGGCGATCTACAGCGCGACCCCCGAAATCGCGAGCAGCGGTTGGATATGGTTGTGCTTGTGATAAAGCAGGGCGATCAAGAATATATTTTGCCGCAAGATGATTTTAAGCTGAAAGAGGGCGATCAAATTCTGTTTTGCTCAACGCGTTTAGCCTATCGTTTGTTTAATGCGACATTGAATAATGAGTATAACCTGTTTTATGTACTCGAAGGCAAGTATTTGCCTAGAAGCAGTTTGATACGATGGTGGCTGGCCAAAAGAGGAAAAAAAGGGCTGGTGCCGGGTAGGTTTAAAGCCGAGGCTTGAGGGTAAAGCTGCCGGGTAACTCGGCAGCTCAGCAATCCGGTTTAAGCCGTAATATGTTTTTTCAGGTTTTTGGGTAATGAGAAAACGACTTTTTCTTCAATGCCTTCATTTTCTATAGCGTTTGCGCCGCCCCATTGTTTGAGTTGGTTGATAACCTCCTGAACAAGAACTTCAGGCGCTGAAGCACCGGCTGTCACACCCACGACGTCAACACCCTCCAGCCAGGCTTTATCCATGTCCCGGTAAGTGTCTATCAGATAAGCGGGTTTGCCAAGTTGTTCAGCAATCTCGCGCAAACGATTGGAGTTTGAACTGTTCGGGGAGCCGACCACCAGAATCAGGTCTGATTTTTCAGCCAGGTCATGTACCGCATCCTGACGGTTTTGCGTGGCATAACAGATATCGTCTTTTTTCTGTTCTTGAATCGCCGGAAAAGCTTCTTTAAGGGCATCAACCATGACCTGGGTATCGGTCATCGAGAGGGTGGTTTGAGTGACATAGGCCAGATTTTCGGGGTTGTTGACCTTTAGCTTTTTGACGTCTTCAGGTGTTTCGACGAGGTAAATGTCACCATGTTCGGTACATTTCTGATATTGCCCCATGGTTCCTTCGACTTCGGGGTGACCGGCATGACCGATCAGGATAACTTCCCGGTCTTGTTTGGCATGTTTTGCGACCTGGATATGGACTTTGGTCACCAGGGGGCAGGTTGCATCAAAAACAATCAGGTTACGCTCTTTGGCTTGTTGTTGGACTTTTTTGGATACCCCGTGGGCACTGAAAATCAAATAGGAGCCGACCGGGACATCGTTCAGGTCTTCGATGAAAACAGCGCCTTTTTCTTTGAGTTCATCGACGACGGTGCGGTTATGCACGACTTCATGGCGGACATAGATGGGGGCGCCAAATGCTTCGATTGTTTTGTCGACAATTTCAATGGCGCGGTCAACGCCGGCGCAGAAGCCGCGAGGATTTGCGAGTACGATTTGCATATCTTGAGTCTTTTACCAGGTTAAGTTAACAATGATTTTACCCTAATTCATGGTCGGAAACGATAATTCCATCATTATCGGCATAGAGAAAATGATCTTTTCTGAAGTTGATGCCGGCAAATGTAATCATGATATCGCGCTCGCCATGGCCGTGTTTACGGCTTTTAAGCGGGTGTGTGTTCAAGGCACGAATACCGATAGGTAGCGGGTTGATTTGATCGCAGTCCCGAATACAGCCATACACAATAATACCATTCCAACCGTTGTCTATGGCCATTTGCGCTAGATTCTCGCCGAGTAATGCGCAGCGATGCGAGCCGCCGCCATCAATGACCAGAATTCTGTTTTCAACCTTTTCTTGCAGTGCTTGCCTGACCAGGGTGTTGTCTTCAAAAACGCGCAGTGTGCTGATTTGGCCATGAAAAGCGTTTTGTCGGCCGAAGCGTTTAAATAAGGGTTCGCCTATCTGAAAGTGTTCCTGTTCGGAGTAGCGGTCACAAAGGTCGGCTGTGGCATAGTGAGTCATTTTTTTCTCCATTACGAGTATAGTATCCTCTAGGGGACTATTTAATTACCCGCGTTATCGTTTTCAATGGTTATGTTTTAACTAAAAAATCGCTGTGGCACGAATTATGCGTTAACGATCGCGGCAGGCAGGAAGCATTCACTGACCAGCAAAGGCTGATTTTGAATCGCATAGACAGTGCGTCTGCCCCAGATATTATCCGGCAATTGGATTTGCTCACTCAAGCGGGGCGACCAGTATTTTTTGGCAATAGTGCTGATTTGCAGTTGCCGACGATCAAGATCGGGATAGGCAAAGATGACTTCGCCTAAGGGCCGGGTACCTAGATGCGATAAATTGCGCTTGGCAATTTTAATGGTCTTTTCCGGTAAAATGGTCCGGGCCAGAATCAAAGGTGTATCGCCGGCATGCAGCAGGACTTCCCGAACCAGCTGATAGCGGTGATGATCGAGTTTTAGCAGCGCACATTCACCCGGATAGGCCGGTTTCCATTGATGGAACAAGAGCTTGACCTGGATTTGTCCGGGGTAACGGTCACGCAGACGTTGGGTCAATGAACCGGTTTCATAAATCCATGACCTGGCGGCGGCCGGAATAGCGTGGCGCAGATCGGGGCGGTTATTTTTCCAGGCGGGTTCTTTCAAGAATAGAAAGCTGTTATTACACGGCACGTTGTCGTCACACCTCGGCGTAAGGGTTATGATGGCTGAGCCATCGGTCGATAATGTCAGGGATGGATTCTGGATGTTGTGAGAGGATGTATTGCGCGGCATCTTGCACCTTATCCAAAAGATGTTGATCGCGGTTTAACTCGACTATTTTAAAATTGATCTGGCCGGTTTGTCGTGTTCCCATGACCTCGCCCGGGCCGCGTAAAGTCAGGTCTTTCTCGGCAATGACAAAGCCATCCTGGCTTTCGCGTAAAATAGCCAGACGCTGTTTGCCGATTTCGGACAAAGGGGCTTGATAGAGCAGCAAACAATAGCTGTCTTGTTGACCACGGCCGACTCTGCCGCGTAACTGGTGGAGCTGCGACAGGCCTAAGCGTTCGGCATTTTCGATAATCATCAGGCTGGCATTGGGGACGTCCACGCCCACTTCAATGACTGTGGTCGCCACCAGCAAATCATATTGGTGCGCCTTGAAGTCTTGCATGATGCGTTCTTTTTCAGCGGCTTTCATGCGTCCATGTACCAGCGCGACGCGCAAATTTGGCAAAGCTTCGGCAAGATAGCCGGCTGTTTTTTCAGCGGCTTCGCATTGTAAACTGTCCGATTCTTCAATCAGGGTGCAAACCCAGTAGCTTTGATGGCGTTGCCCGGCCCACTGCCGGATTCTGTCGATAACTTCATCTCTGCGGCTGGCTGGAATCACACAGGTGATAATCGGTTTTCGGCCGGGCGGCAGTTCATCGATAATGGAAATATCGAGGTCAGAGTACTGTAACATGGCCAGCGTGCGCGGAATCGGGGTGGCCGTCATCACCAGCTGATGCGGCTTCATGCCGGTGGGCGTGGCTTTTTCGCGCAGTGCCAGGCGTTGATGAACGCCAAAGCGGTGTTGCTCATCGATGATGATCAGCCCCAGGCGGTCAAAATCGACCTGCTCTTGAAACAGCGCGTGGGTGCCAATGATGAGTCGGGCTTCGCCACTGTTAATGGCGCTTAAGGTCTGCGCACGTTGTTTGCCTTTGAGTTGACCACTGAGAAAAAAGGCTTCTATGCCTAATGGCTCAAGCCATTGCCGAAAATTATTCAGATGCTGTTCGGCCAAAAGTTCGGTCGGCGCCATCAGTGCGACTTGATAATCTGAGGCATAGGCCATTAAGGCGGCGATTGCGGCGACGACGGTTTTGCCCGAGCCGACATCGCCTTGTACCAGTCGGAGCATCGGCTTGGGTTGGCGGCAATCGTGTTCAATTTCGGCGATGACGCGCTGTTGCGCCGAGGTGAGCTGAAACGGAAGTTGGTCTAAAAAGCGTTGTTTGAGTGCGTCATCCTGTTCAAATGCCGGCGCTTGCCATTGCTGACTATGCTGTTTGCCTTGCAGCATTTTTAAATGATGCGCCAATAACTCTTCAAAGGCCAGGCGGGCGAGTGCGGCGCGATGCGCGTCTGAATCTGTATGTTGATGCGGCAATGGATGATGCAGAATTTCCAGAGCGTGTAAAAGCGGTGGGAAATGATATTGCTGACAGAGCTGGCTGGGTAAATGGTCGTCAAGTTGGCCGTTGAGTAATGTCAACGCCTGGTCGATGGCTTTACGCAGTGTGGTCTGGTGTAGCCCCTCGGTGGTGGGGTAAACCGGCGTTAAGTGTTGTTCGGTAATTGTGTGTTGGGAATTGACAATCGTGTATTCAGGGTGTGACATTTCCAGGCTCTGATAGCCATGGCGAATTTCGCCAAAACATCGCAAACGCACGCCGGGTTTAAGTTGTTTGAGTTGGCCGGCTGTGTAATGAAAAAAACGCAATGGAATGTTGCCGCTGTCATCGCGCAGTAATACGATAAGATTGCGTTTGCCATGGGGTAATACCGTCGCCGATTCGATAACACCGCTGATCAGGACCGACTCGCCCGCGGTAAGCTGGGCAATATCATGACAACGGGTTTTATCCAGGTAGCGATACGGGAGGTGGAGCAGTAAATCTTGCAGGCAATGAATACCCAGTTTTTTGAGTTTGGCAACCGATTGCGGGCCAATACCTTTGAGTATTGAAACCGGTTGCCGGGAGTTGTCCATGCGTATATTCTGACGTTGTTTTAGATACTGTAAGGCTCGTTGATTTCCATGATGGCATCCATTTCCACGCCAACGCCTTTAGGTAATGCGTCGACGCCAACGGCAGCGCGTGCAGGATAGGGCTGGTCAAAATATTCCCCCATGATTTCGTTGACGATGGGGAAATCAGCCAGGTCGGTCAGATAGACATTGAGTTTGACGATGTCGTTCAAACTGCCGCCGGCCGCTTCGCAGACTGCGCTCAGATTTTCCAGAACGCGCCGGATATGGTCACGAATATCACCCGCGATAATTTCCATGGTTTCAGGGTGCAGTGGAATCTGTCCGGATAAATAGACTGTTGTATCGACTTTAATCGCTTGCGAATAGGTGCCAATGGCTTGTGGGGCTTTATCGGTAAAAATAACGTGTTTGCTCATGATTCAGGCTTTGATTCGAGTAAGTTTTAAAACAATATTCAATTTTTTGAGTTTTCGGATGATATTGGCGAGATGTAGCCGGTTTTTTACCGTCAGGGTAATCAGATCAACCGAAACACGTTCATCTTGCCCGACAACGGTGACATTTTCAATATTTGAATCCATGCTGGAGATAGTAGAGGCAATCGTTGCCAATGTGCCGCGTTGATTTAATAGCTCGAGACGGATTTCAACCGGAAATTCGCCTTGTGTTTCTTTACACCATTCCACATCCAGCCAATTTGTGGGTTTCTTGCGGTCATCATGACTGTTGCGGCAATCTGAATGGTGTACCACAATGCCTTTGCCCGGGTTGAAAAATCCGATAATCGGGTCGCCGGGAATGGGATGGCAGCATTTTGCCAGGGTGACGACCATATCTTCCGTGCCCTTGATGATTAAGGGTGAGGCACTGCTTGGCTGTTCTGCGGTATCCAGTTTGACGGCGGCAGAAATGTCAGACTGATTAAGCCGTTTGGCAATCAATAACGGCATTTTGTTGCCCAGGCCAATATCTTCCAGGAGTGTATCGAGGGACTCCAGCTTCAAGGTTTGAAGAAGCTGGTGTATTTTGTCCTGGTCGATGTCATCCAGCGTTTGATGGCTAATGGCCTGTAATTCCTTGTCCAGTAGCCGTCGCCCGAGATCAATGGCTTCTTGTTGTTTGAAGTTTTTCAGATAGTTGCGGATGCCACTGCGCGCCTTGGCGGTGACGACATGGTTCAGCCATAGTGGGTTGGGTCTGGCCCAGGCGGCGGTGATGACCTGAACTGTCATGCCATTTTCCAATTGCGTTTGTAATGGCACCAGCTTTTTATCGATGCGTGCGGATACGCAAGTGTTACCGATATCGGTATGGACGGCATAGGCAAAGTCAATGATGGTTGCGCCGCGCGGTAGCTTTATAATGTCACCTTCCGGGGTAAATACAAAGACTTCTTGTGGAAACAGGTCTATTTTCAGGTTTTCGATAAATTCCAGCGAATCACCGGCGCTTTTTTGAATTTCCAGTAAATCGCGCAGCCATTCATTGGCTCTGGTCTGAGCGCTGTTATGGTCGTCCGATTTATATAACCAATGTGCGGCAATCCCCGATTCTGACATGCGGTGCATTTCATGGGTGCGGATCTGGATTTCAATCGGCACGCCATAAGGGCCGATTAGAACGGTGTGCAGTGATTGGTAACCATTGGCTTTGGGGAGTGCAATATAGTCCTTGAAGCGACCGGGTATCGGTTTGAACAAATTATGTACACAGCCCAGCGTCAGATAGCAGTCTTCAACACTGTCGCAGTGGATGCGGAAGGCGTAGACATCAAAAACATCGGAAAAAGGAATTTTTTTTTGCACCATTTTTTGATAGATGCTGGCAATATTTTTTTCTCGACCTTCTACGGCGGCTGTTATCTCACTTTGTTGCAGGCGTTGGGCGATTGCACTTTGAATGGTGTCGATAATTTCTTTGCGATGGCCACGGATTTTTTTAACGGCATGTTGCAACACTTTATAACGACAGGGATAAAGCGCCTTGAAGCCAAGGTATTCCAGCTGATGACGGATTTTGTTCATGCCCAGCCGGTTAGCGATAGGGGCGTAAATTTCCAGCGTTTCTTTCGCGATGCGGCGTTTTTTGTCCGTCGGCATGGCGCCCAGGGTTTGCATGTTATGCAAACGATCGGCCAATTTAACCATAATGACACGAAAGTCCTTAGCCATGGCTAAAAACATCTTACGCACATTTTCCGCTTGTTTTTCGGCCCGGGATTTATTGTCGAGTTTGGTTAGCTTGGTGACACCCTCGACTAAATCGGCGACTTCCGTGCTGAACATGTCAGCGACTTGTGCGTATGTGATGTCGGTGTCTTCGATGACATCGTGCATAATGGCCGCCATGATGCCGCGTGCATCCATGCGCATTTCGGCCAGTGTGATGGCAACCGAGACCGGGTGGCAAATATAGGCTTCGCCACTTTTTCGAACCTGGTGCTTATGCGCCTCTGCACCGACATGATAGGCACGCACAATATCATTGATCTGGTCAGGTTCCAGATATTGATCCAGAATCTGACATAGACGCCTGAACAGTTTCTCTTCAGGCGCTTGTGAGTCGGAGGCGGTAAGGGGTAAGGCGGCGTCGGGCATTAAAGCGTTTCAACTCGATTATCCGGGACGTCGCCCACATTGTGAAGAAGGTCAATATTGTCTTCAGTTACCTCGCCAGCGGCAATTTCACGTAATGCCAGCACGGTGTTTTTGTCTTTTTCGGGTTTAACAAGCGGGTCTGCGCCTTTTTCCAATTGTCTGGCGCGCTTGCTGGCCAATAACACCAGCTTGAAACGATTTTCAATGTTTTCCAAACAATCTTCAACAGTAATTCTAGCCATTTTTTACAATCCAAAAGTGATTTCAAACCCGGGTGTTAATATTTTCGAGTTTGTAAAGTAACCTTTTATTATATAGGTGATTATTCTGCCAGGCAATGCTGGCGGAATGTAAATTTTCAGCGCCCCTCTGCTATTTGATTCCCTCATCGCAGCCTTCTCCCAAGAGGAGAAGGCGATGTTGAGGTGGGGACTGAATATGCCCGAAATCAGGCGCGTTGTTCCAGGATTTCAACGGCGGGTAATTTTTTACCTTCCAAAAACTCCAGAAAAGCGCCGCCACCGGTCGATGTGTAGGAAATACGATCATTGATGGCATATTTATCGATAGCGGCTAATGTATCGCCGCCGCCTGCAATTGAAAAGGCCGGACTTTCGGCGATAGCCATGGCAACGGTTTTGGTACCTTCACCAAACTGGTCGATTTCAAATACACCGACGGGGCCGTTCCAGACAATTGTTCCCGCTTTTTGAATGATGTCGGCGTATTGTTTGGCGGTTTCAGGGCCAATATCCAGAATCATATCGTCTTCGGCAACATCAGCAACGTTTTTGATGGTCGCCTCAGCGCTTTCAGAAAACTCTTTGGCACAGACCACATCTACCGGAACAGGAATATCCGAACCATTGGCTTTTGCTTGAGCCATTAAGCGTTTAGCCTCATCGACCAGGTCTTCTTCGTAGAGTGATTTACCGACCGAATAGCCCGCAGCTGCAATGAAGGTGTTGGCGATACCGCCACCGACGATGAGCTGGTCGACTTTTTGCGACAGGCTTTCGAGTACGGTAAGCTTTGTGGATACTTTAGAACCACCAACGATAGCTGTCAATGGTTTGGTTGGATGTTCAAGCGCTTTACCCAAGGCATCGAGTTCTGCGCTGAGCAAGGGGCCTGCGCAGGCGACCGGGGCAAATTGGGCAACACTATGCGTGGAGGCTTGTGCTCTGTGCGCGGTGCCGAATGCATCCATGACGAAGATGTCGCATAAGGCCGCCATTTTTTTACCCAGTTCAGGATCATTTTTCTTTTCGCCCTTGTTAAAACGGACATTTTCACAGAGCACGACTTCGCCGGGCGCAACCTCAATGCCGTCCAGCCAGTCCCGTTCCAGGCGAACGGGTTTTCCCAGCAATTCAGACATCCTGTCGGCGACAGGTGCCAAACTGAATTCTTCGGAAAACTCGCCTTCAGTTGGTCGGCCTAAATGTGACATGACCATGACGGCGGCGCCTTTTTCCAATGCCAGTTTGATGGTTGGGATGCTGGCTTTGATTCTCAGGTCGCTGGCAACTTTTCCATCTTTAATCGGAACATTCAGATCTTGCCGAATAAGAACACGTTTGCCAGAGAGATCAAGATCAGCCATTCGTTTTATTGCCATAGATTTTCCTCAAATTTTCAGTGGTTGGTTCAGATTAAAAGAGACGCCGCATTGGGCACAATGCGGGATATTATAGAGTGTTCGTGTCCATAGCGCATGAAAATCCAGCGTGATCTGTTCATGAGCACGAGCGGGTACGCTGCGATAGCGATGTTTTATATATCATCGAACTGCCTGCGTGTTTGTTCTTTGAATTTTCGATAGGCCTCGACGTCACCATAATCAAGGAAATGTTGATAACGGTTGTGTAAGGTACTGATGCGGCGGGCGTGTTTTATTGGGCACCAGTATTGCTCGGTGCGTGCAGCAATTTCCTGGACATAGGCGATCAGGCCATTGAAGTAGCTGCAATAAGCGCAGTTGAGTTTTTCGATAGTATTAAGATAACTTAAATAATGCCGGTCAAAGACAATATAATCGCTGCGTTTGACTTTCGGGATTTTATAGATTGGAAAGCAGATGGCCTGGTAAAGACTGACGCTGATATCGAGCATAATGGTAGGGAATAAAATGACCCAAATGATAGGCGCACTGAGAATATTGCCAATAGAGGCATGGGTGAAATAATCAAAAAGGGATTGGAGTTGTTTTTTATGGCGCTGCTGAGTGGCTGCTTTAAAGGTGATGTCTTCGGCGTTAATCTGATAGTTTGCATCCTGTTGTTTTTTTTGAATTTCGTCGACAAGTTTTTTTTCCAGCGCTTTTATTTCTTCGAGTAAGTCATTTACCGTGTCGTTCATGGTTAATTGTCCGCTTATAGTCAGGTTTTGTGGATAGTGCTTCAGTGTTATCAGGCTGCTGCGGACTGGAGATACAATTCTTCAACGGGCGTTTTGTAATAATGGTTTAATAAATTCCGCCATTGCGTTCTTCCTCGGTTTCTTCCAGTGTGATGCCGGTATCCAGTGTACCCGCATTTTCAGCGCCGAGCTTGATCATCAGGCGCACTTCATTTCTGGAGTCGGCTGAGTTCAAGGCATCTTCATAGCTTATTTTACCACTGGTGTAGAGATCATAGAGCGCTTGGTCAAAGGTTTGCATACCTTGTTCACGCGATTGTTTCATCAGTTCTTTTAATTTATGTACTTCACCTTTACGAATAAAATCGGAGGCTAACGGCGTATTCAGCAAGATTTCGACGGCAGGATAACGTCCTTTGTCATCGGCGCGACGGATCAGTTGCTGTGCCACAATGCCGCGTAAATTCAAGGATAAATCCATAAATAATTGGCTATGCATTTCATCGGGGAAAAAATGCAAAATCCGATCCAGCGCCTGGTTGGCGTTATTGGCATGTAAGGTACATAGACACAGGTGGCCGGTTTCGGCGAAGGTGATGGCATGTTGCATGGTTTCCCGGGTTCTAACCTCACCGATTAAAATAACGTCGGGTGCCTGGCGCAAGGTATTTTTTAAAGCGACTTCATACGATTCGGTGTCGATACCGACTTCGCGCTGGGTAATAATACAGCTTTTATGTGGATGTAAAAATTCAATCGGGTCTTCAATGGTGATGATGTGACCGCTGCTGTGTTCATTACGATGGTCAATCAAAGCGGCGAGGGACGTTGATTTACCGGTGCCGGTGGCGCCGACAAAAATAACCAGCCCTCGTTTTGTCATGATCAGTTCTTTTAAAATGGCTGGGATATGTAATTCTTCTGGCTTTGGAATATGGGTTTCGATACGTCTTAATACCATGCCTGCCGCATCGCGTTGGGTAAACGCGCTGGCCCGGAAGCGGCCTAGCCCAGTGCTGCTGATGGCGAATTGGCACTCTCGTGTGTTTTCAAACTCATCACGTTGTTGCTGATTCATCACGCCTAGAACAATTTTATGCGACTGTTCAGCCGTCAAAGGCGTCTTGGATAAATCCATAATGCGGCCATCGACTTTTATAGAGGGTGGCCTGCCGGAGGTGATGAACAGGTCGGAGGCTTTCTTTTCGACCACAATTTTTAACAGCGCATTAAAATCCATTGTTTTCTCCTGGGGCAGTACCGTTTTTTAGCTACGGGTAAGGGCTGATCGTTTCATTGTATTTAAGCGTCAGGTGGTTGAGGTTAACGGAACTGGCTTTTGTTGACCGCTTTTACCATTGCTGTTTTCGCGGTAATCAGACCTTGGTCGACTAATTCTTTCAGGTTTTGATCCAGGGTTTGCATGCCATCCTTGCGACCGGTCTGAATGGCAGAATACATTTGTGCCACTTTAGCCTCCCGAATCAGGTTACGAATCGCGGAGGTGCCAACCATGATTTCATGTGCCGCAATCCGGCCGCCGCCGATTTTTTTCAGCAGGGTTTGTGAGATGACCGCTTGCAGCGATTCAGATAACATGGAACGAATCATGTCTTTTTCTGCCGCCGGGAAAACGTCGATAATCCGGTCGATAGTTTTAGCGGCCGATGTCGTATGCAAGGTGCCGAATACCAAGTGACCGGTTTCGGCGGCTGTCAGTGCCAGACGAATGGTTTCCAGGTCCCGCATTTCGCCGACCAGGATAATATCGGGGTCTTCCCGCAAGGCAGAGCGCAAGGCTTCGTTAAAACCGAGTGTGTCGCGGTGGACTTCGCGTTGGTTAATCAAGCATTTTTTACTATCGTGAACGAATTCGATCGGGTCTTCAACAGTTAAAATATGAGCATATTCGGTGTTATTGATATGGTTGATCATGGCGGCCAGCGTGGTCGATTTACCCGAGCCTGTCGGGCCTGTGACCAAAATCAAGCCGCGGGGTTTTTTACACACTTCTTCAAAAAAGCGGGGTGCCTTGAGTTGTTCCAATGAAAGTATTTCGGAGGGGATGGTCCTGAATACCGCGCCAGCACCACGTTCCTGATTGAAGGCATTGACCCTGAAACGGGCAACGCCGGGCAATGCGAAAGAGAAGTCGGTTTCCAAAAATTCCTCATAATCCCGTCGCTGTTTGTCATTCATGATGTCATAAATCAAGGCATGAACCTCTTTATGATCCAAGGCTGGAATATTGATGCGGCGAATATCCCCGTCAACCCGAATCATCGGCGGTAAACCGGCGGATAAATGTAAGTCTGAGGCGTTGCTTTTTACGGAGAAGGTCAATAATTCGGAAATATCCATTTTGCTATCCTGTAAAAATTAAAATAGGATTGATAGCCATAACCATAGTTCAGGTCTTTGAATTTTGGAAGGGCTGGTGTTTAATAGTGGGATGGAAACGATAACAAATAAATGGCGACAGATTAAGCAATGTATTCGAGATGCCGAGCAGGCAGCTGGGCGAGGTGAAGGGGATGTTTTGTTGTTGGCTGTCAGTAAAACCAAACCGGCAGCTGATATTGTGGCTTTGTATGGCGCAGGCCAACGGCATTTTGCCGAGAGTTATGTGCAGGAGGCGGTACTAAAGCAGTCGGCGTTGGCGGCTTTTGATATCAGCTGGCATTTTATCGGCCCCATTCAGTCGAATAAAACCAAAGTGATTGCCAGGCATTTCAGTTGGGTGCATAGCGTTGATCGGCTGAAGATTGCGCGCAGGCTCAGTGATCAGCGACCCGATACATTGCCGCCTTTGAATATCTGCTTGCAAGTCAATATCAGTGGCGAGGCGAGTAAATCCGGCATCAGTCTTGAAGATTTGCCGGAATTGATTGAGGCCGTCAGCGCATTGAAGCGTCTTCGATTACGGGGTGTGATGGCCATCCCGGAGCCGGAACAGGATTTTCAAAAACAACGGCAGCCGTTTGCCAGGCTGTATCAGGCTGTTAATGCCTTATCCGCTACGTCGTTGGATACCTTTTCCATGGGAATGTCCGCTGATTTGGAAGCAGCTATTGCTGAAGGGGCGACGATTGTACGGGTTGGGACGGGGATATTTGGGCCCAGGCAGTATTTATAAGGTAGCGCGTACTAAATAAGCTACTGGGATTGCGCTGGATTTTTATTCATCTTCAAGGCGCAACGGAGGGCGCATAG
>CAJXMF010000029.1 GCA_913056195.1 uncultured Methylococcaceae bacterium | reverse complement strand
TATTACAAAATTGGAAATTTGTCTTGCAATAAACGAGGAGTCCATATATGGATAAGCGTTGCCTTCAGGCTGTCACAGCGGAGCTGTTGCCTCATGTACTCCCAAACAGCGTTTGGGAACTAGGAAAGGATTAACGCCGGCGCCAGCGGAAATCATCGCCGCCGAACAGCTTGTGCAGCAGGCTGAAAGGCTGTATCCCGACCTGTGCGATGCCGAACGCGAAGCCTTACAAAATATGATCGAAACCTGCAAGATGCAGATTGCACAACAAGATATTGCCGGGCTCGAACACAGCACCGCATCGCTTAAGGAAAAACTATTTCGACATGGACTGGTTTAGCATTCGGCTCAAATACGGCCATACTTTTTCTACAATCAAGGCTTGTGCTTTCTGGTTAGGGTGCAGACCATCCGCTTGCATAAGCTGTTTAGCTAGAGCGATGTCTTCCAATAGAAACGGTACGACAGGAATACCGTATTGTTCGCCTAACTGGACATAGCTGTTATAAAACATCCGGGTATAACGTTTGCCATAATTCGGCGGAATACGCATGCTCAGCAATAATACCCTGGCGCCGGCGTTTTGACTGAGTTCAATCATCCGCCGCAGATTCTTCTGCATCTGAACAGACGAAAGGCCGCGCAAGCCATCGTTTGCGCCCAGTTCGATGATGACAATATCAGGCTGGCGCTGCTTTAGAATCGCTTTGATCCGGGCCAATCCACCGGCTGTCGTCTCGCCGCTGATACTCTCGTTATACAGCGTTATCGCAGGGTCTGTTTTTTGCAAACGTGATTGCAACAGGCTCACCCAACCCTGGCGGACATCCATCCCGTAACCGGCACTGATGCTGTCACCAAGAACAACGATTGATTTTGCCTGAACAGTCACCGACAATAGCATTAACCCAATCAAAACACTTATCTTGCGCATGTCACAAACCTCTATACCGATTATTGAAACCGACAATGTTAGCAAAATCGTCGATACCCGTAACGGCCCGCTGACGATTTTATCCGCCGTCAGCCTGACAATTGCAAAAGGCGATAGCCTGGCTATCCTGGGTGCCTCCGGTTCCGGCAAGTCAACCCTGTTGAGTTTGCTGGCCGGACTGGACAACGCCAGTGCCGGTATTATTCGCATTGCCGGGCAGGAGATAACGGCGATGGATGAGGATGAACGTGCCGAAGTCCGGCGCGAACTGATTGGTTTTGTGTTTCAATCGTTTCAATTATTGCCTGGCCTGACCGCGCTGGAGAATGTGATGCTGCCGCTGGAGCTGATTGAAGACCTGCACGCACAAGACAAGGCCTGCGCGATGCTTGAGCGTGTCGGTTTAACGGAACGCTCAAGCCACACGCCCCGACAATTATCCGGTGGCGAACAGCAACGGGTGGCGTTGGCGCGGGCCTTTGTCAGCCGCCCGGCTATCTTGTTTGCCGATGAACCGACCGGTAATTTAGACAGCCAAACGGGCCGGCACATCACCGATTTGTTATTCGAACTCAATCAGGAACACGGCACGACACTGGTACTGGTCACGCACGATGCCGCCCTGGCCGGTCACTGCCAGCGTCGTATCGAAATTTCGGCAGGACGGGTGCTATGAAGTTTTTTAGCCTGGCCTGGCGGTTTTTATGGCGTGATATTCGCGCCGGAGAGTTAACCTTATTGATGCTGGCATTATTCATCGCCATCAGCAGTACCACGACCATCAGCCTGTTTGCCGACCGCTTGCAGCGCACCATGAACCAACAGGCGGCAACCTTTCTGGCCGCCGATTTAGTGATTACCAGCCCCGAACCTGTCCCTGATCTGTGGCTGCAACAGGCAAATAAACTGGCTTTGAAGTCATCTCGCACGGCCGAGTTTTCCACCGTTTTGATGGAAAATGACGAAATTCTGCTGGCGGGCGTCAAAGCGGTCAATGCGCATTATCCCTTACGCGGCGTGTTGAAAACAATTGACGCGCACTATCGTGAACGTATTCACAGACAAGGCCCAAAGCCGGGCCACGTCTGGGTTGAACGGCGTATTTTATCGGCCTTAAAATTGCAAACCGGCGACTGGCTTCAGGTCGGTGAAAAAAAACTTAAAATCAGCCACATTCTCAGTTATGAACCGGACAAACGCGGCGACCTTTACAGCCTGTCACCCCGAGTCATGATGAATTGGCAGGATTTGGGCGCTACCCAGGTCATTCAGCCCGGCAGTCATGTCCATTATTTCTTCCAGTTTGCAGGTTCTGCCGAGGCTATCGGTGCCTTCAGCCGCCAGGTCAAGCCGCATCTTAATGCCTCGCAGCGCATTATGGATATTTATCAGGATCGGCCACGGCTTGGTGCTGCATTGCAACGCGCGCAACGCTATCTGGGCTTATCCAGTATTGTCGTGGTATTGATTGCCGGTGTGGCGATTGCCATGGCCAGTCGGCGTTATAGCGAACGTCATTTCAATACCACCGCCATGCTGCGCTGTCTGGGGCTTAAGCAAGCCGAAGTATTGAGGCTGTTTTTGCTGCAATTTTTCCTGCTGGGACTGGTCGTCAGCGTGCTTGGCGGCCTGTCAGGCTGGCTGGGACAAGAAGGCCTGTTTCACCTGCTCAGAGATTTATTACCCGCTACCGTCGCCCGTCCGGGCTTGTTGTCGATGTTGTTTGGTGTTTTAACCGGGCTGGCGATATTGTTCGGCTTTTCGCTGCCGCCGTTGCTGCGGCTCAAACAGGTCTCGCCGTTGCGCGTGTTGCGGCAGGATTTAACACCCTTGCCAGTCAGCGCCCGGCTGGTTTATGGCCTGGCCTTGAGTGTGTTGGCGGTGCTGATTGTGCGCTATACCGATGATATCAAAATGAGCGCCATCTTGCTCGGCGGCAGTCTGCTGTTTCTATCGGCGTTGAGTCTGCTGATGCACGGCGTTCTGGTCGCCAGTCGTCGTTTGCTGCCGGTTTTGCCCTTGCCCTTAAAAATCGGCCTGCGCCATCTGAATCATCCCGGACAAAACAGCGTGCCACAAATTCTGGCGTTCAGCCTGACCCTGGTCGCTATTCTGATCAGCCTGAACGTGCGTAACGATGTGCTGGACGACTGGCATAAACAACTGCCGGCACAAGCGCCCAATCATTTTGCCTTGAATATTTTTCCTCAGCAAAAAGCCGCCTTGGTCGATTTGTTTAAGCAGGAAAATATTCAGGTCAGTGGCTTTTATCCTGTGGTTCGCGGTCGCCTGATCAAAATCAACGGTATTCCGGTCAATCAGATTGTTTCCAAAGACTCCCAGGGTGAGCGCGCCACACATCGCGATTTAAGCCTGACCTGGCATCAACAACTGCCGGCTGATAACCGCATCGTGGCCGGTCAATGGTGGTCTGAACCGGCGGCTTTAAACCGGGTCTCGGTTGAATCCAGACTGGCTGAAAATTTAAAACTGAAACTGCATGACAAACTAACCTTCAGCATCGGCAGCCAACAACAGGAAGCGGTGGTCACCAGCCTGCGAAAAGTCCGTTGGGATACCATGAAGCCCAATTTTTATTTTATTTTTTCGCCGGGTTCGCTCAAAAATTATGCGCACACCTATATCACCAGCTTTTATCTGCCGGCAAACCGGAAAGCTGTTTTAAATACCGTGCTGAAACAATTTCCAGCGACGACGATTTTGGAGGTTGACCAACTGCTGGCACAATTTAAAAACATCCTCAGGCAATTGACAGCGGCGATCAATTTCTTACTGTATTTTGCCATGCTGGCTGGATTTACCGTATTATTAGCGGCCGTTTACGCCAGTCTGGATCAACGCCTGTACGAAGGCGCGCTGATCCGTACCTTAGGGGCCAGCCGGGCACTGCTTCGGCGTGCGCAATTTTTTGAATTTTTGTTGCTGGGGCTGTTTTCAACCCTGTCGGCGGTCATCTTGTCTGAACTGATATTATTTGCCTTATATCACAAGGTGTTGCATCTTGCGTTTCATTGGCACCTCGCCCAGGCCTTCATGACGGTCGCAGGTGGCAGTCTGTTGATCGCTGTGCTGGGGTTTATCGCCGTCAGAAAAGTCGTCACCCAGCCGCCGTTAACCCTTCTCAGAAATTAAGCCTTATTGATGATACCTGTTCACTATCTGCTTTGCTTTTTTGTGTGTGCCCTGCTCAGCGGGATTCCTGTTGCTGGTGCTGATGACGACGACAATGATGATGACCCCATCAGTGGCCTGCTTACTCTACCGCTTTCCGTACAGCACACTATGCCGATTGAAACGCAACCGGCGCAGCGCCTTCAGCTTAAGGCCAGGTTGTCGCATTATGGATCCGTGCTGGATTTGACGGCATTGCTGTCATTCAGGGGCCAATGTCTGGCAAACAAACAAATGATGGTGCAGGCGCAGGCGCAATTTAATATCAGTCAGGCGGCACTGGCCCGGGTGCAAACCATGTATCGCAACAAGGCGACCTCTTTGCGTGCATTAGAGCAGCAAAAACGGCAATGGTTCGCCGACCAGGCCGCGCTGAACACGGCAACCCTGCGATACCACATCCTGATACGCAAAACCCGTTTACAGTGGCGGCAATTAGCCGATATCTTCTGTCAACAACATGGCCAGGTTGTTGATCTCGTCACTGGAAACAGCAAAATCATCGCCATTCCAAGACCACATCAGGCGGTGATGAGTGCTGTTAACACCTTGGACATCAACATTTCAGGTGTGCAACAGACCATAACGGTTCAGCCGCTGCCGAATATTGACGTATTTGATGTCGTCCGCCAAACCTCTCAAATTTTATTCATCACACATGATGAACATTTACATAATAAACAACATTTCAATGTGCAATTGCCTTTGGCAGGCCCTGCGCAACACGGTTTGTTCATTCCGGCTTCTGCCATGTTATGGCACCTGGGGCAGGCTTTTGTGTACATCAAGGTGGACCCGGAACATTTTCGACATCAAAACATTGACCATTACACCGCCGTCAAAAAAGGCTATCTTGTTTTCGATAACATCAAGCCGGGCGATGAAGTTGTTGTCCGCGGCGGGCAGATCCTGCTTTCATACGAATTCCGATCACAAATTCCTGACGATGATTAAGCCGCTATCTTGATGCGAATGTTTAATGCTTTTAAAAGTTTCTGTATGGTATCCCATCGGGGTTGAGCCTTACCGTTGAAAAGTTTATACAGGCTCTCCCGATTGAGTTGCGCTCGTCGCGCGACTTCGCTCACACCATGTTTTCTGACCACATGCCCCAAGGCAACGACGAAAACTTTTGGATCATCATCCTGATAGGCCGCTTGAAGATATTCGGCCACGTCCTGAGGCGATTGCAGCAAATCATCTAAAGGATTATAGGTTTCAAGTTTCATGATCTATCTCCATTTTTAACATTCGTGCGCTAGCAATATCCTTACTTTGTGAAGATTTATCACCCGCGCATAATAATATAATCAAGCGCTCGTCTTGCATTGTGAAATAAAGGCGATACCCGGCGCCAATAAACAGTCTTAATTCATACAAGCCTTGCCCCAATGACTTGGCATCGCCCAAATTTCCCGCTTCGACGCGAGCCAGACGAAGTGCCACAGCCTTTCGTGCCTGGGGATTTTTAAGCTTTTTGAGCCACCGTTTAAAAACGGGCGTCATCAAAATTTGATACATGATTCAATTGTAGCTTATTGGCTACATATTTACACGTTTTTCAACTTTCGTTATAACTTCGACTGTGCTACGACAAAGCAAACAACGCGAAGCGTTGATGCTATATTCATCAATACATAATGGTCTACGTAACCGGCGGTCTGCGTTGACGCGATTGTTGTGCCCAACTATAGTACCAATTATCGGTAATTACGGAGGTATCCTAATGAGTAAAAATACAAGCATTAACCTTGGAGACCACTTTGATACTTTTGTGACTGAGCAGCTTAAAATTGGTCGGTACGCATCGACTAGCGAAATGGTACGGGCTGGACTGCGCTTGCTGGAAGAAGAGGAAACAAAACTGTCCACTCTCAAGAAAATGCTTGAAGAGGGTGAGGCAAGCGATTTCGTTGACTATTCACTCAGTGGTTTGATTGAAGAACTGGATAAAGAAGCGAATTGATGCCTCATTTCAGAATAAAAGTCGCCGCCAAAAACGATTTGAAATATATTGCGAAATTCACTGAGAAAACCAGGGGACAAGAGCAGCGAAACAAGTACCTGACTGAATTTGACCGGGCATTTCATCAATTAGCTGATAATAACGAACTGGGAAAAGCTTGTGATCATATCCGAACGGGTTACAGAGTTTTCCTGTAGGCAGCCACGTCATTTTTTACAAAATATCGGGGCATCAACGCATTGATATTATCCGCGTACTTCACAAACGTATGGATGTACCTTCTCAACTTTTTAAGGCATAACAAGCGCACCGGCGGCAATAAACCGGTTGAAATACACGCTAAAAGTCATTAAAGTCTGATATGCTACATGTATTAAAGAGGGCTAATAATGACGATAACAAAAAGCTTAATCACAGTTCTTTGCCTCGTGTCTTTTTCTCATCAGGCTTTTTCATACGATGTCCGTTCCGAAGAAGATACAGTTTGTAAAGAACCCGAATTCAGGACCTTTGTTCCTGAACACTTGTCTGAAGTCGAACCGGGCAGCGAGATTTCGTTCCATGTCTCAAACTGGGCAGACCCAGATACGATCAAGGCCGAAGCCAGAAAAATTCCGCTGAAATTAACCATTATCAATAAAAACGTTTTTTTTGTTGCTAAAGGAAACTTGCCGGACAATCTACAAAATACCTACGCGCGTATCAATTTATTTGCACGTTCTAAAAAGGGCGGGTGTCTTGGTCAAGGCGGCTGGCTGTTAAAAATAAAACCTGAACAAACGGCAGCCGAAACATCAAATCCTAAAAACACACAATCTGACACAGAATCTACTCAATAACACACACGAGGATAACCCATGAAAAAATTACATAAAAAACCCTTAGCCACGGCTATAGGCGCCACTGTTGTTTCCAGCTTTTCGGCAACCGCCATTGCCGAAACTAACCCATTCGCCATGAATGAATTATCTGAAGGCTATATGCAGGTCGCTCAGTCTGATAATGCCACAGAAATGAAATGTGGCGCCAACATGACTAAAAAAGTCGAAGGGGCTTGTGGTGAAGGAAAATGTGGCGAGGCGAAATGTGGTGAAGGTAAATGCGCCGGGAATTTAAGCAAAACCGGTGGACAGCATAACTACACGGTTAAAAAATACAAGCCAAAAACTCAGGAAGCGTCATGTGGCGAAGGCAAATGCGGCGCCATGATGGAAAATGGCAAAATGAAAAAAGGCATGGAAAATAGTTGCGGCGCCATGATGAAAGGCAAAGAAGGTGCTTGCGGCATGCAAGGGAAAAACATGAATGGAATGAGCGGCATGCAGGGAAAAGGCATGGGTGATATGAAGGGTATGTCTGGCATGAAGGACGGTGAAATGAGCTGCGGTGCCATGATGAAAGGGAAAGGCATGAATGGAATGGGCGACATGCAGGGAAAAGGCATGGGTCGTATGAAAGGTATGTCTGGCATGAAGGGTGGCGAAATGAGCTGCGGTGCCATGATGGAGAAAATGAAAAGCGGTGAAATGAGCTGCGGCGCCATGATGAAAAAAATGGGTAACATGAAAGGGATGGGTGGTATGCAAGGGAAAGGCATGGGCGGCATGAACATGAAAGGTGGCGAAATGAGCTGTGGAGCTAAAGTTGATCCCGATACGGCCGCCGGTAAATAATCTGCTCTTCCTCGATTTTCAGGGTGAATCCCGGGGCGTTCGTGTCCCCGGGTTTTTCATTTTAATCCAATCTATGAACGTGACTTAGGTGCTGTTATGGAAACCTGCCGGAATAAAGTACAGGGTGCGGGCCTCGGTTTGCGCCGTTCCTTTTTAACTGAATGCCTGGAACAGCCGCCTGAAAACGTTTGTTTTTATGAAGTCGCGCCTGAAAACTGGATGACCCTCGGTGGGAAACTGGGCAAGCAGTTTCGCGCCATGACCGAAAAATTTGATTTTGTGTGTCATGGGCTGTCTTTATCGATCGGCAGCAGTGACCCGTTGGACGAAGATTTTGTTAAAGCGGTCAAGCAGTTTATGCAACAGCATCAAATCAGGTTTTACAGCGAACATTTGAGCTATTGCAGTCATGAGGGGCATTTATATGACTTGATGCCTGTTCCGTTTACCGAAGACGCCATTCATCATGTCGCTGCGCGCATTCGTCGGGTACAGGATATTCTGGAGCAAAAAATTGCGATTGAGAATGTGTCTTACTATGCGGCACCTGGCCAGGAAATGGCGGAAATTGATTTTTTTAATGCTGTTATCGACGAAGCCGATTGTGATGTATTGATTGATATCAATAATATTTATGTCAACAGTGTTAATCACAACTACGATGCCGAAGCCTTTTTAAAAGCCATTCCCGCCGATCGTGTCGCCTACGCACATATTGCCGGACACTATGTTGAAGCGGATGATTTTTTGATTGACACCCATGGCGCCGATGTTATCGATCCGGTATGGAAATTACTCGCCAAAGCCTACGAATGGTATGGGGTGTTTCCAACACTGCTGGAGCGTGATTTTAATTTGCCGCCATTGGCTGATTTGGTCGCTGAGGTAGAAACCATTCGCCATATTCAACAGGCCTGGGTAGTGCAGCATGAAAAGCAAACAGCCTGAGAAAAATTTTCAGCGCGTTCAGGCGGGTTTTGCGGCCTATATTCGCGACCCGTTCAATAATCCGCAACCGGCTGATGTTAAGCCAGAACGCATGGCGGCCTATCGGGAGCTGTTTTTCAATAATATTGAAAGTTTCTTAAGTTCTAACTTCCCGGTGATGCGCACGCTGTTATCCGATCAACAATGGCTGGCTTTAGCACAGGATTTTTTTGCTCGCCACACCTGTACGACACCCTATTTCTCAGAAATAGCCGAAGAATTTATCGATTATTTGCAACATGAGCGCAACGATGCCGAGGATTTTCCGTTTATGGTGGAGTTAGCGCATTATGAATGGGTTGAAATGCGGCTGTCGATCGCACAGGAGGCATTACCGACCCATAGGACAGTGGAGGCTGAAACAATAGCGGATTTAGCGGTTCGACTGTCGCCTTTGGCCTGGCCACTGGCGTATCAATACCCTGTACATAAAATATCGCCGCAATTTATACCGCTAACGCCGCCAGAGCAACCGACTTTTCTGCTGGTTTATCGGGATGTGCAGGATGACGTTCATTTTATTGAAATCAACGCCTTAACCTTTCAATTATTACAGGCGATTGAGCAAAACCCCGGAAACACGGTAAGCAGTTATATCAACCGTATCGCTGAAACGCTGTCGCCCGAAAATCCTGAACGCCTCATAACGCATGGATTGCCCGTATTCGAGCAATTACTGGCTAAATCGGTTATGGTTCCGGTATAAGCCAAGCGGAATTCATATAACATCTCGGAACAATTCGGCCTGTTATATAATCCATAGCTTATGGATAACAATCCTGTGTTCGAATTTACAACCTAAAAAATTATAAAAACTATGTCAAAACAAGCTACGCCAAAGAAGTATAAATTTTTTCTATTTATTGTCGGCCTGATTGCCTTAATTGCCTTTCAAGTCGAGGTCATCATGCCATTGGTTTATGACGTCATTGATTCAGATCTGTTTATAAAAGAAGAGGATCCAAACGCTGTGAAAGCTTCTGCAGATGGTCAAATGCTCAGCTACGCTTTCGATCAATGTAATCGTTACATTACCGATGAAGTCGATTCAGATGTGTCCGTCTCTTATACCAGCAAGCCGCTCAATGCCTGGGATATTGGCAATACGCAATATGTAATCAATGCCAATATTGATGTATTGCCCGAAAATGGTGCCAATGTGACCGCACGCTATGTCTGTCGGATTAAATACACGGGAGATGAGTTTAATCCGACAGCGTTAAGCGATAAGGATAACTGGTCAGTCAGTGGGCTGAGTGGTCTGGACGACTATTTATAACGCCTGATAATTATCCATCAAGGCCAGATCTTCGGCGACTGCTTTGTAGACGATCCGGCCTTGATAAACATTGATCGCCTGGCGCAGGTTTGGCGTTTTCAAAAAGGCTTCAACGCCTTCATTTGCCAGCAATTCAATATAAGCCAGTGTCACCCGGGTCAGCGCAATTGTCGATGTTCTTGGGTAAGCACCGGGCATATTGGTAACACAATAATGCACGACATCGTGTTTGACAAACACCGGGTCTGCATGACTGGTCGGCCTCGAGGTTTCGATACAACCGCCCTGATCAATGCTGACATCGACCACCACAGCGCCGGGCTGCATCTGACGAATCATGTCTTCGGATACGACTTTGGGCGCGCGAGTGCCTTTTATCAAAACCGCCCCCACAACCAGATCGCTCTCCTGAGTGCAGAGCGCAATATTTTCCGGTGTCGAGAGTAAAAAGTTCGCCCCAGCCAGGTCTTTTTCTGCCAATGCTTGAAATTTTGTTTTATTCAGGCCGGCAATGGTGACTTTGGCACCTAAAGCCAATGCCACTCTGGCCGCGTGCTGACCGACGATGCCATCGCCAACCACCAATACCTTGCCGGATTTTTCGCCTAACACCTGGGCGAGTAAAACGCCGCGTCCTTGATTGAAGCGTGCCAGAAAATAATTTCCCATTAAAACCGACATATTGCCGGCCACGGCACTCATTGGCGCTAATGCGGGCAAATGGCCGTTTTCATCTTCCAGTGTTTCATAGGCGATAGCGGTGACATTTTTCTTCAGCAATGCCAGCGTCAGTGCCTTATCGACACCGGATAAATGAAAATAAGTAAACACTATTTGCCCATTCAGATAATCATATTCGGTGGGCTGTGGCTCTTTGACCTTGACGACTAAATCACTGGCCCAGGCCTGATCTGCCGATACAATTTTTGCCCCTGCGGCTTGATACTCCGCATCGCTAAAGCCTGAGCCTTCACCGGCCGCTTGTTCGACACATACAACGTGCCCTGCGGCTGTCAGTCTGGCCACGCCCTCCGGTGTCATCGCCACCCGCATTTCCTGGTTTTTTATTTCTTTGGGGATACCAATTTTCATAACGTTTTTTATTTTTCAACGTGCTAATGCATAGTAAAACGCCCCCAACAGGGCGGCTTCAGCGTTTAAACAAATTTTCACCGGTATTTTTTTTAACAACGCATGATAACGCCCTTTGTCCAGAAACGCCTGCATAAACACACCATTTGTCATCAAGTCCAGGTTTTTGGCGGCGATACCGCCAGCTAATAAAACGCCGCCATAACTTAATGTTTTCAACGCCAGATTACTCGCCTCAGCGCCGTAGCAGCGACAAAAAATACGCATTGTTTCGATACATAATGGGTCTTGCCTGGCTTGCGCCTGCTGACTGATAACCGCAGCCTTGTCTTCTTGCTCGAAACGCTGCTCGGTATCGGTCGTCGCTGACAGTTTCGTGTGCTGTTTTAAAAAGTCATAAATATCAACGATCCCCATCCCCGAAACCACACGCTCATAACTGATATGGTGTCCATATTTTTGCTGCAAAAACGTAAACAGTTGGAATTCCCGTTCGTCCGTCGGCGCAAAATCGCTGTGTCCGCCTTCGGTGGACAGTATCCTGGTATGTGTCTTGTCACGCACGATAATCGCCTCGCCAAGCCCGGTACCGGCCGCCAGCACCGCAATATGCCCCGTTGTATGCTCGGCATCAGGGTTCAGTGCGATAAAATCAGCTTCAGGCCTATGCAACAGTCCCCAGGACATCGCTTCCAGATCATTCAGCAGCGCAACATGTCGAGCACCGGTGCGGGTTTTGATGTCATCGGCGCGCAAAACCCAAGGCAAATTTGTGGTTACGCACTGGCCTTCCACAACAGGCCCTGCCACGCCTAAACAAACCGTCGCTAACTCAGGCATTGCGTGTTCGGTCAGAAAGCTGTCGAGCAGATCGTCAAAGCGTTTAAAATCAGCACTCAGGTACTGTTGTTTAGCGACACAATCGCCACCTGTCGAAAACAGCGCTAACAGGGTTTTCGTGCCGCCAATATCACCGGCTAAAATCATGGCGCGACATTATATTGATTGAATACCTTGAATTCGCCTTTTTTGTCGAAGGAAACGACTTGATAAGAGGCTGTGCGTCCACCCATTTCCATACCCGGTGTTCCCGCTGGCATACCCGGAACCGAAATGCCGGCAATATCAGCCTTTTGCGTCAGCATGGTTTTGATATCATCGGCCGGCACATGGCCTTCGACGGTATAACCCTTCACGACAGCGGTATGACATGAAGCCAGTGCACGAGGAATACCCAGGGCCTGTTTTACGCTCTGCATATCGTCTTTGACAATATCGGTGACATTAAAATGATTGTCTTTTAAATGTTGCACCCATTTTTTGCAACAGCCACAGCTTGGGCTGCGGTAAACGGTGATGTCTGTTGTTTCTGATTCAGCCATCGCCGGTGACAGCATGCTGGAACATAAAAACAGTGTCGCCAATGGTTTTTTTATCATAATGATTCGCCTTGGTTTGAAATGTTCAAATTATTCACCATGCAAGGTAATAACCAGTCGCCTCGGGCCGCCCTGGTTACGATGCTCACACAAATAAATACCCTGCCAGATGCCCATTTTCAACTGTCCATCTGCAATTGGAACCGTCACACTGGCACCGAGCAGACTGGACTTGAGGTGAGCCGGCATATCGTCGCTGCCTTCATAGGTATGCGTGTAATAAGGCGCATCCTCTGGCACAGTCTGGTTAAAAAAACGTTCAAAATCTTCTCTGACCGAGGCATCGGCATTTTCGTTGAGCGTCAAAGAGGCCGAAGTATGTTGAATAAACACATGCATCAGCCCAACTGTCAGCGACGATAACTCCGGCACTTGCCTCAAGATTTCACCGGTCACCAGATGGAAACCCCGTTTTTTGGCGGTCAGTTTAATGTCTTTTTGAATCCACATATCACGTGATCACATCCGGATCTGTACGCCCCGTCCGTTTTTTAACCTCGCATAATTGTTCGGCGATGTCGATGAGATCGGCTAAAGCCTGTTGGGCGTCCTGGTCTTGTTTATCGACATCTGGTTCGAATTTTTCCAGGTAGATTCTTAACGTCGCCCCCACCGTTCCGGTGCCGGATAAACGGAAAACAATTCTGGAGCCATCGCTAAAACCGACTCGAATACCTTGTCGATGACTGACGCTTTGGTCGACCGGATCGGTATAACTGAATTCATCGGCGAAGGCGACACTGTAACCTTTCAGTGTTTTACCCGGCAAGTCAGTCAGTAAGTGGCGCAGATGGTCAAAAATAGCATTGGCCTTGTCGGCATCGACGGCCTCATAGTCGTGGCGGCAATAAATATCACGGCCAAATTCCTGCCAATGTTCATGCACTATATCGGCAACCGACTGACTTCTGCGCGCGATCAAGTTGAGCCAGAATAATACAGCCCATAAGCCATCTTTTTCGCGGACATGATCAGACCCCGTACCGAAACTTTCTTCGCCACACAGGGTTATTTTTCCGGCATCTAACAGGTTGCCGAAATATTTCCAACCCGTTGGGGTTTCGTAGCAAGGCAGATTTCTGGCTTTGGCCACTCGATCAACCGCCTGGCTGGTCGGCATGGACCGGGCAACACCTTTCAAGCCTTTTTTATACGCCGGTATCAAGCAGGCATTGGCGACCATAACGGCCAAACTATCGCTGGGCGTCACAAAAAAACCGGCACCCATGATCATGTTACGGTCACCATCACCGTCAGATGCTGCCCCAAATACCGGTGCATTTTCTGAAAACATTCGTTGGGTCAATTCCTTGGCATGCGCCATGTTGGGATCGGGATGGCCGCCGCCGAAATCTTCTTTAGGCTCTGCGTTGATAACGGAGCCGGGTGCAGCACCCAACATGTCTTCCAGAATGCGTTTGGCATAAGGGCCGGTTATGGCATGCATGGCATCGAAACATAAGCTTAAATAGCCGGAACTGATGCTGGTTTTTAACAGGTCAAAATCAAATATTTCGGTCATCAATTGGGCATAATCATCGACCGGATCAATGATTTTTATATCAATCCCGGCGATTTGTTGCGTGCCGAGGGTATCCAGATCAATATCATCTATTCGGGCGATTCGGTATTCAGCAATGGTTTTGCTGTTCTCATAGAAGGCGTCGGTAAATTTTTCCGGCGCCGGTCCGCCATTGCTGACATCGTATTTAATCCCAAAATCTTCGTTTGGACCACCAGGATTATGGCTGGCGGATAAGATAACGCCACCAAATGCCTTGTATTTACGGATAATGTGCGATGCTGCCGGTGTGGATAACAAACCGCCCTGGCCGATGATCAACTCACCAAAACCATTGGCTACCGCCATTTTAATTATTGTTTGAATGGCCTGACGGTTAAAATAGCGCCCATCGCCGCCGATAACCAGTTTTTGTCCGCTAAAATCATCGAGGGAATTAAAGATCGACTGCACAAAGTTTTCCAGATAATTCGGTTGCTGAAAAACAGTGACTTTTTTGCGCAATCCCGAGGTGCCGGGTTTTTGATCATCGTAAGGCGTGGTTTTGACGGTTTCTGTTTTCATAAATCAATCCTGAATGAGAGAATACGCGCTTTAAATTACACCAAATCAGTTCTAATTTGTAGGTTTTTATGACGTTCACTCGGATCGTGTTGTTTCTAGCATTATGTCTGTTTCATTTTCAAACGCTTGCCGATGAGGTTTGGATAGAAATCAATACACAAAAACAGCAACTTCTGATTAAACGCGGTGACAAAACGATAGCCACCTTGACTGACATTGCGATTGCTCAGAATGGTTCCGGATACAAGCGAGAGCAAGGCGATAACATCACGCCAATCGGCCATTACCGAATCGCCTGGATCAATAAGAAAAGTCCTTATTACCGGTTTTTTGGTCTGGACTATCCCTCTATTTCGGATGCCTTCAGGGCCTTGAATCTTGGCCGCATCGACCATAAAACCTATTACAGAATTATTGATAAGCACATGGCCAATGAACCCCCGCCTCAGGATACGGTGTTAGGCGGTAATATCGGGATTCATGGGCTTGGGAAAGGAGACATTAAAATCCATCGCCTGATGAACTGGACCCACGGCTGCATCGCACTGACCAATCACCAGATTGTTATTTTAAGTCGCTGGATCGAAAAAGGTACCCGTGTAGAAATAAAATAAAACTGGAAAGTTTGCAAAAAACAAGGCAGAATTGGAGGAAATGCAGGAATATCAATGTATTTAAGTTACGATTCATAAATTTTGTATAAACTCTATCTGATTCTTAATCTATCAAACGAGGAACGCATTATGAAAACAATAAAATTTGCATCTGTTTTAGCTATCGCCGGTTTAGCCACAGGTTGTGCGAGCACTTCAGATATCACTAATCTGCAATCTCAGATTGATACTTTAAAAACACAAATTTCTTCAGCGTCTTCTGATGCGGCAAAAGCACAAACCTCTGCGGCAGAAGCAGCAGCTAGAGCGGCAGCGGCAGAAGCGGCAGCAAACCGTGCGGCGCAGTTTGCTCAACAAACCAACAGCAAACTTGATCGCATGTTCAAAAGATCGATGATGAAATAATCATTTCGATTTTTTACTCTGCTGTGTAAAAAACCCGCTGTGTTAAACGCATAGCGGGTTTTTTATGGGTAGAAAAAGTTAGAGGGCGTCTTTGATTTCTCACAATAGCCCTGACAGTAGAATAATAGTACAGCTTAAAATAATCCCCAATTTCTTTTGGCGTGCATTAAATCAGCATGTCTATCATTTGTTTTTGGTTTCAGAGTAAGCCTCAGGCATTTCAATCGTAGTATTTTGTTTATCCAAAATACCAACATCCAGCACAGGCGATGCATCAATATGTTGTGCATCCATCATCTGTGCTATGCGTTGCAGCGATGATATTATCATTGTTTTTTCCCAATCCTGAAGGTCGGCAAATTGCCGGGTGAAGTGATCCTGCAGAGGAATTGGGGCATTTTTTAGCATTTCCAGTGCATCATCTGTAAGGTAGGCATGCACTTTACGTTTGTCCTGTTCCGAACGTTTTCGATAAATAAATTTACGTTTTTCCAGTCTATCCAATATGGATGTTACTGTTGCCTGACTAAGACTCATCTTTTTAGCCAGTTCACCAATGGTGACTTGACCTTGGTTTCTGATTGTCTGAAGTAACAAAATCTGAGGCGCAGTCAACCCGGTCGTTTTGATCAAGTATTTTGAATGAAGGTCAGTCGCTCTGATGACGCGACGAAGGGAAACAAGTACTTCTTCAATAAGATTCATCATTAAGCCCTGAATTCTATTATGGTAATGGCGTATATGCCTGATTATATAACGGGTTATTTTCTAAACGGCTACTTTTTTGTTGTGTTGACTCAGCCTGGTTCACACAAAATATGGCGTGAAACCACGCTGACAATCTCACCGCGATTTAAAACACCTAAAACCGCTTCAGGCGCACCTGGCGCGAGTGTTGTTATTGCATAGCAAAAATAGGTCAACTCTCTTGACCATCATCAGTTGCCAAGTCTGGATAACCTGGACTAGCAAATACGTTTAGTGTACTATATTTAGTATTCTAAATAATATTTCTATTCATCATGCATTATTTTTGATGGTCTCTGCATGTTATTAAAAATTTTTGCCAGATTAAGAGAAATATCGCCTAGCTATTAAATAGAGGTCTAAATATCAGCTTTATGAGCAACAACCGGTTTAAAGTCCATTTTCGTTTGCCCTCCGCTGAAGATGGGGCATCAGTTTTTCAACTGGTGAGTCGTTGCCCACCTTTAGATACGAATTCCATGTATTGCAATTTGTTGCAGTGTACACATTTTGCCAACACCTCCGTCATAGCGATATGCCAGGATGAGGTGGTTGGTTTTACTTCCGGTTATCTGATACCGGAACGCCCCGGTACTTTATTCATTTGGCAGGTGGCCGTCGCTGAAAAGATGCGTGGACAAGGCCTTGGCACACGCATGTTAAATTCTATTCTTAGCCGCTCACAGTGTTGCCAGGTGACTTATCTGGAAACCACTATCACAGACTCAAATCGAGCTTCCTGGGCTTTATTTGAAGGATTGGCTGACAAGTTACAAACACAAGTCAATACCTCCGTTATGTTTGAGCGCGACACACATTTTGAGGGCAAACACGATAGCGAAACCTTGCTTCGTTTAGGCGCTTTTAAAATAACAAATAATCAAGATAAATCATTATGAAAATTTTTGAAGAGATTGAGTCCGAAGTTCAGAGTTATGCACGTTCTTTTCCGCGTGTTTTTCATAAAGCGAAGGGAGAATTTTTATACGATGAAGAAGGACAACAGTATCTGGATTTTTTAGCGGGTGCCGGTACTTTAAACTATGGCCATAACAATCCTTTGTTTAAAGAAAAATTACTCGACTATATCCATGAAGACGGTATTACTCACGGACTCGATCTGCATACTCGCGCTAAAGGGGACTTTCTTGAAACCTTTAACGAGAAGATTCTTAAACCCCGAAACCTGGAATATGTCGTGCAATTTACCGGGCCGACAGGGACTAATGCCGTTGAAGCAGCCATGAAACTGGCACGCAATGTAACCGGACGTGAAAATATTATTGCGTTTACCAATGGTTTTCATGGTGTGAGTCTGGGGGCATTGGCCGCAACAGGTAACTCTCATCATCGTAATGCAGCAGGGGTCAGCTTAAACGGCACCAGCCGTATGCCTTATGACGGCTACTTGGGCGATGATATTGATACCAATGCTTATCTGGATAAAGTGCTTTCAGATTCCAGTAGTGGCATTGACCACCCGGCTGCGGTTATTGTTGAAACGGTACAAGGTGAAGGGGGGATCAATACCGCGTCATTCGCGTGGTTGAAAAACCTGGAACAGGTGTGCCGGAAACATGAGGTGTTGTTAATTATCGATGATATTCAGGCAGGCTGCGGTCGAACCGGTACTTTTTTCAGTTTTGAAGAAGCGGGAATTAAACCGGATATTGTAACCTTATCCAAATCACTGGGCGGTTATGGTCTGCCTTTCGCGATGGTACTGATCAGACCGGATTTGGATCAATGGAAGCCAGGGGAACATAATGGTACTTTTCGCGGTAATAATTTTGCATTTGTGACTGCAAAAGCGGCGATTGATCACTATTGGTCTGATGATAAATTCTCTAATGAAATAAAGCGTAAAGGCGACTATGTGTCCAAGCGCCTTGCCTCTATCGTCGAGCAATACGGTGAAGGCAATTTCACCGCAAGGGGACGCGGCATGTTTCAAGGCATTAACTGTATTAATGGCGAACTTGCTGGAAAAATCACCCGTAGCGCCTTTAAAAAAGGACTGGTGATCGAAACCAGCGGCGCTGATGATCAGGTGGTCAAATTTTTGTGCCCACTGATTATTAGCGATGAAAACCTGAAGAAAGGGATTGACATTGTTGAGCAGGCTATTAAAGAAGTCTGCGCCAAAGAAAACACCATCCCTGAAGAAGTTAACTATTTTGACAATGAACATTTAGATCAATTAGGGAACGAATGACAATAGTCGTCATTGAAATAGCATTAGTGATAAACCAGGAAGCGTTAAAGAAATGATTGTTAGAACCTTGCACGAGGCAGAAAAAACAGAGCGGCGAGTTGTATCGCCTGATGGTAACTGGGAGAGCACGCGGTTACTTTTAAAAGAGGATGGTATGGGTTTCTCGTTCCATATTACAACAATTTATGCCGGTGCAGACTTCTACATGCATTATCAAAATCATTTGGAATCCGTCTATTGCCTGTCGGGTGAAGGCGAAGTGGAAACACTGAATGATGGCAAAAAATATCCTATAAATCCGGGTACGATTTATATTCTTGATAAACATGACCGACATAAGCTGCGCGCTTTTACAGAAATGAAAATGGCTTGTGTGTTCAATCCACCGCTTACTGGCAAGGAAGTTCATAATGCAGAAGGTGCTTATGAAATCGATGATGAATAATCACTGACAATAAACGTTAAATACTGAGTCAAAATGATTAAAGAAACCGAAGATTTCTATCCATCACGTACCGGAAATGAAGAAACTATTCTACCCAGAATAGATCCGATCGTTTATGGTAATGTCCAACCTGGAATCGAATATTCTCTTACCTTACCCCAAATGGAAAATTATCAAGAGAATGGTTTTATTGTTTTGCCAGATTACATGCCGGAATGGGTCAATCCTTTACAGAAAGAGATTGAATCTTTAAGGTCTCTGATGGCTGGCAGAGAAGAGTTGATTACCGAACCTGAAAGTAACGAGCTGAGAACAGTATTCAAACCTTTTGCCTTTAGTCACATAATCGATCAGTTTTCACGCCACCCTAAAATCCTCACAATTGCCAGACAGTTACTGGGTTCAGATGTTTATATTACTCAGTCCAGAATAAATATTAAGCCAGCATTTACAGGCAAATCCTTCCCATGGCACTCTGATTTTGAAACCTGGCATGTTGAGGATGGCATGCCCAGAATGAGAGCGGTGACAGCCTGGATCATGCTGAACGAAAACAATGAATATAACGGCCCGCTTTATGTTATTCCCGGCTCCCATAAAGAGTATGTATCTTGTGCCGGAGTGACCGGAAGCAGAAACTATGATCAATCACTTAAAAAACAAGAGGCTGGTGTCCCCAAGCCGGAAACCATGCAGCGACTGCTTAAAAACAGGGAAATAAAGGGCGTTTACGGCAATCCTGGAACGGTTGTTTTTCATGAGTGCAATTTGATGCACGGCTCGCCTGATAATATTTCCGCTATGCCGCGAACACTGTTAATGTTCGTTTTTAACAGTTGCGAAAATAAACTTGTAGCGCCCTTCTGCGATCAACCTCCTCGACCGGATTATTTAAGAAATACTGATTCCTCTGCCATTGAATAAATCTTGCTTTAAAAAACGATACATTGCTACTCGTACACGATAACCATAAGAACCTGTTTGTCTTTTTACCCGTGTTTCCAAGATATTCATCACGGTACAATTTTTAACCCTGCTTCATTAATAAGCCGTTTGCTATTGTTGGATCTATCATGATTATTTCCTTTGCCTGCTTTTTGCTTGGATTCACCCTGATCGGTTTATCCTCTATTTGGAAAAGCCACGGCACCCGGCAAGACTACTATCTTGCCAGCAGTACAGTAAACCCATTGCTGGTAGGTTTATCGGCAGTGGCGACCAATAACAGCGGTTATATGTTTATTGGTGTCATCGGTTACACTTATAACACGGGGCTTGCCTCTATCTGGTTGATGCTGGGTTGGATTTCGGGTGACTTCCTCGCCTCAATGTTCGTCCATAACCGCTTGCGTGCCGCCACAGCAAAAAGCGGTGCAGTCAGTTATGCCGGTGTACTCAGCAACTGGTATGGCAATCATCATGATGTTTTACAGCGTGTCATTGGCGGTATCTCATTGGTTTTTCTATTGGCATATGCCGGTGCTCAACTTATTGCCGGCAGTAAAGCGTTACATATCCTGTTTGATTGGCCACTTTGGGCAGGTGCACTAATGAGTGCGGCATTGGTTGCACTGTATTGTTTTGCAGGTGGTATTCGAGCCTCTATCTGGACAGATGCGGCTCAATCTTTGGTGATGATGTTGGCAATGGGGGTGTTATTAGTTGTTGCAACTCAGGATTTGGGCGGTGTAAATAATGCTGTAATTAAAATGCAGGACGTAAAAGGTTTCCTCGACTGGTTCCCCAAAGACATGGCTCTACCAGGTCTGGCAGGCGGTATTCTGTTTGTTATTAGTTGGATGTTTGCCGGATTGTCAGTCATTGGTCAACCGCATGTTATGGTTCGCTTCATGACCCTGAGTAATATCAACAAAATGCAACAAGCCCGGTTCTGGTATTACCTTTGGTTCCTCATCTTCTATGCTTTGGCTACGGGCGTAGGTATGCTTTCGCGTATATATCTTGCCGATGCCGGTAGTTTTGATACGGAACTGGCTCTTCCCATGATGGCGCAGCAATTGTTGGCACCGGTAATGGTAGGCTTGATTCTGGCGGGTATTTTTGCCGCCACGATGTCAACGGCTGATTCGCTGATATTGAGCTGTTCTGCGGCGGTAACGCATGATTTGCTGCCGCATAAAATTGAAAAAACAGGTTTAATCAAGGTAACGACGATTGCAATTACATTATGTGCCCTCGGGTGGGCGCTCCTTGTCAAACAGAGCGTTTTCAATTTGGTAGTGATGGCCTGGTCTGGTTTAGCGAGCGCTTTTGCACCTTTACTCATCGTTCTGTGCCTGGGTGTAAAACCAGGACAAAAATTGAGTGTTATCGCAATTTTTACAGGGTTTGTGGTTGCCCTGCTTTGGCGTTATCTGGGCTGGCAGAACGCTGTCTACGAAGGCATGGCTGGAATACTGGCAGGTTTATTTTTGTTTGGTTTATCCTATTTCATAAAGAAAGGAGGCATATATGGTCAGAGATTATCAAAACATCAAACTGAAAAGGGTTTATGACGCTGTTGCCGACGATGACGGGACACGCATACTGGCAGATCAATTATGGCCTCGAGGTATCAGCAAAGTAAACTTAGCCTATGATCAGTGGATAAAGGATTTATGCCCATCAATGACCCTACGCAAACAATGGCATCAGGGTGAAATAGACTATGAAACATTTTGCGCGCGTTACAGGAACGAACTTGCTGACAAAAGTTCCGAAATCTTAACATTATGTCGATCTTTACCAAACATGCCGATCACCTTGCTTAGTGCCGTAAGAGATGTCAAACACTCGCATTTGCCGGTATTACGTGACGTGATCCATGAAACAATGGAAACAGTAAAAGCAGCCCATTCGAATGAACGCGCCGAACCTGATAAAGCTATTTTTTGACCACGGCGCCAAAACGAGTCTTCTTTATTTTTGAATTGCTGATAAATCATGTTCACCTACTTTATACGGTACAACAGGATGGGAGGTGAGTCTGGATTTCGGTTTATGCAACAAAGCCATTCAGGTTTAATGTTTGTTATGCGATTCATTCCATTTTCTTTGTAAAAAAGCCTTACGTTCTTCAGGCGGCATATTTTTCCATTTTTCACGTAATTTTCTACGTTTTTCTGGCGGCATCTGTTTGAACCTCTTAAACGTTTCACGTAATCGCTGTTGTTGTTTCGGTGACAGTTTTTGAAACCGTTTACGTCGCTCCAGAATTTTCATCCGTTGTTTCGGCAACATTATTTGCCATCGTTCTTTTAATTGATGTCTTTTTTCTGGCGACATATGCTGCCATTTATGGCGTAATTTCTGGCGGTCATCCGGAGATAAATGCTGCCATTTTTTACGTAACTTTTTGCGTTCATCTGGTAACATATTTTTAAACAATTCTCTCCGTTCTTGAAAGTGCTGCCGTTGTTCTGCTGTCATGTTTTTGAATTTCTCACGGCGCTGTCGACTAAAATCACGATGTTGTAAGTTGTTAAATGAATAATGCTCTCGCTGTACAGGGGAATAAGAATATTCTTCGGCCATCACTGATGTTGCTATCAAACACGTGGCGAACAGGAAAAATAAATTAAATGGATGAAAATTTTTCATTGTCATTAAAAGCCCATAATTAACCGTTGATATTGACCGTTTCCAGCCATTCATAAAACTCGAGATCCTGATACATTTCTAAATCATCTGTTTCAGAAGTGGCAATCCAGTCAGGTGTTAAAACAGCACGGGTATCTGGCGATGGATGTTTGAGTGCTATCAAAACAAATAACAGCATGAAAGTGATGGCGACACCACGCACCCATAAACCAACCGGGTTGAAATATTTTTTTTCGCTGAGACTTATCGCATGGTGGCGTGCCTGAGTCAGTTGTGACTGTGTTTCTGCATCAATATTATCAATACTGTCTTTTAGTATTTGTTGAATCTTTTGTTCGAATTTGTCATCTACAGGCTTCATTCCTGATCCTCCATCTTACTGCGAATAAATTGTAAGGAACGGTGGTAGTGCGTTTTAACAATGCCTTCACTGCAAGCCATTGCCTTGGCTGTTTGTTTCGTGTCCAATCCCTCCAGACATCGAAGCAGAAAAACCTGACGTTGTCGCATGGGTAAATCAAATAATATTAGTTGTAACTGTTCAAGTGATTGGTTTGTGCTGACGATGTGATCCGGAGAACGGTTAACAGGATCGGCGTAATGACCAATCACGTCACTTTCTTCTTCGTTATAATGTGAATTAAACCAGTGGAAGAATGTTTTGTGAATTTTCTGACGACGATACCAGTTAGTAATGTGGCGCTGTAGAATTCGGTGAAACAACGCCGGCCATTCATGCTGAGGACGATTTCGGTAATTTTTTACCAGACTGATCATCGCTTCCTGAACAATATCAATCGCATCATCACTATTATTTGTAGCAAGTTGCGCCATGCGATAAGCACGGCGCTCATTGTTGCTGAAGAACTGATCAAGTTCATCATTCATAAGATAGTGTTTGATCCAATGTATGAAATCTTATTTTAAAAGCGACGATGCCGATTATCTAATTTATGATGAATTTGATAACCTTTCCTGTCCAAATGCCGTTCGATTCGTTCTCCTTTTTGATGTAAACGTCTTGCCAGTTTGTCATGACCTGCTTCGTGTGCCTGTCTGGCTCGTTTATCAAAACGGCGCTCGAAACGTTCGCCTTTTCTATCCAGTCGACGATTAATCTGATCTCCGCGGGCATCAAATTTATGCTCAATACGATCGCCTCTATCATAAGTACTGTCATCTGCATAGCTCATGGAAGTAATAGATGAAAGGCCAAGCAATGCTAAGAAAAATATAGATTTTTTCATTGTGAAACTCCTGACGTTATAAAAATTTTTCGTGTTGCACTATATATAACGCAGAAGTGGGGAATGGGTTGACAAAAAAATCAATTAATTTAATTTTGTAACTACTCAGCGTAAATTCTTCTGTGGGCATAGGCTGTTGATTTATCAGGCTTCTGCAACAGGACGTTGCAGCAGAGCTTACAGGGACGTATTTACGCGTCCTTATAAATCAATAGCCTATGCCTTCAGCCCCAAACTCGCTGAGTAGTTACTTAATTTTTTATTAAAAATCAAAAGTATAGCGTAGTTAGAAATAAGGGATTCAATGATATTATGATTCAACATGCCATGTTATTTGTTTTTAACCCACTATTATCGCCATAAAAGCCATCCTTACTGCATCCGAAACCGCCAAATTCCAAGACTGAAGATGACGCTGCCTAACACCGTTAGACCTAATAACGAATCCCACAATATTTCAATGCCTGCGCCCTTGAGTAAAATATCGTAGCCCATTTCGATAAAGTAGGACAACGGTGAAATATACATGGCGTATCGCAGCGCGGTCGGCATGGCTTCTGGCGGTGTCCATGCGCCGGACAATAATATGATCGGCATCATGAACAACAGAACCAGCATGGATACTTGTCCGAGATTACGACTGATTGAGGCGATAAAAAGGCCGATACCGGATGTGGCGAAGACATACAAGGCGGTGACGGCAAAAAACAGGCCGGCACTGCCCTGAATCGGGACATGAAATGCCGGTTGGATGATGCCATACAAGCACACGGCAACCGCGCATAAAATTACCAGCCCCATCGCCAATACCTTGGGTAATAATATTTGTATCGGTGTTAGTGGCGAGACCATCAGCTGTTCAATGGTACCGCGTTCCTTTTCCCGCACTGCCGCGGCGGCCGGCAACATCATCGATAACATGGTGATGACGGTCAGTAATTCTGAAATGGACATGAACCAGCTGTCGGTTTGGTTGGGGTTATAAAGAACCCGGTGGCGATCGTCGATTATTGGAACAGCCTGCCTCTGTTCGGTGCTCAAGCCTGAACGTTGTATACTGTAATTTTGCCCAAAGCGGCCGACCAGTTCAGCGCTATAAGCACTCATCAAGGTAGCCAGCGACATATTGCTGGCATCGAGCCGTAATTGTAATGCGACCGGTTTTCCCTGCAATAAATCATGTTGAAAATGGTTGGGAATATCGAGTATCGCCAGAACCTCACCATTGTTCAGCAGTTTTTCAGCGCTTTTAGCGTCAGCCAGCTCTCCCTGGAAATCAATATAAGGCGGCCGAAACGCGTACATCAATTCTCGTGAAGCCGCACTGTGGTCATGATCAATCACGACAAGCGTCGCGTTATAGAGTGTTATTTTGGCGCCACTACCTGCCAAATAAACGTCGGCGGTAAAAAAATAGGCAATAATGACTAACAATACCGGGTCGCGATACAACTGTTTTAATTCCTTGACGATCATGACGGCCATTCGCTGCCACCATAGTGCCATTCCTTGCATGCTCATTGCCGGGGTCGTTTATGAAAATTAAGATAGGCGATGATCCACAGCAGTCCGACATAGAGCAGCAAGGCAATCACATTTCCCCATAGCGCATCCCAGCCCAGGCCTTTTAAAAAACTGCCCCAGGTCAGCCGCAAATAATACATGGCAGGAAAGGCATGGGCCTCGAGTTGGGCGCTGTCACTGAGTGAAGCCAACGGCATCATCAGGCCAGAATAAAGCATGGCCGGTACAAAGGTAATCACCATGGTTAACATGACGGCAGCCACCTGTGTGTTGACCAGAAATGAAATCAACAAACCAATGCCCGTGGTACACATCACATACAAGGCCGACACGGCAAAATAAAACAGGGGATTGCCTTTAAACGGCACATCAAACATGACAATAACAATGCTCCACAGAATCAGAATATTGGTACATGAAATCAAGAAATAAGGCAGTAATTTACCGAGGATAAATTCGCCCCGGCTGATGGTGGAGGCATAGATATTATAGATTGAGCCATTTTCTTTTTCCCTGACAACACCTAAAACCGTCAGCATCGGCGGTGCAACCATCAACACCATCATCATCAGGCCCGAGGCCATCGACCAGCTGCTACGCAAAGGTTGATTAAATAAATATCGCGGATGCAGGTGTACCGGGTTGACCAGGGTCAGCGCCTGCTCCTGGGAGATACCTTTTGTGCGAGCGATAAAATCGGCCAGTGAATGCGCGTTAAAATTGTTAATGATGGCCGATACATAGCCTTTTGAAACCTGGGCCCGGTAGGGGAAAACACCATCGATAATACTTTGCACCGCAGCCGTCTGGCCGGCCAACAATTTTTCCTGGAATTTAGCGGGAATAACCAAGGCGAAACGAATATCACTATGCGCTAATAAGGTATCGAGTTGCGCGGCTTTCTGAACATCGCCGCGGTAGGAAAAATAGCGCGAATCAATGAATCGATGCAGTAAATCGCGGCTTAAGCGGCTTTTATCCTGATCCAATACCGCAAACGGAATATTTTTCACATCAAACGAAATGCCCCAGCCCAATACAATCAACATCAATACCGGCAATAAAAACGCCATGCTGAAAAACAAGTGATCCCGTAATATTTCCTGCCATTCCTTATAGGCAACCGCCCAGATTCGTTTTTTGTTCATTCGCTCTGCGCCTGTGTTTCCAGAGCCAGGATCCGATACACAAACACATCTTCCAGTGTCGGCTGCAAGACCTTGTAATCGCTCAATGCAATACCTTGTTGTGACAAATGTTGCCGCCACTGCTGCATAATCTGCTCGGTATCATGTGTCAGTATATGAATATGATTGCCAAACAAGGCAGCATCCTTAAATCCGGCCTGCTGTAGCGATTGCAAGGCGGCCAGGGGGCGGTCAACGCGAATGTCCAACAGCTTCCCGGCTTCTGTTTCCAACGCCTGCTTCATATTCTGCGGCGAATCGTCGACGATAATTTTGCCGGCGTACATCAAGGCCAGATGATTGCAATGTTCGGCTTCGCTCATATAATGGGTCGTTACCAGAATGGCGACCCGATCAACCTTGGCCAAATGCACGAGAATTTCCCAAAACTGCCGTCTGCCAATGGGGTCAACGCCCGATGTCGGTTCATCCAGAAACAAGACCCGGGGATGATGTACCAATGCACAGCTTAATGCCAGTCGTTGCCGCATGCCCATCGGCAACGCCGTGACCAGGCTATGGCAAACCGTTTTAAGCCCGGCTAAATCAATCAATTCGAGGATACGCGGCTTGATTGCTGTTCGCGTCACGCCATAGATATTGGCGTAAAGTTGCAGATTTTCCTCTACCGTCAAATCCTGGTACAGGGAAAACGCTTGTGACATATAACCGATTCGTTCTTTAATCGTTTGCCCGGCAACTCGCATATTGGCACCCGCCACTTCACCGTCGCCTGCCGTAGGGGGCAGGATACCTGTCAGCATTCTAATCACCGTGGTTTTGCCGGCACCATTGGCCCCTAACAGGCCGAATATTTCGCCTTGTTTTACATTGAAGCTGATTTTATCGACTGCCCGAAAGGCACCAAAATCACGACATAGATCCCGCGCTGTAATGGCAATGCCTGAAGCTAGGGTAAGCGGATGGGTCGTGTTGACAGGATTGAGGCTATGAGCGGTTCGCTCGACTTGTTTTCTGTGTCTGAGCAGTGCAATGAAGGTGTCTTCCAGAGTGGGCTCTATGGCGAGGATAGATTTAATGGGGATGTCTGACGCAACTTGCCTGACAATATTGACAGCCTCATCGAACGATGCGCTGTCGATGAATACTCGGACGGTATTGCCCATCACATCGACTTGTTCGAAATGACTTTTGATACTTCCGATTGTCTCGGTCAGCATGTCAGTTTCCAGCGCCACCACACTGCCGGGAATCTGCCGCTGAATGTCGTCCGGCTCACCAGACGCCAGAACCTGGCCTTCATGCAGCATCGACAAACGATGAAAACGGCTGGCTTCATCCATATACGCGGTTGAAATCAATGCGGTCATGCCATGTTCTTGCAACAGTTCGGCGAGAATAGCCCAAAAATCCCGCCGCGAAACCGGATCGACGCCGGTGGTCGGCTCATCCAGAATGACCAGTTCCGGCTGATGAATCAGCGTGCATACCAGTCCTAACTTTTGCTTCATCCCGCCCGATAAGTTTTTCATGGCCCGGTCACGAAATTTTTCCAGCCGGGTCATTTTAAGCAGTTTTTGTTTACGCTCGGCCAGCTGTTCCGATGTCACCAGGCGAAGCTGGGCGAAAAAATCGATATTTTCCTCGACAGATAAATCCGCATACAAATTTAAACCCAAGCCTTGCGGCATAAATCCTAAGCGTTCTTTCACCTGTTCCGCCGCCGCTTCTGAATCAAAACTCACATTAAATACCTGCAACTGGCCCTGCTCAAACGCCAACACGCCGGCGATTGCCTTCATCACACTGCTTTTTCCCGCGCCATCCGGGCCGATCAAGCCATAAATTTCACCGCGCTTGACGGTTAAATCAAAATTCTGAACGGCAGCCTGTTGTTTATAGCGCTTACCAACGCCTTGAGCCCGAACAATGATTTCAGTTGCCGAGGCGGCTACCATTGCGGCCTGGCCCAGGGTGTCTGTTCGCGCCAGCGAATGATGGCATCAGCTGGAAGTCCTGGCGTAAAACGATGCGCCGGGTTTTCATCCAGATACAGTTTAACGGCATACACCAGCTTGACGCGCTCATCGGGTGTTTGCACTTCTTTAGGCGTGAATTCGGCCTGTGAGGCGATATAGCGCAGGGTGGCCGCTAAGGGCTGGTCGGGAAAGGCATCGGTATAAATTCTGGCGGGCAGATGCAAGTGAATCTTGCCGATCTTGTTTTCTGCAACATAGACCTTTAAATACAGCTTATCCAGATCGACAATATCAAATAAAGGCGTGCCGGCCGAAACCACTTCACCGACATCGGCAATGCGGGTGGTAATCATGCCGCTGGCGGGCGCCTTGATCGTCAAATCATCCAGCATGCTTTGGACTTCTGTCACCGCAGCGTGCGCCTGTTTGAGCTGGGCGGCAACGGTGTTGACCTCATCTTGTCGCGCTTTGATTTGTTCCCGACCCAGTTGTGCTTCGGCCAATTGTTTTTCAGCCTGAACTAAAGCCGCCTTGGCCGTTTTCAAATTCGCCTGGGCCACTTCCCAGGCCAGATTCGCCTGCTCACTCTGATATTTTTCAACGCTATGTGCCTTTAACAAGGCGCGAAAGCGGCGCGCATCACGTTGTTTTTGCAATGCCGTTGCTTTGGCTGAGGCGACAGCCGCCCTGGCATGGGTTATACCCGCTTTGGCGGTTTCAATCCGCAAGGCCACATTTTTAATAAAGATACGCAGCCTGGTTTGCGCAAATTTTAATTGGGCTTTTTCGGCCTCTTCCGCAGCGTTGGCCTGCTGCAGTTTTGCCCGAATTTGCGCATCATCCAGTTTAATCAATGGCTGGCCAGCCTGAACCTGATCCCCTTCCCGAGCCAGTAATGCAATAATGCGACCGGACCATTTACTGGCGACTGTGTAATGATCGCCTTCTATGCGTCCATTGGCCTGCACCAGTCCTTCGGGTAATGGCATTTGACGCTGGGTAAACCACCAAAGTACAAAAAACAACGCCATGATAAAAAGCCCCGCCATTACGATAACGCTTGTTTTGTTGCTGTTTTTCATCATGTCTGCTCGTGTAAAAATGCCAGGTTACAGTATTCCAACCGCCCAGCGTAGATTGATCCTGGCCTGCTGGTGATCAAAATACGCCGTATTATAGTTATTATGCGTTGTCGTGCGCAGCTCTTCTGCTTTTAATACATCGGTATTGGTCGAAAGCCCTTGTTGATAACGGTTGGTGGTGACTTTCAGATTTTCTTTGGCCTGTTTGATAGCCTGTTGGGTCACTTTTAAGCGTTTTTGAGTCTCTTGTACATTCAACCAGGCCTGTCTGACCTGCAAAGCAATCCGGGTCGTGACGTCGTTAAGCTGTTGCTTTAAGGCTAAGGCTTGTGTCGCTAACGCATCGCCTTGATGACGGGTGCTGCCATCAAATAATTTCCAATCCATACCGACGCCGACCTGCCACATGCCTTCAAAGGCCTGGTAGCGGTTTTCCTGATATTTATAGCCACCGTTGATGGCAATTTGGGGCAGCAGGGTCGCCTTGACACTCTTGGCCCGCTGCTCAAATGAGGTCATTTGCTGGGTCAACAGCGAGATTTCCGGTCTCACTTTCAACGCCTGTTGTGTCAGTTCTTCCAAGGTACCGACAGGGGCTTCCGGAAAGTCGGTGGACACAGTAACCTGGGCCGTCAAATCACGCACCAGCAGTTGATTGTATTGAGCCCGCATGATATCCAGCGTATTTTTGGCCTGTACAACCTGTTGCTCGGCATCGGCCAGTTCTACGCTCGCGGCCAGTTTATCGTTGCGAGCGACCATGCCTTGAGCATAGAGGTTATTGACATCCTGAGCATGGGACTTGAGTGAATCGGCATGACTTTGCGCTACCTTGACACCACTTTCTGCCCGCAACACATCAATATAGGCCTGCGCCACACGCTGTTTGATAGCCTGCAACGATACCGCCTGCTGCTGCCTGGTGGCGGCAAGATTCGCCTTGGCAGATTCAATCGTATGGCTGATTCGGCCACTGGTAAAAACCGGCATCGTGACCAGTGCTTTGGCGTTGCCACTGCTAGGTTCACTCATATTGAAGGTTGCCGTGCGTCCTGCAATCTGGGTCTTGGCTGAGGGTGTTTCACTGAGTTGAGTATAGGAACCGCCGATCGTGAGTTGTGGCAGACGCTGGCCCTGTGCGGAATCAAGCTGCTGCTGGGAAGACAGCGTTTGAGCTTCGGCCGATTTTAGTCGATAGTTATGTTCAATCGCCTGTTGCCAGGCCTGCTGTAGGGTTTCTGCCTGAATACTGCCGGCATAGAGCAAAATTATCAGACTGTTTAATAAAAGAGGGAGGTTCACTCTATGAAGATTATGCCTTAACATTATTGATTCCTTGTAAATAAAACGTAATAGCCTGTTTGACAATCTGCTGTTTTTCTTCTTTTGAGGGAAGTTCTCGAATTCCTAACAAACATTGTAAGTGTGCTTCACCCTTTAGCAGACTGAAAAACACATCAGCGTAGGTTTTAGGGTCAAGCTGCGAAGACAACAAACCGCGCTGTATCAGCTGTTGGCAATAACGTTCAAATTGCGTGAGTGCAACCTGTGGGCCGCTCTGGTAAAACAATTGACTCAATTCTGGAAAATCATGGCTTTCGGCAATAATCAGACGATAAATAGCGATGGCATTTTCTGAATAAATCAAATCGACAAATGACGCGGCAATCTGACTAAAGTTATGTTCCAAGGATTCATTATCCTGCAAAGGCGCCATCATCGTCTTCAATAAATCATCACATAATGAGTGAATGACGCCGCTTAACAAGGCTTCTTTACTGTCGAAGTGATTGTATAAGGTCGCTTTCGAAACCGGTGCCGCCTGAGCAATTTTAGTCATGCTGACGGCACGATAACCATGGGCCAGAAACATTTGTGTTGCGGCCTGCAAAATAGCCTGTTGTTTTTGATTTTTTAAAGCCGTCATACTCGCCTGAAATAATGTTTTATTGCTAAATCTGAATCTTGCATTATAATAAACTGTACCGTTTAGTTTAGCAAGGTTTTGAATATGCGTGGACGCACGGCTGTTATCAGCCTCATGATTATTCTTATGTTGATCGCGATCGCCTACTGGTTTTTACAGCGCCAGCAGTATGAATCGACCGATGATGCCTATTTGAAAGCCAATAAAGTTTTGATCAGCGCCAAGGTGCAGGGCTATGTCAGCCAACGCTTGATCGATGATAATCAGCGGGTCAAACAAGACGATGTACTGGTTGTGATCGATAATCGCGACTATCAGGCCCGACTGGCACAAGCCGAAGCCAACATGCTCGCCCAAAAGGCTCAAATCAATCGGCTGAAGGCCATGAAACAGGTGCAACACGCGCGTATCAACAGCGCCAACGCAAACGTAGAGGCGACAAAAATCAAGCTGGCATTGTTGCGTAAAGATTTAAAGCGTTTTAATAACTTGATACGACAAGGTTCGGCCAGTACGCAATCACTCGACAACATACAAACCCAGGTCAAGCAGGCTGCCGCTGAACTGAGCAGCCATGAGGCACAGTTACTGGCAGAAAAAGGCCAGTTACTGACATTGGATAGCGACATCGAAGCGACAAAGGCCAATCTGAAAAGCGCACAGGCTCAGTGGCAGCTGGCCAAACTGGATTTGGAACACACTCGGATTCGGGCACCGTTTGACGGCATTATCGGACGCCGTGGCGTAGAGGTTGGGCAGCTGGTGACACCGGGGTTGGCACTGGCGTATTTGGTGGAAGACAATAACATCTGGCTGGAGGCTAATTTTAAAGAGACCCAATTGGAATTTATGCGTCCCGGCCAACCGGTCGAGATTCACGTCGATGCTTACCCTGATAAAAGCTTTCACGGTGAGGTCGATAGTTTTTCACCGGCAACCGGCTCGGAATTCAGTATTCTGCCCCCCGAAAATGCAACCGGAAACTTCACCAAAATAGTTCGCCGCGTGCCGGTAAAAATTGTGTTTGATAGCGGTCAGGACACCCGCTTGCTCAAACCCGGTTTTTCCGTTGTCGTCAGTGTCAAAGTACATTGATTGATATGTTTTACCACCTCCGTAGAGACACGGCGCGCCGTGCCGTGCCCGTAAGTGATTTATGACTGAAGCGATTGTGGAAAACACAGAAAAACCGGTGACGATCAGCCAGTGGATCGGTTTTTTCAGCATGGCAGTTGGTGTCTTCATGGCGGTGCTTGATATTCAGGTTGTCGCCAGTTCCTTGCAGGAAATTCAGGCTGGCCTGTCAGCGACACAAGATGAAATCGCCTGGGTGCAAACGTCTTATCTGATCGCCGAAGTCATCATCATTCCATTATCCGGCTGGCTGGGCAAAGTATTGTCTACCCGCTATCTCTATGTGATTTCGGCCGGTGGTTTTACGCTGGCCAGTCTGGCCTGTGCCTTTGCCTGGAATTTACCCAGTATGGTTGTGTTCAGGGCTTTGCAAGGCTTTCTGGGCGGTGCCATGATTCCTATGACCTTCACTGTCATTTTTATCCTGTTTCCGAAACGCCTGCAGGGTGCCATGACCATTGTATTGGGTTTGATTGTCACCATCGCACCGACAGTCGGCCCGGTTTTGGGCGGTTATTTGACCGCCGCCTACAGTTGGGAAGTATTATTTTTAATCAATGTCTTGCCCGGCTTTCTCGTTTGTATTTTGGTGTGGCGGTATGTCGATATTGATCAGCCAAACTGGCACTTACTGAAAAAAATTGATTTTGTTGGCATTATTCTGATTGCCCTGTGTCTGGGGTGTATGCAGTTTGTGCTGGAAGAGGGTTTTCGCAAACAATGGTTTGAAGATCCCCTGATTGTGACATTGACAATCATTTCAGCCGTCAGTGGCATGGCCATGCTCATCTGGGAGCTCAAAAATCCACATGCGATCATCGATTTATACGCCTTTCGTAATGTCAATTTCGCCGTCGGTTGTTTATACAGTTTTGTGTTAGGTATCGGCTTATACACCATCATTTATTTAACCCCGATTTATCTAGCCAGTATTAAAGGTTTAAATAGCCTGCAAATCGGTTATTACCTGATGGTCGTTGGTTTGTTTCAATTGCTATCCGCTTTTATCGCCGGGCCATTGGAAAAGAAGATGGATCTGCGCTGGATGCTGGTGCTGGGATTTGGTCTGTTTGCACTCGGTTCATGGATGAATACCGGCCTGACGGCAGAATCCGGCTATTGGGAGTTTTTTTGGCCGCAAGCTGTACGGGGTACGGCGTTGATGCTATGTTTTCTGCCCATAAACACGCTGGCTTTAGGTCTGCTACCGCCTGAAGAAGTTAATAACGCCAGTGGTCTATACAATCTGATGCGTAATCTGGGCGGCGCCATTGGCTTGGCAGTGGCCAATACCCAGATTATTTATTTCACCAAAGCCAATTACGCCATCTTTCGTGAATCGATTACCGCAACCAATTATCAAGCCCAGGCGATGTTACAACAATTGACCGAGCGGATGGCTCGGTACGATTTGCCCGAGCCACAACTGGCCGCGCTCAAACAACTCGTAGGCCTGGCTTTGCGCGAAGCGGAAGTCATTACCTTCAACAACCTGTTTTTTGTCATTGCCATGATATTCGCAGGTTCCTTAGCGATTGCCCCGTTTCTGAAAAAAGTCGAGGCTGACAAAGCGGGCGAGGGCCTGATGGAGTAATCACTTAAGCCCTTATTCCACGTTCCATCGGTCATATTTTTCTGCTAGTCTTGGAATAAAGCGATTATTCAGGTTTTCAATATGCTTATCCGTCGTTATCTCTGCATTTCCTGTCTTTGTTTTGGCTTAAATCTTCAAGCCGCTGATTTTGCAGATGAGCAGGCCGTTTTATTCGATGAGTTACCCTCGGTATTTACGGCCTCTCGACATTTACAACCGGTCACACATGCACCGGCCGCCGTCGATATTATCAGTGCCAAACAAATCCGACGCTATGGCTGGCGTACCCTGGGCGCAATTATCAACAGCTTGCCCGGTTTTTTGAATACATATGAGCGTGCCTATCAGCACATCGGGGTTCGCGGCTTTGCACCACCGGGCGATTACAACACCCGGGTGTTGTTATTGATTGATGGACATCGTGTTAATGAAAACCTGCAGGATTATCCCGGTATGGGGCGCGATTTTTTGGTTGATGTGGAAAATATTAAACGTGTTGAAGTCCGTACGTGGTCCAGGATCGGCTCTGTATGGCAGTAGCGCCTTTTTTGCGGTTATCAATGTTATCACTGGGCGTCGTCGCGATATACAGGGGCGCAATTGGCCGGGGAGATGGCCAGTTATGACAGCCACCGTGGACAAGTCAGACTGGGTAAAAAATTTTCCAATGGTCTGGAAATCTTAATGACCGGCAGTATTTACCACAGCGATGGCCACCGTCAGCTGACCTTTCCTGGCGTTAGCACCGCTCATAATCTCGATCAAGAGCAGGTCGAGCGTTTGTTTAATAAGATCTTTGTAAATTTTCCTGTAGTTTAATGGATATCGTTCTATTTTTGACAATGCCTCTTCAACACAAAGCAAGTAGTCGTGACCTAAACCAATACGTTTCTCTTCGTAGTATTCAAAGATGCTATCTATATCTGATTCTGCTTCTTTACGGATCTTCAGGGTATATTTCATTCTTTACTGATAATTCGTTCTTTTACCTCAGACCATGAAGAGCCAAACTCTTGATCATTAATATATGCTTGCAGTCTATGATCAAGTTCTTCCTGTAGTTTTAAGCTTAATTCAATTGATGATTCATCTTCTTCAATCACACTATCCCATAGCTTTTCAGCTAAAATAATTCTTTCTGATACCGTAAGTTCTAGTATTTTCATGATATTTTCTACGAATTGATTTGACCAATACAGCAATTATAGCAGCGCAAACAGGTTAAGGATTTTTGGAATATAACGCAAAGTTAACCGGCGGCCGGTTCTTCCTGTGGCATAGAATGATAAGGGAATATGGATAACAATTTAGTTTGTGTCTGGCTCCAGTTATTAACTAGAACAATGCGTCAAACAGCAAACCATCGGACAAAAAAACAGCAGCCTGACTGTCCAATCAGGCTGCTTCACAAAAAGCTATTTTCATAGCATCGTTCACACCTTCACTTGGCCCCGGGCCCGTCCAACAAACGGTTCATGTCGTGGCTCGCTTCGCGATCACGACATAACCTAATTCGTTATGCCATTTTCTACACATGCTTAAAATCTTGAATTGATTCAATTTCATTTTTCTCAATATTTTGCGTTTTATATAGTTCCCACCTCATTTGTAGATTTAGCCAAAAATCAGGCGATACGCCAAAAAACTTACCTAACCGCAAAGCAGTACTTGGAGTAACTCCTCGTTTTTGATTGACTAACTCATTAATGCGCTGATAGGGAACATGGATTGACTCTGCAAGTTCGCGTTGTGTTATTTCCATTGGAAAAAGAAATTCTTCCCGGAGCATTTCTCCCGGATGTGTTGGCTCTCTATGGGTCGGGACTCTCATCATATTTACCTTTAGTGATAATCAGTTATTACTACGTTTGCTGGGCCTAATTCTTCCCATGAAAAACAGACTCGATATTGTTCATTGATGCGAATGCTGAACAAACCAGCCCTATCCCCATAAAGACTTTCCAACCGGTTCCCCGGCGGAACCCTCAATTCTTCCAAGAATTGAACTGAGTCTAATTGATCTAATTTCCTTGCCGCAACCCGCCATAGCGTTTGTGGGCAAGCTTTCCGTGCCAATTTTGAATTGACTCCATTAAATATATCTTCAGTTGCCTTATCATTGAACGATACAATCATTAGAACATGATAGCACGGTTTCCATGATACTCAAGGTGTATTTCACCTTGGCATAACGACCAAATCAGATGCCATTTAAAGTGGCAGGGCTTTTGCGGCTTTTTGCAAAAGGCATGACGCTTTAAATGGTCAGCTGGATTTTTTGGTTATACAAAGTTTAGGAAAGGTATCGTACCTTTCTCTCATTTTTTATTGCGTTAATTTGTTCGAAAAAGCACCTTGTTTCACGAAATCTTGGTAGATATGCTCTGATAAATGCTCCATTGTATTCATGCTTCCAACCATTGAAAATGGAAATGCTGGGAAAAATAGCAACCACCCCCACATAGACTCTGTTTCGTTTGCTTTTGTTGTATAGGTTTTGCCTGTTTTGGTATTTTCCAGTGTATATACAAGATCATATTCTTGATCGACCGTATACGGAATCAAGGTCAATGTTAGTCCGCTGATTATTTGCATTGCTGTGCTTGAGTCGACTATATGACGGCCTGATAAAGTTAAATTATAATCAGCATTGCCAGTAAAATTACCGAGTTTCACATACTTTGAATCAGAAATATAACCTTTATCTTTCCATAAAATGTCAATTACTCTATCGTTGACCATTCGGCCATCTTTATTGCTTGTTATAACCTGCATTACATCAATATCATATTGATAGTTTGGGCTTACTGTTGTTTCGATTTTAGGCGAGACTATTGGTTTTATAGGCTCAAGGTCAGAAAGTTTATCGCCTGAAAAAGTCATGCAACCAGTCATCAACGACAATAAGATTCCTACACTGGATAGTTTTAATAATTGTTTCATATTTATCTTGTTCACGAGCCCAAACAATAGC
>CAJXMF010000028.1 GCA_913056195.1 uncultured Methylococcaceae bacterium | reverse complement strand
GCCTGATAAATCAACAGCCTATGCCCACAGAAGAATTTACGCTGAGTAGTTACTTATTTGTAAACTATTTCTTATTCAATAAATAGTCCCTGTAGGATGAGTAAAGTCGATAGCCGAAACCCATCCTACAAAACAACACATTTAAGCCATTACCACAATACAAAACAGGCTGGGTTGTAGCTAACATCAGTGTTAAGCTATGAAGCTGACAGAAAGATATTTATATCGCCACTTACTCTCTTTATAACACTATCTTAAAAACAGCTCACCATGCCCCCAAAAAAACTTTTTTTCATTCGTCTGTTAATTATTTCCCTGGCCTTATGCGGCCTGATTTATCTTTTCCACCCGGCGACTGGACAACTCAGCCTTATTATCAATGGCCAGCCCCTTGCCGAACCGCTCGCTCATTTTGCACTATTGCCAATCTTTCTGGGGATTTTAGTCTTTACAGGATTTTTAATGCTGCTGAGCTTTTTCGGTGCTGGCCTCATCCTGTTTATACTGACAATCGGCTTTTTTATGGGCGGATTATTTTTTATGCTGCCTTTTACCTGGCCATTCCTGGCCTTTTTATTTCTGATTTACCTGCTCATTCTTCCACTGGACAGTTTTGACAAGTGATAGCATTCTGGAAAAGGCTTTATTACGCTTATCTTTTACGCCACCATGCCATTCCTTTTCTTTTATGGGAGAACGTTACTCAAGATCTGCCTGCAATCGCGGCATTATCACCCGTAGAAAACGCCCGCTTACGTGAATTGAGCAGTCTTTTTCTCTATCAAAAAGAGCTTTCAGGCAAAAATATCCAGCTCACCGACACGATGCGCGTCATTATCGCCAGCTATGCCTGTCTACCGATTCTTAATCTGGGATTTGATCACTTAAAGGGCTGGACTACCGTGTTGGTTTATGGCGATGCATTTTATGTGAGCCGCGATGAAATGGATAGCCAAGGCCTCGTGCATCATAAAGAAGCCGTGTTGAGTGGAGAAGCCTGGCTGCAAGGCCCGGTCATTTTAGCCTGGGAAACGATTCAACAGGATCTGCAAAATCCTGAACGCGGGCAGAATGTCATCATTCATGAAATTGCGCATAAACTGGATATGTCAAATGGCAAAGCCAATGGCATGCCGGCGTTACATCTCGATATGCCTGTGCGAAACTGGACCGATAGCTTCAGCAAAGCCTATGCGTCAATGCAAAAACGCTATGCACATCACCGACATATTTGTCTTAACCCTTATGCCCTCACTGCCCCGGCCGAGTTCTTTGCCGTTTGTAGTGAATCTTTTTTTTGTACGCCCGAACGCCTTTATCAAAACGTTCCCGACATTTATCGGCAACTTTGTCTTTATTACCGACAAGACCCGCTATCGCACCTCAAGCGCTGACAACGCCTCCCAGGCGGCGACATAGTCAGGCTCTTCGGCAATTTCGCTCACCAGTTCGGTGTAGCGCACCGTATTATCGGCATCAATGATAACCACGGCACGGGCAGTCAGGCCTTTTAACACACTATCAACCAGGGTAATACCGTAATTCTCACCAAAACTGGCGCGAAAACAGGACAGCGGCACGATATCTTTCAGCCCTTCAGACTCACAGAAACGACTTTGCGCAAACGGTAAATCAGCGGAAATGGCCAGCACCACGGTATTATCAAACCTGGCCGCTTTCTGGTTAAATTTTCGGGTAGAAATCTGACAGGTCGGTGTATCCAGGCTGGGGACAATATTCAATAATTTTATTTTGTCCTTGTAATTATGCAAGGAGACGTCTTTCAGCCGTGTACTGACCAGTTTAAAATCAGGCGCCTTGCTGCCCACAGCGGGTAATTCGCCACAGGTATGAATCGGTTTATCCTGAAATGTTATCGTTGCCATAATGATAATCCTGAAAATAGAGCCGCTGAATAAGACGGCGATTTATTTTTTCGTTGTTCTCGTTCCCCAAGCTCCAGCTTGGGAAGATATGGGGATTGATTAAATTCCTATATCTGCGCAAATTTTATACCATATTATTTTGAAGGAGCTGCATTCTCACGCAGGAGCATGGGAACGAGCAGGTTTATTTTTTGCGCTTGCTGAATTTAACCAGCCGACGGCGTTTTTTCTGCTGTCGTTCCGTCAGTTTATTGCGCTGTCCTTTGAATGGATTTTCCGGTGATTTGAATACCAATTTCACAGGCGTGCCTTTCAAGTCCAGCTGTTGTCGATAATAATTCATTAAATAGCGACGATAGGCATCGGGCAACGCATCGGTCTGTACACCATGAATCACGACAACGGGCGGATTGCGACCGCCCTGGTGGGCATATTTCAGTTTAATCCGTCGTCCTCGCACCAGTGGTGGCTGATGCGCTTCTACCGCATCTTTCAAAATCCGCGTCAGCACCGGCGTAGACATATCAATCATCGCTGCATCGTACAATTCATGGACGACATCAAACAATTTACCGACACCGCTGCCATGCAAGGCTGAAATAGGATGTTTCTCGGCAAACTCCAGAAAGGGTAATTTACGCTCAATCTGTTTTTTTACCTTTTCTTTTTGTTCCGGACTGATACCATCCCATTTATTCAGGCCAATAATCAGCGCCCGCCCGGCTTCTAAAATCAGGCCGAGTAAATGTGCATCCTGGTCGGTCACGCCTTCCCGTGCATCGATCAGATAAATTACCACATTGGCTTTTTCAATCGCCTGCAGTGATTTGATAATACTGAATTTTTCGATAGCCAGCGAAACCTTCGCCTTACGCCGCATACCAGCGGTATCGATGAGGGTAAACGTCTGCCCATTGCGTTCAAATGGAATATAAATACTGTCGCGAGTGGTTCCGGCTTCATCAAAAACCACCACCCGTTCCTCGCCTAATAAACGGTTGACCAGGGTGGACTTGCCGACATTCGGACGGCCAACGATTGCGATACCGATACCACCCGTTTCAGCATCATCTTCTTCAGTCGCATCCTCAGGAATGAGCGCATCAATACGCGCTAACAATTCGTTTACACCACGGCCATGACTGGCAGCGATTGGCACCGGCTCACCGAGAGCCAGGCTGTAAAAGTCGCCAGTCGCAATCTCGGCATTCACACCATCGATTTTATTGGCCACCAATACGACAGGCTTATTGCGTCGCCGTAAAGAATCGGCAATCATTTGATCGGCCGCATTCAGTCCGGCCCTGGCATCTACCAGAAAAAACACGACATCGGCTTCTTCCAGCGCAACCTCAACTTGTTTACGGGCAAAACTATCGATACCGTCTTTGTCATCGACAATACCGCCGGTATCCACTACCAGACAATCTCGATGGCCACGTTTAACCCGGCCATATTGTCGGTCTCGCGTGAGCCCAGGATAATCGGCCACTAATGCCTCGCGGCTGCGGGTCAAATAATTAAACAGAGTGGATTTGCCGACATTCGGCCGCCCGACCAAGGCAATAACAGGTAACATCACTTTCCTTTGACCCGGTAGGCCGCTAAAGCGCCATCCCGCGCTAAAACATAAACGGTTTTATCAACCACTAAGGGCTGTGCATCGATTGCTGCGTCACTTAAATGGATACGCGCTAATTGCCGGCCATCGCTGGCTGATAACCAATGCACATAGCCTGCAAAATCCCCCACCACGACATAATCGTCATAGACTGCCGGCGCCGATAATTTACGGTATTGCAAGGCGTCCTGCTTCCATAACGATGCGCCATTACGTTGATCCAGTTGCCAGACTTCGCTGTCTTTATCACTGACATACAAATAACGCCAATCTGCACTCATCCCCGCCTTGCTGGAAACATCGGCATTCTTCCACAACACATCGCCATCGACTTCCAGTACGCCGAATGTTCCGGCCAGAAAACTGGAGACAAATACAACGCCATCGGCTTCCACAGGATCGGCATCCAGATCAATCAACCTGTCGACCTCAGAACGTCCGGTCGGTATCGCGATAGTCGATTCCCACATCAATTTGCCGTCGGTGAGCCGTAAGGCCAACAACTTGCCATTGGCAAACCCGGCAATGGCATTGCCTTCCACCACCAGCGGCCGACTCAGTCCACGAATACTCAGCGCCGGAACATCGCGCTCAAATTCCCACAGTTGCTTGCCATCTTTTTCACTCAACGCAAACACTTTGCCATCGATGGTGCGGATGATCACAATACCATCTGACACTACAGGCGCGGCCAACACCTCACTGGAAACCTGAGTTTCCCAGAGCGGCTCACCGGTTTCAATCGACAAGGCAATCACTTCCGCATGACTCGACCCCATGATGACCGTCTCCTCGCCCACGCCGGGGCCGGCCGACAGCAGCTTGTCGGTATCCTGCGACCAGATTTCATCGCCCGTTTTAAGATCCCGTGCCACAACCAGACCGCCACGATCACCGGCAAACAATTTGCCATAACTGATCGCCAGTCCCAGCTTTAAATAGTATTCTCCAGCGCCGTCGCCAACACTTTCCTGCCAGATTTTTTCGAGTTCAATTTCCGGTTTGTATTCGATTAAGGCAGCCGGAGGATTGCTATTATCTTCGCCGCCCATCATGCCGGTCAGAAAGTTCTTACCTTCATCCAATACCGCACAGCCATTGAGCAAAAACAATGTTGTCAGCAGTAAAATCGCTCGCATCACATGCCGCCCATCGGAAATGGTCAATTATTCAGCCCCTGAAACAATGTCAGCCGCCGTAATATCATCCAGCTTGAATTGTATAAACGGCGAATAAGTACCTGAACGCAAGGCGCTGGTATAAGCGGTTCTAGCTTCCGCCAAACGGCCTAATCCGACATATAAATCACCGGTTAATTCATCATAGATGCCGGTAAAGCCTTTTGTTGTCTCAGGGTCTGCGGCCGCAATCAACTGCAGGCCTTCTTCATATTTTTTGCTGGCCAGTTTCACGCGCACCAGGCGAATCCGGGCCAGATTACTGATTTCGGTATCTGCCGTTTTCATGAGCTTATCCAACGTCGTTTCTGCTTCCGCCAGCGCATTTTTTGCCACCTGACTTTTAGCCAGGAATAACTGGGCATAATCGGCATAGGCTGTCGAGGCATATTTTTGCTGTAATTGCGCGGCAATTTTCGCCACATCGTCATCATTGCCTGCAGCGCTGCGCTTCAAAAGCTGGTCGTACAATGCTGAAGCCTTGAGCGCCTGTTCCTGTTTGTAACTCTGCCAGTAATCCCAACCCAGGATGACAGCAATCGCCAAAGCAATGCCAATCAGCGTTGAGGTACCGTTTTCTTTCCACCAGCGCTTCAGCGCTTCTACCTGTTCTTCTTCAGTATCGTAAATTTCCATGTTATTTCCCGTTTAATCTTTAGATTCTGATTGCTTCCACTGTCGCAGAGTCGTCGTTAATTGATCCAGCGACATATTTTTTTGTTCATCATCGCGGCGTAATGGTTTCAGACTGACGCGCTGCTTTTCTGCTTCATCTTCACCGATAATCACGCCAAACTCAGCGCCGCTTTTATCGGCCTTTTTAAATTGGCTTTTAAAACTGCCGCCACCACAGTGCAGTACGACTTTCAAGCCATCAACTTCATCCCGCAATGTTTCGGCCACCCTCACAGCAAAACGTGCCGCATTTGCGCCGACATGGATGACATAAACATCAACGGCCGCATCAGGTCGAAAGTCTTCCTGCTGTTCGACCAGGGTCAGCAAACGCTCCATCCCCAGTGCAAAACCGATAGCGTAGTTATTTTTGCCGCCTAATTGTTCAATCAGGCCATCATAACGGCCTCCGGCGCAAATCGTCCCTTGCGCGCCAAGTTTATCGGTCACCCATTCGAATACGGTCTTGCCATAATAATCCAGGCCACGAACCAGACGCGGATTGATGACATAGGCCACACCTAAAGCATCCAGAAAATCGGTCAAGGTTTTAAAATGATTCAGGCTGTCTTCACCCAAAGAATCCATCAGCGCCGGTGCATTTTCCAGCATCGACTGCATTGCCGGGTTTTTGCTGTCCAATATACGCAACGGATTGGTTTCCAGTCGTCGCCGACTATCTTCATCCAGCTCATCCAAATGTTGATTAAAATATGCGACCAGTTTTTCGCGATAAAGCTGCCTTTCGGCCAGCGTCCCGAGCGTATTCAGTTGCAATTCCAGATCTGACAGAATACCAAGTTTTTTCCACAAGCGATGACTCAATAAAATAATTTCAGCATCGATATCAGGGCCCGCCATCCCATAGGTTTCAATACCCAATTGATAAAACTGGCGATAACGGCCTTTTTGTGGCCGTTCATGCCGAAACATCGGCCCCATATACCACAGTCTGTGTACCTGATTATGCAACAGTCCATGTTCCAGGCAGGCACGCAAACAACCGGCGGTGCCTTCCGGCCTTAAAGTCAATGAATCACCATTGCGATCATCAAAGGTATACATTTCCTTTTCAACGATATCGGTCACCTCGCCGATAGAGCGCTTGAATAATTCGGTTTTTTCAACAACAGGCAAACGGATTTCCTGATAGCCATAATTGTCGAGTACCGATTTAATAATGCCTTCTACTTTATGCCACAGTGGCGATGTCTCGGGCAGAATGTCATGCATGCCCCGAATGGCCTGAATAAGCGGTTGTTTTGCCATATCCTGTCTGATAACTAATGATTGATTACTTTACGCGCTTGCTGCGCCTGCTTGCTGGCTGGAAAACGGGTTAATAACTGGTTGCGGTATTTCTCGGCCAAAGCCTGATTCCCCAACGCTCGTTCGGTTTGCCAGCCCACCCAAAGTGTTTCCGGAGTCTGTTCCGCCACCGCCAGATAACGTTGCAAAAAGGCGCGTGCCGACATATAGCGTCCATTCTGATAACTTATTTTTTGCATTTGCTGTAATGCGGGCGCATAGCTCGGCAGGTACTGCAACGCATGCCGAAAAGCCTGCTCAGCCAAATCGGTTTGCCCCTGTTTCAGATAACACAGGCCAATATTGGTCTGTGCAAACCATTTCCGGTTATTTAACGGATCATCAAGCGCTTCCTGCAATAGCCTGAAGCCCTCATCGAAGCGCCCCGCATCGCATAAAAACCGACCATAATTATTTTTACTGCTATAAGACTTTGGATTTAATTCGATGGCACGACGGTAATGATAATCGGCATCATCACGTTTGCCGAGCCGTTCACTTAATACGGCTAAGGCATCCTGGACTTCGGCATTCTGACTATCGTAACGTTCGGCCGTCAACAGCTTTTCTTGTGCCTCGTTCAACATGCCCATTTCCAGGTAACGCACACCGAGCTGCAGCTGCACTTGCGCTTTCTCATCGAGGCTGGCTGTGTGTCCGGTCGGGTTCTCGGCCATACAGCCTGACAACATCAACGCCAGGAAAAAAACGCCTGTTTTATACATGCGCCTTCTCTCCTGCCATTTTCAGCTTGAGATGACGACGACTCTTATCTTTGACCTGACCGACCAACTGACCACAGGCCGCATCGATGTCATCACCCCGGGTTTTACGTATGGTGCTGACAATACCGGCATTGTGTAACACATCGCGAAATTTCAGAATGACGGGACCAGCGGAACAGCGATAATCCGACCCAGGAAAAGGATTGAATGGAATCAAATTGATTTTGGCCGGCACATGACGCAATAATTTTATCAACGCTTTCGCATCGGCGATTGAATCATTGATCCCCGCCAGCATGACATACTCAAAGGTAATATGTTTACGTGGCCCGGTTTTCGCGTAATCACGACAGGCCGCCATCAACTCTGACAACGGGTATTTTTGATTGATGGGCACCAGCTCATCCCGCAGTGCATCCGTCGGCGCATGTAATGACACCGCCATACTGACATCACAGACCTGACTCAATCGCTGCATGGCCGGAACAATGCCGGAGGTGCTCACCGTCACCCGCCGTTTGGACAAACCGTAGCAAAAATCATCCATCATCAGATTCATCGCCGCCACCACATTGTCAAAATTCAGCAGCGGTTCGCCCATGCCCATCATCACGACATTGGTGATGCGCTGGGTATCGCCCAATCTGTTTTGAGCGCTGTATAACTGGCCGATAATTTCAGAAACGTTCAGATTTCGATTGAAGCCCTGGCGTGCGGTCGAGCAAAACGTACAGGCCAGCGCACAGCCAACTTGCGAAGACACACATAACGTGCCCCGGTTTTGCTCCGGGATGAACACCGTTTCCACCCGGTTGCCACAACTCATCTGTATCACCCATTTGCGGGTGCCATCAGAGGCTGTTTTCTCCAGCAAAATCTCAGGCGCCTGAATAATGCAATGCTGCTTCAGCCAGACGCGCAAAGACTTGCTCAGGTTGGTCATTTGATCAAAATCATCAACGCCTTCCTGATAAATCCATTTCAGCAACTGCGTTGCCCGAAACGGTTTTTCACCCATTTTGACAAAGAAAGCCTTCAGGCCTTCCCGGTCGAAATCGAGCAGATTGATTTTTTCGGACTTAACGAGTTCGCTCACAAATTTCATCTTCTGAAAAGAAGAATGCAATTTCTTCTTTTGCGGTTTCCGGCGCATCCGAACCGTGCACCGCATTTTCATCGATACTTTCGGCAAAATCAGCACGAATCGTACCAGGTGCCGCTTCCGCAGGATTGGTCGCACCCATCAGCTCGCGATTTTTCAATACCGCGTTTTCACCTTCCAGCACCTGCACAACAACCGGGCCGGAAATCATAAATGAAACCAGGTCATTAAAGAAAGGACGCTCTTTATGTACCGCATAAAAACCTTCTGCCTGCTCTTTGCTTAAATGCAGCATTTTCATCGCGACAATACGTAAACCGTTTTTTTCAAAACGGGAAACAATTTCGCCAATCACATTTTTTGCCACAGCATCGGGTTTAATAATTGAAAACGTACGTTCAATTGCCATTTTTTTCAGACTCCACTATCAATAAAATAAAAAACTTCTGTAACTACTCAGCGTAAATTCTTCTGTGAGCATAGGCTGTTGATTTATCAGGCTTCTGCAACAGGACGTTGCAGCAGAGCTTACAGGGACGTATTTACGCGTCCTTATAAATCAATAGCCTATGCCTTCAGCCCCAAACACGCTGAGTAGTTACAAAACTTCTATATAAAAACCTTAATATTACTCGTACCCAAGTTTCTGCTTCACTGCCATTAAGTTAAGAGATAATCCTTGTTCCAAAACGGAGATTCCGGGAACGAGAAAATCCTTGTAAAGAGTAGTACAAGATTATGCCCCCTCTGTATTCCCAAGCTGGAGGAACAAGGAGACAACCTACGGCATCCCATCAAAATCCAGCCCTTCTTTCTCTGGAATCATCAAGTCTTCCTTACTGACACCCAGACCTAAAACAACCGGACTGGCGACATAAATCGATGAGTAGGTTCCGATACCGACACCAACCAGCAAGGCAATCGCAAAGTTTTGGATAATTTCACCCCCTAAGCTGGCCAGCGCGACCAATACCAGGGCTGTCGTCAACGATGTCATCAAGGTACGACTCAAGGTCTGGTTCAGCGATACATTCATGATGAACTCCGGCGCGCCTTTGCGCATTTTACGAAAATTCTCCCGAATCCGGTCATACACGACGATAGTATCGTTCAAAGAATAACCGATAACCGCCAGAATTGCCGCCAACACAGTCAGATCAAACTCGAGTGCAAATACCGAGAAAAAACCCAAGGTAATGATGACATCATGCACCAACGCGACAACAGAACCCAACGCGAATTTATATTCAAAGCGCCAGGCGACATACAACAAAATACCAAAGATCGAATACAACAAAGCTAAACCACCATCTTCGGCCAGCTCATCGCCCACTTGCGGGCCGACAAACTCAACCCGACGTAATTCCGCTTTTTGGCGGCCCGCTTGATTGATGGCTTTAAGAACCTGGTTACTTAATTCCGCATTGCTGACTTTCGCATCCGGTTTCAAGCGAATCAAAACATCTTTGGAACTGCCAAAATGCAACACCGCCGCATCGGCAAACCCGGCGTCCGCCAGGGCCTTACGAATGGCCGTCAAATCCGCCGGTTGCTTGTAGCCGACTTCGACCAGGGTGCCGCCGGTAAAATCAATCCCCAGTTTCAGACCATTCATGGCCAGTGACGCAATCGAAATCAACAGCAATAATCCCGAAAAGATCATCGCCAGTTTACGCTTGCCTAAAAAATCAATCTCTTGTTTAATCATGGTAATCTTCTTTTCCGAGGCTTCAGATAGACAGTTTTTCGATGCGTCGTCCGCCATAAATCCAGTTAATCAGCATCCGCGTCCCCAGGATTGCCGTAAACATCGAGGTTAAAATCCCCAGCGACAAGGTGACTGCAAAGCCTTTAATCGGCCCGGTACCAAACCCAAACAGCACCAAAGCCACCAGCAGGGTTGTAATATTGGCATCGAGAATGGTGGTAAAGGCTTTTTCATAGCCGATATAAATACTCGGCTGCGGACTGTTTCCGAGTTTCAGTTCTTCTTTGATCCGCTCAAAAATAAGCACATTGGCATCCACCGCCATCCCTACTGTCAATACAATCCCGGCGATACCGGGCAATGTCAGAGTGGCCTGCAACAGGGATAACAAGGCAACAATCAGAACCAGGTTAAATGCTAATGCCGCATTTGCCACCAGGCCGAACACCTTGTAGTACACCGCCATAAAAACCAGTACCAGTAAAAAGCCAACAACGACCGACATCATGCCTTTGTTGATATTATCCTGCCCCAGGCTTGGCCCGACCGTGCGTTCTTCAACAATATCGACGGGTGCCGCCAGTGCACCGGCTCTCAACAATAAGGCGAGATTGCGGGCTTCCTGCGGGCTATCGAGTCCTGTAGTTTGAAAGCGTTTACTGAACGCATCACGAATGGTCGCGACACTGATCACTTTTTCAACTTTTTCTTTACGGCGAACTTTCTTGCCGTCAACGACACGGGTTTTGCTTTTATATTCGATAAACACCACGGCCATCGGCTTGCCGATATGATCCCGGGTAAATTTGCCCATTTTTTTGGCGCCGACACCGTTCAACGTGATAAACACCGCTGCCGAACCATTCTGGTCGAGACCGGAAGAGGCATCGACAATCTGGTCACCGGTGACAATGACACGGCGCTTGAGTAAAATCGGCTGCCCGTTTTTCTCATAATACAATTTACTGCCCACGGGCACCCGTCCGGCCAACGCCTTCTGAACATCATGCTCGGTATCGACCAGCCGATATTCCAGCGTTGCCGTGGTACCTAAAATTTCCTTGGCCCGCGCGGTGTCTTGTACGCCGGGCAGCTGAACGACAATTCGGTTGTCGCCCTGTTGCTGAATCACAGGTTCGGCCACGCCGATTTCATTCACCCGGTTACGCAAGGTTGTCATATTCTGATCCAGGGCAAATTTTTTGATTTCTTTTTGTTCCTGTTCAGAGATTTTGGCCACTAAAGTCACATCATCGACGTCTTCAATAACCAGATTACGAAATTCCTTATCTAAATCCGCCAATGCCCTGTCTTTGTCTTGCGCATTTTTCAGCACGACTTTTATCGCACCGTTTTCGCGAACGACTGAACGATAACGTATTTTTGCCGTTCTCAACGCCGACCGAATATCGCTGTAATAGCGCTCTTCCGCTTGCCTTACCGCCGCATCCATATCCACTTCCAGCAAGAAGTGAACGCCGCCGCGTAAATCCAGACCTAAATACATCGGTTTAGCGCCAATCGCGCGTAACCATTCCGGTGTAGAAGGCGCCAGATTTAAGGCGACGGTGATATTATCCGTCACTTTTTCACGCAGTAAATCGGCGGCCTGCAATTGTTTTTCGGTATCATCGAAACGTACCAGAATACGGCCATTTTCAAACTCAATGGCTTTCGGGGTTAAACCGGCGTGTTGCAAAATCGCCTTGATGTCATCCACTTTAGCGGGTTTCAGTGCAGTTGACGTGGTCGACGATAATTGAACGGCCGGGTCATTACCATAAAGATTCGGTAATGCGTATAAAATTCCGACCACAAGCACGGTCAGAATCAAAATATTTTTCCATACGGGGAAATGGTTTTGCATTGTTATTCCATCAAACGATGTAGATTATTTGGTGTCGGTACCTGTGCTTATGCTTTATTTTTCTTTTTCAGGGTTTTGTAGGTGCCTTTGGGCATCATGCTGGCAATCGCATGACGCTGAATCGTCAAATGCGCATTGTCATCCACTTCCAGCCGTACAAAGTTCTCGTCCAGATCAACAACTTTGCCGACAATGCCGCCACTGGTCGCGACTTCATGGCCTTTGCTCAAAGCCGCCAACATTTCTTTTTGTTCTTTATTACGCTTCGATTGCGGACGAATAAACAAAAAATAGAAAAATACCAAAATCCCCAACGGGAACAACATGGCTTCAAAACCCGGTTGTTGTGCTGCAGGGGCTGCGGCGGCTGCGGCCGCATCGGAAATCAAGAAACTCATGGTTATCCTCTCGTATAATATTTAAGTTGACTGCCATTTAAAAGGCGACAGAAAAACCGGGCTATTATGCCACAGCCGGTACTGTTTTGCCTCGTTGCTGATAAAAATCGGCAATAAATGGCTCAAATGTTTGTCCGGCAATGGCATTTCTCATGTCTTGCATCAATGTCAGATAGTAGTAAAGATTATGAATCGTGTTTAAGCGTGCACCGAGCATCTCCCGACATTTATCAAGATGGCGCAAATAACTGCGCGAATAATTGCGGCAGGTATAACACTGACATTCTTCATCCAATGGCCGGGTGTCGAACTGATACTGACTGTTACGAATTTTGATCACGCCTTGCCGGGTAAACAGGTGCCCATTCCGCGCATTTCGGGTGGGCATCACACAATCGAACATATCGATACCACGCCTGACGCCTTCCACCAGGTCTTCCGGCGTTCCCACCCCCATCAGATAACGCGGCTTATCCACCGGCAGGCGTGTTTTCAACGCATTCAGCGTCGCCAACATTTCCGGTTTCGGCTCACCGACAGACAATCCGCCAATCGCATAGCCATCGAAGCCAATATCGGTCAACCCGGCAATCGACTCCTTGCGCAGATGCTCATACATACCGCCCTGGACAATACCGAACAACGCCGAAGGATTATCGCCATGCGCTTGTTTACTGCGCTCGGCCCAGCGCAATGACAGCCGCATCGAATCGGCCGCCTGTTTCTCGGTGGCCGGATACGGTGTACATTCATCGAAAATCATCACGATATCGGCCCCTAAATCACGCTGAACCTGCATCGACTCTTCCGGCCCCATAAATATCTTACTGCCATTGACCGGCGACTGAAACGTCACCCCTTGCTCGCTTATTTTTCGTAAAGCCCCCAGACTGAATACCTGAAAGCCGCCCGAGTCGGTCAAAATCGGCTTCTGCCACTGCATAAAATCATGCAGTCCGCCATGTGCCTTCATCACATCCATCCCTGGCCGCAGCATCAAATGAAAGGTATTGCCTAAAATAATCTGCGCGCCCATCCCTTCCAGCTCGTCAGGTGTCATCGCCTTGACCGTGCCATAGGTGCCGACCGGCATAAAGACCGGCGTTTCGATCACGCCGCGCGCAAATGTCAAACGCGCTCGACGCGCATCACCATCCTGGTTTAATAATTCAAATTGCATGGGTTCAAATAATTTTCAGAAAATTGTATTTATTCATCGGCCAGATTTGCCCGCTCTGTGAGGGTTTTGGGCAGTTTCTTTTTCACCTTGACACCCAGTTCTTCAAACTTGATCGCCTGCGCGATTAAATTCCCGCGGCCATGGGTCAGTTTATTCATCGCATCATCATAGGTTTTGTTTACCGTCGCCAATTGATTCCCTAATTTTTCCAGATCTTCGGCAAAGCCACGCAGTTTGTCATACAAGGCTCCGGCCCGGTCTGCGATCAAGCGGGCATTTTCATTCTGTCGCTCGTAGCGCCAGATATTCTGTACTGTGCGCAATGTCGCCAGCAAGGTTGTCGGCGTAACAACCACAATTTTATGCTCAAAAGCCTCATTAAACAGCTTTTCATCGGCCTGAAACGCGGCCATAAACGCCGCTTCGATCGGCATAAACAACAACACAAAATCCAGCGATCGCAAGCCCTTCAAATGTGAATAGTCCTTGCCGCTCAAGGTTTTGATATGCGCCCTGACGGCTTCGACATGCGCCTTCAGCGCCGCCACACGTTCGTCATCATCATCCGTATTGCAATAGTGTTCATAATCAAGCAACGAGACCTTGGAATCGATGACCACATCTTTTTCTTCCGGCAGCCGCACAATCACATCAGGCTTGAACAGCCTATTCTCGTTATCACGCAAAGCGGTCTGGGTTTCATATTCCACGTCCTTACGCAGGCCGGATTGCTCCAGAACCTTTTCCAGCACCATCTCACCCCAGTTGCCCTGAATTTTTTTATCGCCCTTCAAGGCCCGGGTCAGATTCAAGGCTTCCTGGTTCATTTTGGCCGTATCTCGGCGCAGCTGGACGATTTCTTCACGCAGTGAGATACGATCCTTGCTTTCGTGATCATACAGGGTTTCGAGGCGACTTTTAAATTCGCCAAATTGCTCACGTAATGGTGTCAACAGGTGTTCGATACTGGCCTGATTCTGCTCACTGAATGTCTTGCTGCGCTGTTCAAAAATGCGCTGCGCCAGATTTTCAAACTGATGTTTTAATTGTTGCTCGGCAGACTGCAACAGCTCGACCTGCTGTTGATGATTTTTAAGCTGTTCCTGCAAGCGGGTTTTTAATTCCGCATTTTCTGTCTGTATCGCCAACAACTGCTTTTGCGCAGCGGACAATTCATCACTGATCTGCTGCAACCCTTGCAGCTTTTCTTCATAAATCGCCTGCTGTACCGCGCTTTCCTGACTGAGCTGCCGTTGTTGCTCAAGCTGTTGATTCAAGTCCATCAACTGCTGCTGTTGCCGCCGCATCACCGTGCCAAAAACCACCCCGGCCAGCACAAAACCACTACCCGCCGCCAGCAACGGCCATACTTGAGCCCAGCTCTCCATTTACAGGCGACTGAAGACGCGCGTGGCCGCCTCGATGGTTTGTGCCAGCACCGCGTCATCATGCGCGGCCGAGACAAATCCGGCTTCAAATGCCGATGGTGCCAGATAAACACCTTCCGCCAACATGCCATGAAAAAAGCGTTTAAAGCGTTCCTGATCGCATTGCATCACCTGCTCAAAACGGCTGATGTTTTCGGCTTCGCTGAAGAACAGGCCGAACATGCCGCCGACCTGATTACTGGTCATCGCCACCCCGGCCTGTGCCGCCGCTTGCCGAATGCCGCTGACCAGGGTTTCTGTTTTGATCTGCAAGGCCTCATAAAATCCAGGCGCGGAAATAAGCTCCAGCGTTTTTAAACCGGCCGCCATCGCCACCGGATTCCCCGACAATGTACCGGCCTGATAAACTGAGCCTGACGGCGCCAGATAATCCATGATTTCGTGCTTGCCGCCAAATGCACCAACCGGCATGCCACCGCCAATAATTTTACCCAGCGTTGTCATGTCGGGCGTAATGCCATACAAGCCTTGGGCACTGTTCAAGCCAACCCGAAAGCCGGTCATCACTTCGTCAAAAATCAATACACTGCCATAACGGTCACAGACGTCCCGCAAGGTCTGTAAAAAACCCGGCTCAGGCGGAATACAGTTCATATTGCCTGCCACCGGCTCCACAATAATGCAGGCAATCTGTTCGCCCGATTCGGCAAATGCCGCTTTGACGGCTTCACTGTCATTGTAAACCAGGGTAATGGTGTCGGCCGCCACCGAAGCCGGAACACCCGGTGAACTCGGCACGCCCAAGGTCAATGCACCGGATCCGGCTTTCACCAGCAAGGCATCGGAATGACCATGGTAACAGCCTTCAAACTTGACGATTTTATCGCGACCGGTAAAGCCCCGCGCCAGGCGTAATGCACTCATGGTCGCCTCGGTTCCGGAGCTGACCATGCGTACTTTCTCCACCGATGGCAGCAGTTCGCAGACTTTGGCCGCCATCCGCGTTTCAAGCTCGGTGGGCGCGCCAAAACTCAAGCCTTTTTCAGCCGTCTTTTTAACCGCATCAATCACATCGGCATGGGCATGGCCTAAAATCATCGGCCCCCATGATCCCACATAATCAATATAACGCCGCCCTTCGCTATCAACAACATAGGGGCCAGAGGCACTGTCGATGTACACAGGTGTGCCACCGACGCCGTTAAAAGCACGCACGGGCGAATTAACACCGCCGGGAATGAATTGTTTGGCCTGCTCAAATAAATCTTTTGCTTGTGTCATAAATAACCGAATACTTTAGTGTGAATTAAGATCTGTAGTTATAGATATTTGATATCAAACGGTCAGGGTTTGTTCTTAATTCATATTTGAATCCGCGTGGATGCGCTGCGCTTATCCACCCGACACGGCCCAACCTTTGATGCAATACCTCTTATTCTCGTTCCTAAACTCCGTTTGGGAATGCTGGGTTTAGAAGCTCTGCTTCACAAATGTGAATTAGGCGCTGTATGTAGTTATTGGTATTTGATATAAAACGGTTAGGAATCAGGGGTTGCTCTTAATTCATATTTTAACTTTTAGCGTGTTTACAAAACCAGTACAGCGCCCATTCAGGATAGATAAATATCTGATGTTACGCGGTTTGATATTTTTGTCACGCCAAATGGTTTAATGATACATAACGCTTTGATCGCGACTAAAGTCGCTCCTACGGGGTATGGATTGCATTGAGTATTGTAGGAGCGTTACTGTTATGTCTGCCATCTCGGCAACAACTGTCTACCATTACACTCAACGTTACACTCAACGTTTGCCAAACAGCTTAGGCCCTTTTGGGTGCGCTTTTTCCTGCAAACAATGATAGGCCGCATTATCAAAACGGATACGCATGGATTGGGTGTTTTCATTTTCTTTTAAAAACTTTTCCGCCTCGACAGCCGTCAGGTCTTTCATCATAAATCGGGCAATACACATACAGGGTTTGGCATAGCGTTTTTTATCCACATCGGGATTCGCCGAACGTTTGATTTCCCGCGCAACGCACTGATCGGCAAATTTATGCTCGAATTTATGCTTGACCAAATCCGTGACCTCGGCGCCATGCGAATGATCAAACGAATTATGCGCGGCTTTTTTCAGTGTTGTTTTCGGCTTGTCGTCAGAACAGGCCGACAGCCATACAGCAACAGAAATCATCAACAGCGCCGTTTGCAGTGTTTTTGTGACAGGATTTTGCATTTTCATGAGCTTGAACGATTTTTTAAAGGGCTGAACTTTACCATCTTAACGCCCAGGATTCCAGCACGCCAGAAACAAAAAAGGGAAGGTATTACCCTTCCCTTTGTCTGGTAGTTTTTAAGTTAACTGACTTAGAATCTGAAACCGAGTGATCCACCCAGGGTGAAGCCATCAGTATCGACGCCATCGATATTATCGAAACTATGGTGATAACGGCCGTCAACACCGGCAACGATACCATTGAACAATTCATAGTTCACACCCGCACCAAACTGCATACCGGTGTTCAATACGGTAATTGCTGAAGATGGTGGGCTGATGATGTTAATATCCAGACCGGCAGGGATAATCCATGGTCTTAATTTGCTGCCATGCATGAATTTGATTTTTGGCGAGATGTTAATTCTCAATTGATTAACATCAGCCGCTTGCTGATTTGCCCCTATGGTACCAAGACCATTTGGTTTAGACTTTGCAATTTGGGCATATTCCAGCCCTAACTCCATTGCAAACGAGGTATGATCCATAAAACCGAACAGATCGTTATTCACATTGAAATCAATGGCGCCACCATAATAATGAGCGTCTCTATCAGTCTTTATTGGACTGAAAGTACCTAACGTTCCAGTACCATTCCGGTTATCATTAAAATGCATCCAACCGCCACGGAATGCAATCAGATTGTCTTTGCTGGCGACATGAACCGGCGCACTTCTAACCGAAGACATCCATTGATCCAGCTCCTGCAGTTTTTGTGCGTTGCTGCCGACCGCTGTTGACGCTTGTGCTTTAACCCGGCTTAATTCAGCTTGCATGGATTGCATCATGCTCGCCATTTGCTGAACCTGCGCTTCCAATGCGGCGGTTTTTTTGGCGGTTGCATCCGCGATGCGCTCAGCTTTTGAATGTGCCATAGCCGATGATGAGGCGATGGCCAGTGTAGCACCGGCGATACCTAAGGCCAGTTTTGTTTTTTTAATGCTCATAAAAAGTCCCCCCCTCAGAGGTTGTTGTTATCGAACTGCATTTGCTTATATGCAACACAGGTTTTTTACTCGTGAGTAATAATAGCAACAAAACCTTTTCCGTACAAGTTTTAATGTGATTTTTTTTATCTTTATATTTCAATAGATTAAGCCACTCACTTGATTTTCTTTTTAGCTTGTTAAAAAAAAACAACAGACCCCGCCATCTGAACAACGGTTTTTCTGCCACGTTTTTCGTGCTAACTTAGCACCCTGCCCACCCTTGTGTGAGCTGCGTAATCTTCTAAACCTCATGGTGACTTCTTGTAATGAGCGAACGATTTGATTTTTCCATTCTCGGCGGCGGCATCAGCGGCCTTTTGACAGCCTATGAACTGTCGCAGGCCGGTTTTAGCGTGTGTATTGTCGATATTTCAGCGGTCGGCCGTGAATCGTCCTGGGCTGGGGGCGGTATTTTGCTGCCGCTCTATCCCTGGCGACAAGCGAGCAGCATCAGCGATCTGGCTGTCGCCAGCCTCGCGCTTTATCCTGATTTAGCCGCCGATCTGTTAGCGCAAAGCCATATCGACCCTGAATTTGTTGTCAGCGGTCTGTTGCTGAGTGCATTGCCCGATCGCCCGGCCGCACTGGACTGGTGTCGGCGTTACCAAATCCGCTATCAACTCCCGGAGGCGCCATTTCATCCGGCGTTGGAGTGCCATTTCGATCAGCCGCTATGGCTGCCTGATATTGCTCAGGCGCGTAATCCGCGCTTGCTGAAAGCACTCAAAACCACATTGCAACAGCGTGGCGTCATTTTTTTTGAGCATTGCCAGGTGCATACGATCAAGCACCAAAACCAGCACATTACCCAGCTACTGGCTCAGGACAAAACATTCAGCCCTGGTCACCTGGTGGTGACGACCGGCGCCTGGACATCGACCCTGTTTGCGCATTTACTCCCTGACATCACGCCGCCCCCGGCGATAAAGCCTGTAAAAGGCCAGATGTTGTTATTTGACAGCCAACCTGAGCTCCTGCCCTTTATGGTGCTTGAACACGACCGCTATTTGATTCCACGGCAGGATGGCAAGATTTTGGCCGGCAGCACGGTGGAAGATGCAGGCTTTGACAAACACACCAGCGATACGGCGCGGCAACAGCTTTATCAATTCGCCACCGCAATATTGCCGGCTTTAAAAGATTACCCGGTGAGCCATCACTGGGCAGGTCTGCGTCCGGGCAGCGATGAGGGCATACCCTGTATCAGCTTACATCCAGACATTGATAATCTGAGCATCAATGCCGGCCATTTTCGTAACGGTCTCGGCATGGGGCCGGCATCGGCCCGGCTGCTTGCCGACTTGATTCTGGATCGCCCCCCCTTGCTAAACCCTGAACCCTATCAGCTTAAAGACTATCAATGAATATTTATCCGCTACTGCGCCCGCTCTTATTTCAACTCGACCCTGAACGCGCGCATCATATTACGCTGGAAGGCTTAAAGCAGGCCTATCAATCCGGCCTGTCGCCCTTGTTCAAAGCACAGAACACAGAACAACCGATTGAGGTGATGGGACTGCATTTTGATAATCCTGTCGGACTGGCCGCAGGGCTGGATAAAAACGGTGATTATATTGATGCGCTGGCCGCATTGGGTTTTGGCTTTATCGAAATTGGCACCGTTACGCCCCGCCCGCAGCCCGGTAACCCGAAACCGCGTCTGTTTCGTCTGCCCGAACACCAGGCTATTCTCAATCGTATGGGCTTTAACAACAAAGGTATCGACCATTTGATCGAACAGGTCAAACAGGCCTGTTTCCGGGGTGTGCTCGGCATCAATATCGGCAAGAATTTCGATACACCACTGGAAAAGGCGGTCGATGACTATTTAATCGGCCTTGAAAAAAGCTACCCTTACGCCAGTTACATCACCATTAATATTTCCTCGCCCAACACAAAAAACCTGCGTAAGTTGCAGCAAGGCGAGGAAATAAGCCGTTTATTATTGGCATTAAAAGATACACAGTTAAGATTACAGCAGCAACACGGCCATTATGTGCCGTTAGTGGTTAAAATTGCGCCTGACCTGAACGATGATGAAATCCAGCACATTGCTTCCCTGTTAAAATCATTGGCGATTGATGGCGTTATCGCTACGAATACGACAATTGAGCGGACGGCTATCGCAGACCATCCGCTGGCCAGCGAAAACGGCGGTTTAAGTGGTGCGCCCGTCAAAGAAAAATCAACGACCGTGGTCAAAAAAATGGCCGAAGAATTAGGCGGTGCATTACCGATTATCGCCGCTGGCGGTATTTTAAGCGGGCAAGATGCCAAAGAGAAAATCGAAGCCGGCGCTAAACTGGTACAAATCTACAGTGGCCTGATTTATCGCGGTCCGCACTTGATTACGGAAATTTTAAAGGCTATTTCCCGATAGGCAAAGATTTCTCGTTCTCAAACGCCGTTTGGGAACGCCGGGTTTAGACGCTCTGCTTCGCGTCGTTCGGTATTGTACAGCCGGAGCTATCAAGGCATGTGTTCCCAAACAGAGTTTGGGAACAAGATGAAAATATCAAAGATGATAAATTAACACCTATTTGTAACTACTCAGCGTGTTTGGGGCTGAAGGCATAGGCTATTGATTTATAAGGACGCGTAAATACGTCCCTGTAAACTCTGCTGCAACGTCCTGTTGCAGAAGCCTGATAAATCAACAGCCTATGCCCACAGAAGAATTTACGCTGAGTAATTACACCTATTTTTTATAGTAATCAAACTGGTCTTTATTTTTCTTCCTGTCCCGGGCTTCGGCCTCCTGGCGCTTTCGCTCGGCGTCTTGTTCTTTCAATTCATCCAGCCTGGCCTTAACCATCGTGTCATAATGACGACGCAGCATCGAGTCGGTTGGACGCGGGGGTAAATCCTCCAGATCCAATTTAAGTTCTTCGACCTTTTTCAAGCCACGCCGACTGCGCTTGTCATTAACTTCGCGTTCGACTTTTTGCACTGCCACTTTTCCCAAAAAGTCTTGAAACCATGGCGCATATTTTACCGCTGCCATATCCGCATCATTCATGACATCATCTTCATCAGGCAGACTGCCTTTTTCACGCGCCAACTCCAATGCAGTCTTGCAGGCCTCGGTATTACCCTGCAAGGCATAAACGCAGGCCATATTATACGCCGCACTGCCCTTTTGAATGTGATCGGCCCGCTCAAAAAATGTCAGTGCCTGTGTATACAAACGGTCATCCGGGCTGACATTGTTGATGCGTGCTTTTTCCATATAGGCGACGCCACCATCAATCGCCGCACCTAAATGCGAGGGCGCAACCAGCAGACAAAACGTGAACTTTTCTATCGCCTCATCCAGCTGCTGCCGGACGTTTTCAGATGCATTTTCTTTAGCTTCATGCAGTAACGCAAACCCCCAGTTATACAAGGCCTCTGCTGTATTCAAATCGCCTTCGACAACCTTGGCGAAGGCCTGATACGCACTTTTATACAATTGTTCAGCACGACCACCGGTATTTTTTCTGGCCTCGGCAACCTGCTGGATGGCTGCCTTTAAGGTTCTCGCCTTACCCAGCGAACTGAAAATAGACATATTCTCTCCTCTTTTTTATTGTTATGATTCACGGCCCGCGCTGTATGCTGCCGTCAATGCGTTAATCAGGTTTGCTATGATAGCGCATTTTTTTACGTTTACACGAACCGCTGCAACCGTAAATATTCGAAACTCCCTGCTATTTGATACCCTCATCCCAACCTTGTCCCGGAGGGAGAAGGAGATATTGAGTGAGCTCTGAATATTTACCTTCCCTGAAAAAATCATTATGATGAAAAACGACGAACAATTATTACGACATAAAATCAACCAGGAAACCTCAAAAATTCACTGGTCGGAATTACAACGCTTTTTCGCCAGCGGCCTGGCGATTTCGGTTGCCCCCGAACTGGACCTGGTTGAGGTTGCACTGATGTTTTCCATGGATAACAAACATCAGGTCAAGCAATGGCTCGAACAGGAAAAAATTGGCCCGGTCAGCGATCAGCAAGCCCGAGAGTGGCTGGGCAACGACGCTCAGGGCTGGACCGTTGTGGTCAAGCCCTGGATTCTGGTACAGCACCACGTACAGGATGACCAATAGAACATGACCCAGCATATGCTCATAATTAGAGCAAATTTCTCCTCGTTTGGTAACTACTCAGCATAAATTCTTCTGTGGGCATAGGCTGTTGATTTATCAGGCTTCTGCAACAGGACGTTGCAGCAGAGTTTACAGGGACGTATTTACGCGTCCTTATAAATCAATAGCCTATGCCTTCAGCCCCAAACACGCTGAGTAGTTACCTCGTTTGTATGATTAACTTTCACTCAAGACAGCTCCCAAGCCTGAGCAAAAGAACGAGCAATCCGTAGGGTGGATAAGCGCAGCGCATCCACCGAACAGGCAAGTTCCAGCTTGGGAACGATCAACATACGCACCATAAATGCCATAATTTGAGCAATTTTATCAGCAAAAGCTGACAAAATTGAGTAGAATCAAAGATTCCTTAACTTTAACTTTTATAGCATCCATAGTGTTTAAAACGAAACCCGGAAGTCCTTATCCTCATGGCGCAAAATTTAGTCCAGATGGGGTGAATTTTTCCATCTTCAGCCGCCATGCTGAGGCCGTGGAATTATTGCTGTATAAAACGGAAGACTGTAAAGAGCCTTTTCAAGTCATCAACTTATCCAAGGATAAGCATTGTACGTTTTTTTCCTGGCATATCTTTGTCAAGTTCTTACCTGCAGGCACCTGGTATAGCTGGCGTGTGGATGGGCCAAACCACGATACCCGTCATACCGGCTTGTGTTTCGACAAGGAAAAACATTTGCTCGACCCATGGGCGCGTGCGGTCAGCATAAAGCATTGGAACCGTGCATTGGCGTGCTTCCCTGGCGATAATGGGGATTATGCCATGCGCAGCGTGGTGGTGGATGACCGTTATGACTGGGAAGGCGATACGCCGCTGGCCATCCGCAGTGAACGCGCTATTATTTATGAGATGCATGTTGGCGGCTTCACGCGCCACTCATCATCACATGTCAAACAGCCGGGTACCTTTGCCGGTGTCATCGAGAAAATTCCTTATTTAAAAAGTTTAGGCATCAGCCACGTTGAGTTGCTGCCGGTTATGGCCTTTGATGAACAAGATGTTCCCGAGCATACTGCCGAGTTAGGTTTGAAAAATTACTGGGGCTACAGCACCCACAGTTTTTTCAGCCCGCATCCTGGCTATTGCGTCACGCCGGAACAAGGCACTCATCAACAAGAATTCTGCGATATGGTGAAGGCGTTACATAAAGCCGGTATCGGGGTGATTATGGACGTGGTCTTCAATCATACCTCCGAATCCGGACCCGATGGCCCGATAATCAATTTTAAAGGCATGGTCGGCAACAGTTTTTATCTGATCGATAAAGTCGATAAAAGCATCTTCCATGACTATACCGGCTGCGGTAATACGGTAAATGCCAACCATCCACTGGTGTCACGCTTTATCATCGGTTGCCTGGAATACTGGGTCAGAGAGATGCATGTCGATGGCTTCCGGTTTGATTTGGCCAGTGCCTTATCGCGTGGCGAGGATGGCAGCGTTCTGGATAATCCGCCCATTGTCTGGGGTATTGAACTCTCAGAACAACTGGCTAAAACCAAACTGATTGCCGAAGCCTGGGATGCCACCGGTTTATATCAGGTCGGCTGTTTTCCTGGATTCCGCTGGGCCGAGTGGAATGGCATTTATCGCGATGTGGTGCGCCAATATGTGCGTGGCGATAAAGGTATGGTTAAAAACCTGGCAACGCGTATTTGCGGCAGCAGTGATTTATATGAAGAACAACAGCGCTTGCCGATCAGCAGCATCAATTTTGTCACCTGTCATGATGGCTTTACGCTGAATGATTTGTTGAGTTATAACGAAAAACATAATGACGCCAATGGCGAACACAACCGCGACGGTTGCGACCATAACCTGAGCTATAACCATGGTGTAGAAGGCGATACCGATGATCCGGCCATTCTGGCTTTGCGCCGACGTCAGGCCAAAAATACCTTTGCTATTTTGCTCCTGAGCCAGGGCGTGCCGATGCTATTGGCCGGCGATGAATTTTTGCATTCACAGCAGGGCAACAATAATTGTTATTGCCAGGATAATGAACTCGCCTGGCTGAATTGGGATCAGGTCGAAAAAAACCAGGATATGGTGCGTTTTGTGCGGCTCATGATCCGACTCAGAAAACGTCATGCCACATTAATGCGACGGCATTTCTTTACCGGAAAGCTAATTGAAGGCCGCGATATCCCCGATATCAGCTGGCAACATACGCATCCGGATCAGGCTCCCGACTGGGATAACCCTGACAACCGCTTTTTAGCCTTTACGCTCGGTGCTGCAGACCCCAGGGAGCCGGATATCTTCATTGCACTGAACATGGATGAGCAGGCGATTTCGGTCGAGCTACCGGTTATCAGCGATCATTACTGGTGTCTTTCGGTCGATACCGCCAGATCGGGCGAGGAGGATATTATTCCGCGACCGGAGCAAAGCCGCTATTGTGAATCCGCTTATACGATTCAGCCACACTCGGTTGTGGTCTTTGAAAACAAGCTGATTGCCGATTAACCGCGTAATGTATGGCGATGAATATATAACCATTGCAGGGCGATAATCGGAATCGCTGAATCGATTTCGCCCTGCGCCATCATCTGATACGCGCGTTCAAATTTAACCGCACTGACCCGAATATTTTCATCTTCGTCATCCAGCCCGAAAATACCGCCGACATTGCGGCTGTCGATCCGCCCGTAAAATAAGCTGAGCCATTCAGAAGCGCCGCCGGGCGAGGTATAAAATTCGTGAATCAATCGCAGCTCCTGAATCGTGCAACCGGCCTCTTCTTCCGCTTCCCGACGCGCCACCTCCGCCGCCGTTTCACCTGACTCCACAGCGCCCGCAACAATTTCCAGCAGCCAGGCCTGTTTTTTACGCAACACCGCGCCAATTCTGAATTGTTCGATCAACACCACTTCATCACGCACCGGATCATACAGCAGAACGGCCACACAGTCGCCACGGCGAAACAATTCGCGGACAATGTCATGACTCCAGCCGCCTTGAAACAGCGTATGTTTCAAACGGTATTTTTCCAACCGGAAAAAGCCTTGGTAAACGGTTTCCTTGTTGATGATTTCAAACTGTTTATCAGTCATTTTTGATAGTTCACTCGATAGATAACGCCCAAGGTGTCATCGGCAATCAACAGACTGCCGTCGGGCATTTGCAAAATATCGGTGGGTCGTCCTAAAACCTGTCCATCAGGCGTTAACCAACCGTCGATAAAAACCTGCTCGCTGATGGCCTTATCGCCTTTAAATTTAACCATTGCCACGCGATAACCCTGCGCCTTGCTGCGATTCCAGGAGCCATGTTGGGCCACAAACAACTGATTTTTATATCGCTGAGGGAATTGCCGGCCGGTATAAAAACGCAAACCCAATGGCGCCATATGGGCTTTAAACCGCCATACGGGCGGGACATAATCTTTGCACGATTTTCCTTGACCAAATTCAGGGTCGAGCACATCGCCACCATGACAAAAAGGATAGCCAAAATGCTGGCCTTTTTTACGCCAGCGGTTCAGCTCATCGGCGGGCTCATCATCACCGAGGTAATCACGGCCATTGTCGGTAAAATACAGCGTTTTCGTATCAGGCTGCCAGTCAAAGCCGACACTGTTGCGAATGCCTCGGGCCAAAATTTCAAAATCACTGCCATCCGGATTTAAGCGTACCAGTGCGGTATAAATGGGTTTCTTCGGCAAACAGATATTACACGGCGCACCGACTGCGGTATACAATTTTCCGTCCGGCCCAAAACGCAGATATTTCCAGCCATGATGACGATCATGCGGCAGTTTATCGTACACAACTTCGGGCTTTAGCCGTTGCCCTAAATGCTGTTGGATATTTCGATAACGGATAATCCGATGGGTTTCCGCCACAAACAAATCACCATTGCGATACGCCACACCATTGGGCATATATAAGCCTTTGGCAATGTCAAAGCGCTTATCGGCGACGCCATCGCCGTTACTGTCTTGCAGCGCATAAACACGGCCCGCTTGCCGGGTACCGACAAACACAACACCATCATCGCCTAAAGCCAGGGTTCGGGCATTGGGAACATCCCGGGCGAATAAATTGATTTGAAAACCATCCGGCAGTTTCAAATGCGATAACACCTGTTCCGGCGGCATCGCCACAGCACTTGTCGCATAAGTCCAAACGAACAATACCCATACGCGAATATTTTTTTGCATTTGTTTTTCCCCTGTCACAAACTTTTTAACAGTTTATCACTCTATAGCTTGAAATAAAGCGATACCACCCTTATATTTCAGACAACTTAGATTTTAACCAAAGGAATATCATCATGATGCGAATTTTGTTGTTTTTGGCAACCAATGCGGCCATTTTAGTGGTCATCAGCGTTGTTTTTAATCTTCTTGGAATCAGTGGAACCCTGGATGCCCAAGGCGTCAACCTGGATCTGAATGCCCTGCTGATCATGTCGGCCGTTATTGGTATGACCGGCTCATTCATCTCATTGGCCATGTCGAAATGGATGGCCAAACAGTCCATGGGCGTTTATGTGATTGAGCAGCCTCAAAACCAGACCGAACAATGGCTGGTCGATATCGTCACCAAACTGGCACGCCAGGCTGGAATCGGCATGCCGGAAGTCGGTATTTTTCAGTCGCCGGACCCTAATGCCTTCGCCACCGGCATGAGCAAAAATGATGCTTTGGTTGCCGTCAGCACAGGCTTGTTGCAAAGCATGAGCCCGGATGAAATCGAGGCCGTTCTGGGCCATGAAATCAGCCATGTCAGTAATGGCGATATGGTCACCATGGCGCTGATGCAGGGTGTGGTGAATACCTTTGTCTATTTCTTTGCCAGTGTGATTGGGCATGTCGTTGACCGTGTTGTGTTTAAAACCGAACGCGGTTATGGTCCGGCTTATTACATCACGCAAATCGTCATGCAGATTGTGTTGTCCATTCTGGCGACCATGCTGGTGATGTGGTTCTCGCGTTATCGCGAATTCCGCGCCGATGCGGGTGGCGCTCGCCTGGCGGGTAAACAAAAAATGATCAATGCACTCAAAGCATTGCAGCATTCCCATGAGCCTGAAGATATGCCAGAACAATTGGCTGCTTTCTGTATCAATGGCGGTCATGTGCAAAAGTTATTCATGAGCCATCCGCCTTTGGAAGAGCGCATTGCTGCGCTTGAAAAGCTCCGTTGAGCACTCTAAGGACTGAGGATTTTATAACCCCCGAAACTAACTTGTCTTTTTATCCAGCTTCTACGTTGTGGAAATAGTTACATAGTTTACTATGCGCCTATTTTCACGCCTTGAATCTGAACAAAAATCCTACGCTAGTTTCGAGTTTTATTTCATCCTCAGTCCTAAGCTGCCGGCCTTCCGGCCGGCTTTTTTTATTTCCCTTTGATGCAAAAATCATTTCGTTTCTATTTGCATATCCCTTATGAGCAGTTTTTGAGCGTTTATCGAGGCACGCATTCGTCGATACGCACCAAAACGCTGGACGGTCGTATCATTGATTTTCCTGCCCGTAATGCTCAACCCTTTTTGACCCGGGACGGTATCAACGGCTTGTTTGAAATGACCCTCACTGCAGAAAATAAATTTGTCGCCCTCAAAAAAATCTCCTGACCGCTGCACAGTATCAAAGACCTAATCTATACTTTGATACATTCTTGAAATCATCAGCGGATACCGTGTTAAAAAAACAGTTTACGCCCATCAAGCTCGGCGCCCCCGGCGAAGAAATCGACCGTAAGAACTTACATCAAGTCATCAGCCGTTTCAAAGTCCTGCACCAGTCGCGATTGCAACATATTCAGCAATTCCTGTTGCCCAGACAGCAGGTTTTTCTGGATATTCTGGCGTTGATTTTTCATCAGAACCATGCCGCTCTCCCCGGCTTTTATGATCCTGAAACTCCTCACGGCATTCTAGACTTCAAACCCGGCCCCGTTGCCTTACAAGCCTGTCGAAAACATTTCAGGAATTTTCGTTATCGCCGTAAAGCGCTGATCCAATACGCTATCGAGGGTATTTTTCTAATGGGCAGCGTCGGCAGCATAGCGTTTTCCAAAAGCAGCGATATCGACATTTGGCTGTGCCATGACAGCACACTGAACGCAAAGCAACTGGAAAATCTGCAAAAAAAGGCTTCTGCAGTTGAAGCCTGGGCAGAGCACCTGGATCTGGAAGTCCATTTCTTTTTGATGGATGCGGTGCAATTTAGACAAGGCCAACATATCCCGATTTCATCTGAGAGCAGTGGCGATACCCAGCATTATTTACTCCTGGAAGAATTTTACCGCACGGCTATTTATGTCGCTGGCAAAGCGCCGGCCTGGTGGCTGGTGCCGCCAGAGCAGGACGCGCACTATACTGAATATATCAATCACCTGCTGGGTAATCGCTTTATTTCCAATCAGGATATTATTGATTTTGGTGGCCTGGACAAGGTCCCCGCCGAGGAGTTTATCAGCGCCACCCTGTGGCATATTTATAAATCACTGAAGTCACCGTATAAATCATTATTGAAATTATTTTTAATGGAAGCTTACGCCAGTGAATACCCCGACACCGGTTGGCTGGCGAATCAGATCAAACACTATGTCTATGCCGGCGATATGGACTTTGACGCATTAGACCCGTATTTTCTGGTCTATCAGAAAGTCGAAAACTACCTGAGGCTGGTGCGCTCCCAAAAACGCCTTGCCTTGGCGCGCGCATGTTTTTATCTGAAAATCATGGGCTCAGCGCCTAACCAGTTACCGGCGGCTGACCGCCAAATGCGCCAGGACTATTTACAGGGCATTGCACGACAATGGGGCTGGCCAGATGGGGAACTCGAACGATTAGGCCAAAAAAAACACTGGGATATTCACAAAGCCGTCACCGAGCATGACATCATCCGCGACCAGCTCAAGCAATGTTTACAGATGATTTCACGTTTCGCCAGTCGATACAGCCAACCCAACCGCAGACATAATCAGGATTTAAAGCTGATCGCCCGCAAACTGCATAGTTGTCTGGAGCAACGCCCCGGCAAGGTCAGTCTGTTGACCACCCGTTATTCTGTGCGCAGCAAGGCGTTGCAATTAAGTTTAATTGAAAATGACATTATCGCATCACAATGGCAAATTTACACGGACCCCATTTCCGAGATCACTGAATCCAGTCAAGCCATTAAAACCTGTCATAGCTTCATCGAAGCCTTATGCTGGATCATCGCCAATGACCTGTATCATCCTCAGCTCAGAGTCCATACAAAAAGTGACAGCCTGTCGTTAAGCACAACGGACACCCAGCGCGCCTTGTCTCAGATCCACCAATTTCTGTCACCCTATCTGCAACAAGCGGATACTTTGGAGCGATTTGCATTGGACAATCGCTGCCAGGCGGTTTTATTATTCATCAATCTGGGCCAACCGTTGGATCAGGATGACAGCAATCCCAATCTGTTGATCAGCCCACGCTCGGATCCACTCAGTTACGGCCTGCAACGATCGCACTTCATTCGCACCACCGACCGAATCATCATCACACGCTGGGGTGAAATTCGCTGTTCCCGACATACGCGCATTGATGGTTTGTTTGAATGCCTGCTTGATTTTTTCAATAATAGCGTAGCGCCTTCTAACCCTGACAATCTGCACATTTCCTGCCTGACGCCATTACGTGGCCGCAGCATTCAAACGCGGATTGACCAAGTCATCAAACAAGTGCGTACACTGCAACATGAATCCAGGCATTGGCGATATTTTATTGCCATCGGCCCGAATTATTATCAGCTACATAATAAGGGCGATGGCTTGAAGATTGATTATCTGGAAAATGAAGCGGCATTATTTCAACAACTGAACGCTTACCAGACTCATTTTATCCAAACCCATTTCGACCCTTATGTCCTGCAGGAAACCGTGATCCCATTGTTATATCAGCACAGTCAGCCGGATACCGTTCAGGTTTTCTATCGCCAGCTTGAACAAAAAACCGATATTTATAGTGTCGATGAGCGGGCGACTTTTTTTCATTGCCATTACGCTGATAATCAGGTCGCACATATTTTGAATCATTTGCAGTTGTTTTTATCAAACCTGTTTGAGCAAGCCAAATTGCCGGAGAACATTAACATCCGTTTCTTTGAATTACAGCAAAATTCGGCAGGTGTAATGTCCTGTCATCCTTTACCAGAACCCACTGCAGCCAGTTTTACCGACCTCAGTATTCGGGTAAGCGCATCGGATGATGGTCAATACCTCACTATTTATTGCAACGGCGAAGCGTTTTCCCAGCCATCCAGTGCCGATATTTTTAAACAAACACGCGATTTTATCCTAAACTTCCGCAAGAGTGATTCGCATTATTGCTGTTTTATCACCGGCATGGACGTGCCCTGCCAGCTCTTAGGTGCCGCGACAGAAAAACAACTGCAAACCAGTCATTATCTAAATTACAAACACACGATCGAACACCTAATCTCACCCGATTTCGAAAATCAGGATTCAGCATGAAAACAGAAAAACGCCTCTACACCCGCGTCGAACCCGACCACCTGTCTGCCAACATTACCCTCGAATGCCCCGAAACCCACCAATATCTAACCTTAAGCGGCAAGGTATTGGACATCAGCTACCGTGGCATCAAAGTCTGCCTCAATCATGAACAACATAAAGACCTGAATCAGTGCAAAATCAAAATCAAGCTGGTTTTACCGGGCTCCAAAATCCCGATTACGATTTCCGGCAGACTCCAGCACGGCCAGAACAACCACTTTGGCATCGAATTTGTCGGCCCATTACCCGAACAGGCATTAGATAGCTTATTATTTGAATGCGTGAAAGATGCTTGCCAGCCTGACCCTGTTCAGATCAGTCAAACAAGCGGCCGTACTGACTAAATCCCAAACTTACAATGAACGGGCCCGCATAAAGGCCTGTTCTGAAATCGCATCCCATTTCATCACTTGCTCACGAAAGCCACTAATCGATGCATAAATTTTACGGGATTTAGGGTCTTTATCGGCCAGCGCCTTAACTACCTGTTCCGATAACTGTTTCAGCGTTTTCAAAACCTCATCAGGCAACGGCAATACGTTGACCTTATGCTTGTTCACCAAGGTTTCTAAAGCCTGGTTATTGCGTGCGGAATATTCCGAAAGCATATCCATATTGGCCGCCTTACACGCCGTTAGCACAATCTGCTGTAAATCTTTTGGTAACGCATTAAATGCTTTTTCATTAATCAGCGCTTCCATGGTTGAGCCTGGCTCATGCCAGCCCGGATAATAATAATATTTCGCAACTTTATAAAATCCAAAGGCTAAATCATTGTAGGGCCCCACCCACTCGGTCGCATCCAATGCGCCAGATTGCAAGGAGGTAAACAATTCGCCACCAGGCATATTAACGGTTATGCCACCGGCCCGCCTTAACACTTCGCCACCGAGCCCGGGAATGCGCATTTTCAGGCCTTTCAGGTCATCTACCGTATTGATTTGCTTATTGAACCAACCGGCCATTTGTACTCCGGAATTCCCTGCCGGCACTGGAATGATGCCAAACGGTTGATACAGCTCGCGCCAAAGCGCCAGACCGCCGCCATAATACAACCAGGCATTCATTTCCTGCGCGGTCAATCCAAACGGGACGGCTGAAAAAAACTGCGCGGCTTCCGACTTCCCTTTCCAGTAATACGCCCCTGAATGTCCCATTTCAGCCGTACCACTGGAAACCGTATCATACACCTCGAAAGCCGGCACTAATTCTCTGGCGCCATAAACTTTGACTTTTATGCGCCCACCACTCATTTCGGTAATCGTTTTGGCCAATAAATTAGCGCCCGTACCGAGTCCCGGGAAATTTTTTGGCCAGGCAGTGACCATCTTCCAGTTAAATTCCGCCTTGGCCTGAGCCATACCTGGCACACCTACGGCAGCCGCTCCCGTTGCCAATGTTGCCCCCGCCTTACGAATAAAATCACGCCGTTTCATCATATCCCTCTTTCAATCGCAAATAAGATATGCATGCTATGTCAAATCAGCTTTTTCTGGCAAGCCAAAATTCAATATCAACGTAATGCGTTCACACTTTTATCATAAGATGTGCATATATACGCCGCACAATAGACGCTTTATTATATTTTTGCTATTATTAGAAAGATTTTTATGTCTTGTAGGCATTCTTTTCCTTCACACTCACATCCGGAGAAACACTCTATGGCAATTAAAGTTGCAATCAATGGCTATGGCCGTATTGGACGTAACATCGTTCGCGCGCTCTACGAAGCTGGTCGTAATGATGAAATTCAAGTTGTTGCAATCAATGACCTGGGCGACGCCAATACCAATGCGCACTTGACTCAGTACGATTCAGCCCACGGTAAATTCCCGGGCGAAGTTTCTGTCGATGGCGGCGATCTGATTATCAACGGCGACAGAATCAAGGTTTTGGCTGAAAGAGATCCATCAAAATTGCCATGGGCTGAATTAGGCGTCGATGTTGTTCATGAATGTACCGGTTTTTTCGCCAGCAAGGCAAAAGCTTCGGCTCACCTGGATGCCGGCGCTAAAAAAGTCGTTATTTCGGCACCCGGCGGCAGCGATGTAGATGCGACTATCGTCTATGGCGTCAACCACAACACCTTAAAAGCCAGCGATACCATTATTTCAAATGCATCGTGCACAACGAACTGTCTGGCGCCGCTGGTTCAACCCTTAAAAGATACTATCGGTATCAAGCATGGCTTGATGACCACCATTCACTCTTATACTAACGACCAGGTTTTGACTGATGTTTATCACTCAGATTTGCGTCGCGCCCGTTCTGCCACACAATCGATGATCCCAACCAAAACGGGTGCTGCGGCTGCCGTTGGCCTGGTACTCCCTGATCTGGCGGGCAAACTGGATGGTTTTGCTGTTCGCGTACCGACTATCAACGTCTCTATTGTGGATCTGACATTCACCGCTAACCGCGAGACCACAAAAGAAGAAATTGATGAGATTCTGACAGCGGCTTCTGAAGGCCCTCTGAAAGGCATTCTGGATATCAATGAAAAACCACTGGTTTCCATTGATTTCAATCATAATCCAGCGTCTTCAACCTACGATAAATCATTGACTAAAGTCATTGATGGCACACTGGTTAAAGTTCTGTCCTGGTATGATAACGAATGGGGCTTCTCAAACCGTATGCTGGATACAACGATTGCATTAATGAATGCAAAATAAGTCTTAGATGCTCCCCAAAGTCACAGGGACGTGACATTCATAAATATTCCCTGTCGCCATGCAATGGCATTCACGATAGTCTGAAAACTTAAAAAATTATGCTACGAAGAACTAAAATTCTGGCCACATTAGGCCCTGCTACGGATAAACCTGGCGTACTCGAAGGTTTATTTGCCGCAGGTGTTGATGTTGTGCGTATGAACTTTTCCCATGGCTCGGCTCAAGACCATATCGATCGCGCTAACAAAATCCGCGAGATAAGCAAAAAAACCGGTCGTCGCGTCGGTATTTTGTGTGACCTGCAAGGGCCAAAAATTCGCATCGCCCGTTTTAAAAACACCAAAGTCCGGCTGGAAGAAGGTCAGGATTTCTATTTGGACATCAACCTCGGCGAACATGATGGCGATGAAACTCAGGTCGGCATTACTTACAAACCTTTAGCCGAAGAAGTCAAACCCGGCAGCCGTCTATTATTGGATGATGGCCGCGTTGTGATGGATGTTGTCGAAACCGATGGCAAGCGTATCCATTGCAAGGTCTTTGTGGGCGGCACCTTATCCAACAATAAAGGTATCAATCTTTTAGGCGGCGGCCTGTCTGCGGCAGCACTCACCGAAAAAGACAAAGAAGATATCAAGACCATCGGTAAAATCCAGGCGGATTTTGTCGCCATTTCCTTTCCGCGCAGTGGCGCCGACCTTGAAGAAGGCCGTCGCCTGATTGAGGCCGAAGGCTGCAACGCCGCCATCGTCGCGAAAGTCGAACGCGCTGAAGCAATGGAAGTAATCGATGAAATCATTTTAGCATCGGATGGTATCATGGTGGCACGGGGTGACTTAGGTGTCGAAATTGGCGATGCCCGCCTGCCGGCCGCACAAAAACATTTAATCACCCGCTCAAGACAGCTTAAACGGTTTGTGATTACGGCCACGCAAATGATGGAATCCATGATTGAAAATCCGATTCCTACACGCGCCGAAGTGTTCGATGTTGCTAACGCGATTGTCGATGGCACCGATGCCGTCATGCTCTCGGCTGAAACAGCTTCTGGCAAATATCCGGTTAAAACCGTGGAAGCAATGGCTCTAATCTGTAAAGAAACTGAAAAACAGCCTAGCGTCAGAAGCTCATCGCACCGTGTTGATGAAATGTTCGAACGTATCGATGAAGGCATTGCCATGTCGTCAATGTACCTGGCGAATCATACTGATATTGCCGGTATTGCGGCATTGACAGAATCAGGCTCGACACCTTTATGGATGTCGCGTATCAGCTCCGGCATTCCCATTTTTGCCTTTAGCCGAAACGAAGATACCCTCAACCGCGTCACTATTTATCGCGGTGTTTTCCCGGTTCCATTTCAATTTAGCAGTGTCGATAAAATTGAAATCAACCGCAACATTATCAATAAGCTCAAAGATCGCGGGCAAGCTAAAAAAGGCGACCAATTCATCATTACCAAAGGCGATTTAGATGGCCAGGCAGGTGGTACCAACTCCATGAAAGTTGTGATTGTTGGCGAAGGTCTGACGCCTTAGCCTATCGCCACCGCTTTGAAAACCAGACAACAATGCGCTGTTGTCTGGTTTTTTATTGGCTGCCATTTTTTCGGTTATTGTCCCGCCCGGCTTTGGTTATAATAAACCGGTCATTAATCAGGAGATATCACAATGCTAAGCCGCCGTAACCTAGCCAATGCTATTCGTGCTTTATCCATGGATGCCGTTCAAAAAGCGAATTCAGGCCACCCCGGGGCACCGATGGGCATGGCTGATATTGCCGAAGTCCTATGGAATGATTTTCTATGCCACAATCCAAATAATCCTGCCTGGCCTGATCGTGACCGCTTTGTATTATCGAATGGTCACGCCTCGATGCTGTTGTATTCGCTGCTGCATCTAACCGGCTATGATGTCAGCGTTGATGATTTGAAAAACTTTCGCCAACTGCATTCAAAAACGCCGGGCCATCCTGAATTTGGCATCACGCCTGGCGTAGAAACCACAACCGGCCCACTTGGACAGGGACTCGCCAACGCCGTCGGCATGGCTATCGCTGAAAAAAATATGGCCGAACAATTCAATAGTGACGATATCAACCTCATCGACCATTACACCTATGTATTTGCCGGCGATGGCTGCCTGATGGAAGGCGTTTCCCATGAAGCCTGCTCTCTGGCCGGGACGCTGCATCTGGGAAAATTGATCGTGTTTTATGACGACAATGGCATTTCTATTGATGGACGGGTCAGCGGCTGGTTTACCGATAATACCGTAAAACGCTTTGATGCCTATGACTGGCATGTCATTCGCAGGGTTAACGGTCACGATCCCGAGTCCATTCGCGCGGCAATTGAAGAAGCGCGCTCGGTCACGCATAAACCGTCATTACTGGTTTGCCGGACGACGATTGGCTATGGCTCTCCGAACAAGCAAGGCACGGCACATTGCCACGGGGCTCCATTGGGCGAAGACGAAATACAAAAAGCCAAAAAATTGCTGCATTGGCCGCATCCTGCTTTTGAAATCCCTGAACCCATCTACAAAAAATGGGATGCTCGGGAAAAAGGCAGCAAACAGGAACAAGTCTGGCAGGATAAGTTAAAGAACTACGCTCAACAATACCCCGATCTGGCCGAGGAATTTGTGCGCCGATTTCAAGGTGACCTGCCCGATAATTGGGCGCAACACAGCCAGGCTTTTATTCAACAGACACAACAACAAGCCGAATCCATCGCAACCCGGAAGGCCTCACAAAACTGCCTGAACGCCTATGCACCACTGTTACCTGAAATCATGGGTGGCTCGGCTGATTTAACGCCATCGAATCTGACTGACTGGGATGAGTCAATGGAAATTACCGACGACCCGGCCGGTAATTATATCCATTATGGCGTACGTGAATTCGGCATGGCCGCCATTATGAATGGCATGGTCTGTCATGGTGGTATTATTCCATTTGGAGGAACCTTTCTGATGTTTTCAGAATATGCCCGCAACGCGTTACGCATGGCGGCATTGATGAAAATTCGCAGTATCTATGTGTTTACCCATGACTCCATCGGTCTTGGCGAAGACGGGCCAACGCATCAACCCGTTGAGCAGCTCTCAACCCTGCGCATGATCCCCAATATGTCGGTCTGGCGCCCTTGTGATGCAACGGAAACGGCCGTTGCCTGGAAAGCGGCATTGGAACGCCAAAATGGCCCGACGGCTCTGGTATTATCCCGCCAGACATTGACGCATCAGACAAGAGATGCCCAACAACTCAACGACATTAAACAGGGCGCTTATATTCTGAAAGAACCCGCCAATCCTGCCAAAGCGATTATCATCGCCACCGGCTCTGAAGTGGAAATTGCCATGCAGGCGGCGGCAAAATTGAGTCAAATGAAAATCCCGACCCGTGTCGTTTCAATGCCGAGCTGCGACTACTTTGATGCACAGGATAAGGCGTATCAAGATAAGATATTACCGCCGCATATCGGGGCCCGCGTAGCCATTGAAGCGGGCATCACCCGATTCTGGAAAAATTATGTCGGCCTGCAAGGGCAAGTCATCGGCATCGATCGCTTTGGCGAATCAGCCCCTGCTGACAAGTTGTTTGAACATTTTGGAATTACGGTAGAGCATGCTGTCGAGGCTGTGAAAAGCTGTATCCAATCAAAACGCTAAAATTATATGATTTTTGTAACTACTCTTCGTAAATTCTTCTGTGGGCATAGGCTGTTGATTTATCAGGCTTCTGCAACAGGAC
>CAJXMF010000027.1 GCA_913056195.1 uncultured Methylococcaceae bacterium | reverse complement strand
TATAAATCAATAGCCTATGCCTTCAGCCCCAAACACGCTGAGTAGTTACAAATTTTTAAGTCATTTTTTCCGTCATTGATATTGCTTGTACAAGAATATCTGTGAAGCCAAGCCCATATGAACAATATGGGCTTGAGTCTGAAGGTTAGCCTTCTGATACTTCGGTAGCAAGGCCGGATTAAAACAACCCTGTAATGACACCATCGTCGCTAATATCGATGCGTTCGGCAGCCGGTGTTTTGGGTAGGCCAGGCATGGTCATCATATTGCCTGCAATGGCCACAATAAAGCCTGCGCCATTGGCGAGACGGACATCGCTAATTTCAACGGTATGGCCTTCTGGTGCGCCTTTGGCATTCGGGTCGGTTGAAAATGACATTTGCGTTTTTGCCATGCAAACCGGGAAATGTCCGTAGTCTTCCTGCAGCGCATTGATCTGGTTGCGAACTTTTGAATTGGCGCTAATGCCTGCTGCACCATAGAGCTTGGTGGCAATGGTTTCCATTTTATCCCATAACGGCAGGCTTTCATCATAAACATACTGGAACGAAGGAGCGTTATTATCAACAATATCAAGCACTTCTTTAGCCAGTTCTTCCGCACCCGCGCCGCCTTTTGCCCAGTGTTTGGAAACGACACATTTAACACCAAGCGATGCGCATTTGTCCTGCAATAATTGAATTTCAGCGGCACTGTCAAAGCTAAAATGATTGATGCAGACCACGCAGGCGAGACCATAATGCTCTCTTATGTTTTTAAGGTGTCGTTCCAGGTTGGAAAAGCCTTTTTGCAAGGCTTCCAGGTTTTCTTCGTTCAAAGCGTCCCGGGTGACACCGCCATGAAATTTCAGGGCGCGAACGGTGGCAACCAACACCGCGGCAGAAGGCTTTAAGCCGGCCATTCGGCATTTGATATCGATAAATTTTTCAGCGCCAAGGTCAGCGCCAAAGCCTGCCTCAGTGATGGCATAATCGGCCAGTTTCAATGCCGTTTTGGTCGCGGTTACGGTGTTACAACCGTGTGCAATATTGGCGAAAGGGCCGCCATGAATCAAGGCGAGGTTGTTTTCCAGTGTTTGCACCAGATTGGGTTTGATGGCTTCTTTTAACAACGCCGCCATCGCACCATGCGCCTTCAGGTCACGTGCGTAAATCGGTGTGACGCGGTCAGATTTATAGCCAATGACAATGCGGCCAAGACGTTCTTTGAGATCGGCGCGGCTTGTCGCCAGACACAGGATAGCCATGATTTCAGAGGCCACGACGATATCGTAGCCGTCTTCCCGGCAATAGCCATTGGCCGGGCCACCCTGGCCGACTGTGATGTGCCGCAGCGCGCGGTCATTCATATCGACAACACGTTTCCAGGTGATGCGTCTTGAGTCGATACCCAGCGCGTTACCGTGGTTGATATGATTGTCGATCATGGCGGACAGCAAATTATGGGCGACGCCAATCGCGTGAAAATCACCGGTAAAATGCAGGTTAATATCTTCCATCGGCACGACTTGCGAATAGCCGCCGCCGGCAGCGCCACCTTTCATGCCAAAACACGGGCCCAGCGAGGGCTCGCGCAGGCAAATCATGGTTTTTTTGCCCAGTCGGTTCATCGCGTCGCCCAGGCCTACCGTCGTTGTTGTTTTGCCTTCGCCGGCGGGCGTCGGGCTGATGGCCGTTACCAAAATCAGTTTGCCATCGGGGCGATCGCTCAATTGATTAACATAGTCCAGCGACACTTTTGCCTTGTAATGGCCGTAAGGGTCAAGGTGCTGGGCGGGAATGCCCAGCTTTTCGGCTGCCAGTTCGGTAATGGGCCACATCTTGGCCTGTTGTGCAATTTCAATATCAGACATAATATTTCTCAATAAATGGACTTAGTCGTTGCGATAAACAGGAAAGCGCGCGCATAACAAGCTGACTTTTTGACGCACCTCAGTAATGACACTGTCGTCGTCAATATTTTCCATGACATCACACATCAATGCGGCAATTTCGCGCATTTGATCTTCTTTAAAGCCGCGTGTCGTCGGTGCCGGTGTGCCGACACGAATACCGCTGGTCACAAACGGCGATTCCGGATCATTGGGGACAGCATTTTTATTGACGGTGATATGGGCTTTACCCAATGCCGCATCGGCAGCTTTGCCGGTAATGCCTTTGTTGATCAGCGAAACCAGCATCAGATGGTTGTCCGTGCCGCCGGAAACGACATCAAAACCGCGTTTGATGAAGACTTCAGCCATAGTCTTGGCATTTTTGATAACTTGCTGTTGATATTGCTTGAATTCGGTTGTCATGGCTTCTTTGAAGGAAACCGCCTTGGCGGCAATGACATGCATCAGCGGGCCGCCCTGGATGCCTGGGAATATATTGGAATTCAGTTTCTTTTCCAGATCAGGGTTGCTTTTACATAAGATCAAGCCGCCGCGTGGGCCGCGTAATGATTTATGCGTGGTGCTGGTGACGACATCGGCGACAGGTACCGGATTTGGATAAAGGCCGGCGGCGACAAGGCCTGCAACATGGGCCATATCGACAAATAAATAAGCACCGACCTGATCGGCAATATCTCGAAAGCGTTGCCAGTCCCAAATCCGGGAATAGGCCGAAAAGCCGGCGACGATCATTTTAGGTTTGTGTTCTTGTGCCAGTCGTTCGACCTGATCGTAATCAATTTCACCGGTCTCAGGGTTCAGTCCATATTGAACGGCGTTATAAATCTTGCCGGAAAAATTGGGCTTTGCGCCGTGTGTCAAGTGACCGCCATCGGCCAGACTCAAGCCTAAAATGGTATCACCAGGCTGGATGAGCGCCATAAATACAGCCATATTGGCTTGTGAGCCGGAATGTGGTTGTACATTGGCATAATCGGCATCAAACAGTTCTTTGGCGCGGTCGATAGCCAGTTGTTCGACAATATCGACATATTCGCAGCCACCATAATAACGTTTGCCAGGATAGCCTTCGGCATATTTATTGGTGAGTAATGTGCCTTGCGCTTCCATTACGCGCGGGCTGGTATAGTTTTCCGAAGCAATCAGTTCGATATGGTCTTCCTGCCGCTGACTTTCTTGTTCAATAGCGTGATGAAGTTCTTCATCAAAATCGGCAATAGTCATAGATTTTTTAAACATTAATGTCTCCTGGTTTAAATCTTTTAAAAGATATTTAAGGGCTTTAAGGGTGAAACAGCGCTATTTGTATGTCGGCGACGTTGGTGCCAGTGGCTCCGGTCTGCAGCAGATCATGGGATTGCTTCAGGGCGTGGTAAGAATCATTGTTCTCAAGCCATGTTGCCGCATTGGGGATACGGTTTATGGTTTGCGGGTCAACCACGGCACCGCTGGCGTCGGTCGGGCCGTCACGGCCATCTGTACCGGCGCTTAAAAATACCCAGTTATCTTGTAATTGTAAGCGTTTGGCCATCAACGCAAACGTTAACGCCATTTCCTGATTGCGGCCGCCTTTACCGGTGCCCGTGACGGTGACGGTGGTTTCGCCGCCGGTAATGATCGCTGTTTTTGTTGAGCCTATTGCTTTTTTGTTTTTAATACACCAGTGCACCAGTTTTTCAGCTTCGCGGCGGCAGTTCCCGGTAACGGGGTAGTTATAATGTATAACCCGGTATCCTAGCGATTTCGATTTTGTGGTTATGGCTTTGATGCAGGTCATGTTGTCACCAATCAGCGTGTTTTGAGTGGTGTTAAAACACGGATGATTTAATTTTGGCGTTTCCTGAATACGCCCGTTACGACCTTTAATCAAGTGTTGTTTGACCGAATCAGGTACTTTATCCCAGATATTTAACTGATGCAATATTGCGATGGCTTCGGCGAATGTGGAGGTGTCGGCATAGCTTGGGCCGCTGGCAATGACCGATAAATCATTGTCTGGAACATCGGAAAGAATCAGGCTGTGTAATGGATGCGGGGCAACATATTGTGCTAATTGTCCACCCTTGATAGCTGAAAGATGTTTGCGAACACAGTTAAGCTGATAGATATTGGCGCCATTATTCATCAATAAGCGCGTCGTTATGCTCTTGTCGATTAATGTCAGTCCGGGGGCAGGGCAGGGCAACATCGCCGAAGCTCCGCCCGACAACAAGAGCAGAACAGGGTCGTGCGGGGCCAGGTTTTGCAGATTTTGCAGTACCTGTTTCCCGGCTTTCAATCCGGCTTCATCAGGAACAGGATGGCCGGCCGCGATAACTTGAAAATGCGCGATGGGGCGAAAGTTTTCCGTGTTCGTTACCACGATGGCGGATTTTATGTTTTCAGGCTGGATAATGTGTTGTGCTGCGGCTGCCATGGTGCAAGCGGCTTTTCCAACGGCAACAAGATGCACGGCGATTGAGGCGTGGCGCACGTCCTTGCTTTGCCCGGCAATAGCTAAGATGTTGACTAAATCATGCAAATGCGGCTGGATGATATGGCTCGGGTGCGCGGCCCGGACCCCGGCCTCAAACAAGGCGGCAGCGTCGCGGCGTAATTGATTGAGAATGGTTGGCATAAATCTTCTTCAGGCCATTTCTTTTGCCAGCTGAAAAATTTCTTCAGCATCCAGAATGTGATGGTTGTCTTCAAACAATTTAGCAATACACGCTCTGTGCAGGGCCAGTTTCAAGGTTCCAAAGCCAATGGCGCCCCAGATGATTTTGCCGTGACGGTTCTGGCCCTTGTCCATCATATCCGTACCACCGATACCTAAAGGCGGCGTGGCATTGGCGTCGGCTATCATTTCAAGCGCTGGATTGTTCTGCCAATGTTCAGGTTTTAATAATTCAACTCCGGCAGCGCCCGTGGCCAAAACAATATTGGCCTCGCTAATAGCTGCGGCACGTTCGTCTGGCGTTGCCGCTTCTATGGGGGTTAAATCGACAGCAAACCGCTCTTTCATGGCGTAGCTGGTCTGTTCCGCATTGAAAATATGACGCGAGGTGATGCTGACTTCGGCGCCTTCCTGCGCCAGCATAACCGCTGCGCGTTGTCCGACAGGGCCGGTTCCAGCCAGAACGACCGCTCTTTTGCCTTTCAGCCTGCCGCTGCTGGCGAGTTTGGCGACGGCTGCCGCTGCCGTGGTGTTGCTGCCATTGCTGTCCAGCATCACCGAAACCCTGAAATCCATGAAAAAGAACGACTGGATTGTATTGAAAAGTTCCTGGCCTTTTGCCATTTGACTGCCGCCTACGAAAATAGCGGTATTTTTTTTGGCTTTGGGCGGACGGGTAAAAATACAGCCTTCAACCAAGGGACGAACATTTTCTGGTGAAACACCGCCATGCGTAATCACATGATCGGCCCCGCCATCATAAGCCACAACCGTATCAAAGCTGGCGGGGTGGGTGTCGGTGTCGAACTGGAATAACAGCTTCTTCATGAAAATACCTGACAGTAATACGCAACGCTATATTGCGAGATGACAAAATTTAACTATTATACAATATATCTGAAGCTTAAAAATGGCATTGAAGGCCGCTTGAGTACGGCTTGGATGCTTTGCAGTCCGCCAAAAATATGTCATATTGTGGCAGAACTATTGTTGAGGTTGATGATCAGCCTGAACCCAAGCCCAGGAAAGAGGGAAAATTAACGTCATGAAAACCCCAATTGATATTGCCGTCACAGGTGCCGCTGGTCAGATCAGTTATTCATTACTGTTTCGTTTAGCAGGCGGCTCCCTGTTTGGACAGAAACAGCCTATTAATCTGCGTCTTCTGGAAGTGACGCCGGCCATGGATGCGCTGCGAGGGGTGGTTATGGAATTAAATGATTGTGCCTATCCGTTATTGCATAAAATTGTGGTGACCGATGACCCCGCAGAAGCCTTCAAAAATGTCGATTATGCGTTTTTGATTGGGGCTCGACCGCGTGGCCCGGGTATGGAGCGGCGAGATCTGCTGGAATCGAATGCTGAAATTTTTGCCACCCAGGGGCGGGTTTTGAATGATGTCGCGCATCGTAAGGTCAAGGTTCTGGTGACCGGAAACCCGGCTAACACCAATGCCTATATTGCGATGAACAATGCGCCAGATTTGGCGCCGGAATGTTTTAGCGCGATGACCATGCTCGATCATAATCGATCAATCAGTCAGTTGGCTGAAAAATGTGGCGTCACCTGTAATGAAATCAAAAATATTGTGGTCTGGGGTAATCATTCCGCCACCCAATATCCCGATTTACATCATGCAACGGTAAAAGGTCAGCCTGCGTTGACGCTGGTCGGTGAGAATTGGTTTGAAAACTATTTTATCCCAACTGTGCAGCAACGTGGCGCGGCTATTATCAAGGCGCGCGGACAATCGAGTGCGGCGTCAGCGGCAAACGCCGCGATTTGTCACATGAAAGCCTGGGTCAGAGGGACACCGGAAGGTGACTGGGTGAGTATGGCGATTGCTTCGGATGGCAGTTATGGTATTGAAAAGGGCCTGATGTTTTCCTACCCTGTAACGGTCAAAGACGGTCAAATCAGTATCGTGCAGAATTTACCGGTCAACAAATTCAGCCGAGCCCGGTTGCAGATTACCGAGGCTGAACTCAAAGAAGAGCGCAATGCGGTTCGGCATCTGCTGCGATAGTCTTGGCGATGGGCTGATTAAAGACGACTGAGCAGTATTACCTAAACGCAAAAAAACAGGCTACATCCTAAGAATGTTCCTTAGGGTGCAGCCTGTATCACAGGAGAGAAATCTCGCTACAACAGAAAAACTAAGGCCTGTTTTTATAGGCGGAATTACTGCTGTCTTCCTGGATCAATTGCTCTGCTTTTGTATATTTAGAATGTTCGGAACTTTTTACCATGTACATAACGCCAGCAAAAACAACAACTAATGCAGCAATATAAATCCAGAATTTATCAGGTCCATTATTTTCTTCACTCATGATTTTTACCTCAGGTTGTATTGTTTTTGTAAAGGAGTAATAACAATACTAAAGGTAAGGTTTTTGTTTTTTGATTCAGATCAATTTTTGTTGTTTCTGAAGGATGGATATTGAGAGCATCTGATCAGAAGGCCGTGTGCTGGATATCATTTACTGCGGACGGATTTATTCAGTGCTGATTTATGCTGCACTGCCACCGATTTTTTTAATCCACCGGGCGCTTTTATCAATGAGCTCTTGATAGACCGACGCCTGGCTGCGTTTGAGGCGTTTTAACAGTTTAAAAGAATGATCAGCGCCTTCGATGACGACCAGTTCCGGCGCTGGATTCAGGTTTTCCAGAATGGGTTTGAAAACACCCAGATTGCAGAGTGAATCCCGAGTGCCTTGGAAAAACAGCATGGGGGAATGGATAGCGTTAAGCTCTTGGCCGCGGGGTTTTTCAGTTTTGCCCGGGGCGTGTAACGGATAGCCATAGAGAATCAATCCAGCAAAACCATCGATTTTTGCCGCCAGTAATGTGGCATAGCGGCCGCCCATGCTTTTGCCGGATAAAAACAGTTTTTCCCGCGGCGCACCTGTTTGTGCCATGACCGCATCAATGACCGCCAGCCAGGTATCTTCCAGCACCGTCGGTGTATTCGGTGCCGTGCGGCCTTGTTCCAGATAAGGAAAATTGAACTTAACCGTCATGATGTCATGCTCGGCGATGCCATCATGCAGGGTGGTGATAAATTCAGAATGCATGTTCTTACCCGCGCCGGGTGCAATCAGCAGGATATACTCATAGTGATCGGGAATATGCCAGATAGTGCTGACGACGGCTTTTTCATTGACGCGGATTTTATGGGTTTCTGTATTCATTGTGATAAAAAGTTTGACGAATTTAAAATCTACTTTATAATACGCGCTCTTTCTTCGGAGCGGTAGTTCAGTTGGTTAGAATACCGGCCTGTCACGCCGGGGGTCGCGGGTTCGAGTCCCGTCCGCTCCGCCATTCATTCTAACCGTCACGCAGGATTTTCACTGCGGATAAAAAAGCACTCAACGTCCAGTTGATGCTGTGTTGTTTCCATTAACGCTTTAATTCCAAATTGTTCGGTTGCATTGTGCCCTGCCGCTAACATGGTTATACCGTGTTCCTGGCTGTCATGCCAATCGTATTCACTCATTTCCCCGGTAATAAAGACATCCAGATTCTGTTCAAAGGCCGCTTTCCATTCGCTGTTTGCGCCGCCGGTGATAATGCCGACCGTGTTGACCAGACGGTGTTTGTCCGGGGTTGCCATCATGACCGGATGCTGCACAATCGTTTCCAGTCTTTCTGCCAGCGTGAGAGTCGTGACAGGGGTTTCCAACACGCCTTTAATGCCGGTACTGGCACCTTTATATTCACCGAAGGGTTGTTGTTGCGCGCAGCTCAGCAGGCGTCCTAAAACCGCGGCATTGCCAATTTCGGCATGGCCGTCTAAAGGTAAATGATAGCCGAATAAATTGATATCGTGTTTGATCAGTGGAATCAGCCGCTGTCCGAATGCGCCGGTGATGGGTTTAGCGCCATGAAAAAACCAGAACAGGCCGTGATGCACCACCAAGGCATCGGCGTTGTGTTCTATCGCCTGTAAAATGCTGGCGCGGGTGGCTGAGACGGCAAAAGCGACGGTTTCAATGCGCTCAGCCCCTTCAACTTGCAGGCCATTGGGGCCATAGTCTGGATACTGCTCGGGATGCAATAATGCGGCAAAAAAGGTCTCGAGTTTTGTGCGTGTAATCATGTTTGTGATAAATAGTGTCGCCAGATGGTTTTAAAGGTTTGAGTCAGGCTGGGGTCGTTTGTATTGACGCGTTGAGTGACTTGCTCGCGAGACAGCCAATGACCGTCATCAATTTCATCCGCAGCCCATTTAAACGGCCCATCATGCACACAATGATAGACCTGAATGAATTCCATGCCCAGGGTTGGTGTTGGGGCGAGTTTGAACAGTGGGGTGAGCGCTTCGATTTTAATACCCAGTTCTTCGTGTAGTTCTCGAACGGCCGCTATGTCATAGTGTTCGCCTTTATCGACATGGCCGGCGGCTGAGGTATCCCAAAGCTCCGGGTTTAAATCTTTTGTGCGTGAACGCTTTTGTAGGAAAAGCTGATTTTGTCTGTTAAACACCAGAATATGTACGGCCCGATGTTTTAAGTGTTGCCGATGAATCAACGGGCGGGGTTGGTAGTCAATAACGCTGTCGTTGTCGTCAACGACAGCTAAAAGTTCATTGTTGTGCATGTTTGCTCTCGATTCCTGCTCTCTGCTCGTGTAAGGTAGCCGTTTTGATTTGTTTTTGCAAAAAGCCTATGGCGAGAAGAAGCGAACACACACAAGCTGAAATTAAGGGAATGATACTCAATGCAGCCGAATCCATTGTGGCTAAAGAGGGTGTTCAGGCGTTAAAAGTCAGAACAATTACCGCAGATATCGGTTACACCGTCGGCACGTTTTATATGATTTATGGTGGGCTGAATGCGCTGATACAGGAATTGAAAGGCCGCATTCTGGATGATCTTGCCGCAGAGCTACAGGGGGTTAATGTGGACGATGATGATCCAGAGCAGGCTGTTATCGACTCGGCCAGGCGTTATTTGATGTTTGCCAATCAGCATTATCATCGCTGGCGTCTGCTGTTTGACCCGCAGCAGACGGATAAAGACGGATTGCCTGACTGGTATCAGCAAAAAGTGGATGTTTTGTTCGCCAATATTGAATGCCTGTTTCAGCGAATGACGCCTGAGGCCACTGAAGAGCAGGCCAGGCAGGGAGCGCGGGCGTTATGGAGTGGGGTACACGGCGTTTGTGTGCTGTCGTTGACAGGTTCGTTGGACGCCGTGGGTATTAATACAATCGAGCAGACACTCGACTTGCTGGTACAAAACTTTTTGTATGGCTGGCGGCATCGACATTAACGCGGAGGCTTACGCTATAATAGCAAATTTGGATTGAAAAACAGCTATGTCTGAAAGCGGACACATCGCCATTATTGGGGCGGGGCCAGCAGGTGCTGTTGCGGCGGCTTGTCTGTTGCAAAAAGGCCATCGTGTTACTCTCATTGAGAGCCAGCAATTTCCACGTTTCAGTATCGGCGAAAGCTTGTTGCCGCAGTGCATGGAATTTATCGAACAGGCCGGGATGTTGCCGGCGGTTGAGCAAGCCGGGTTTCAGTTAAAAAGCGGGGCCGCTTTTTTGCACGGTGAGCGGTATACCGAGTTTTGTTTTTCCGATAAGTTTGGAAATGGTTTTGACACGACATTTCAGGTTCAGCGTGGCCGTTTTGATCATGTGTTGGCGAATGACGCGGAAAAAAAAGGGGCGGATATCCGCTGGCGACAGCGGGTGATTGCGGTCGATTTTGATGCGAACAAGCCTCGCCTGACGATTCAGACCGACTCTCAATCATACCCACTGGAAGCTGATTTTGTCTTGGATGCCAGTGGTTTTGGCCGGGTTTTGTCCAGGCTTTTAGGGCTTGAAAAACCGTCCGACTTCCCGGTCAGGCAATCAATGTTTAGCCATTGTGAAGATCGCATCCACGACTCAAGCTATAACCGTAATCTGATCCGAATCATCGTGCATCCAGAATGCAGGGATGTCTGGTATTGGCTGATTCCATTCAGTAATGGCCGTGTCAGTGTGGGAGTGGTGGCTGAGCCGGATTTTTTTGATCGCGCCGAAACTGATGCGGCGACCTTGTTTCAGCACATTGTGCAGGAAGAGCCGGGACTGGCGAAATTATTGGAAAATGCGGTGTGGGATACGCCGGTCAACAGCCTGACAGGCTATAGCGCCAATGTCAGTCGGTTGTTCGGACCTGGCTATGCCTTGTTGGGCAACGCGGGCGAATTTCTGGATCCGGTATTTTCTTCCGGCGTTACCATTGCCATGAAATCGGCCGTTCTGGCCGCCGATGCGGTAGATTTACAGCTTAATGGTGAGGCTGTAGACTGGCAAAACTCTTTCGCCGAGCCGCTACAGACAGGCGTCGATGTGTTCAGAACCTTTGTCAGCGCCTGGTACGAGGGTGGTTTGCAGGATGTTATTTTTTATCAACGTCAGCAAGCGAATATTAAACAAATGATTTGTGCGATTTTGGCAGGCTATGTCTGGGACGAAAAAAACCCTTATGTCAAAAATGCCGAACCCCGGCTTAAAACGCTGGTGGAATTATGTCGCCTGTAAGTTATTATTTGAATGCCATGGGCGTGGTATCGGCAGCAGGCTCAGGTCAGGCTTTGCTGCAGAATATTCAACGAGGTGATCGCAGCGGCTTGCAGCAAACCGAATATTACAGCCCGGGGCGGCCGGTTTTTGTAGGGTGTGTGAATGAAGAATTACCCAGGATTCCAGATCGATACAGGCTTTACGATTGTCGCAACAATCAATTATTACTGGCGGCGCTGGCGCAAATTAAAACAGGCATTGAGCGCATAAGACAGCAATATTCGTCTGATCGTATCGGTGTTGTGCTCGGAACCAGCACCTCCGGTGTGCGGAATACCGAACGGGCGTTGGCGGATGTTGCGCAAAGCGGAAAAAAGCCCGCCTGGTTTCATTATAAACAGCAACAACTGGGCGCGAGTGCCGATTTTCTGGCGCAGATTGTGGGCGTCAAGGGACCTGCATTTACCGTATCGACGGCCTGTTCGTCCAGTGGCCGTGCTCTGGCATCGGCACGGCGTCTGCTGGCACTGGATTTATGCGACGCGGTTATTGTTGGTGGCGCAGATAGTTTATGTCGGTTTACCGTTAATGGTTTTATGGCGTTAGAGTCGGTTTCCGCAGGATTATGCAAGCCGTTTGGTGTACACCGGGATGGTATTAACCTGTCTGAAGCGGCAGCGTTGTTCATTTTGAGCAAACAGCCGGGGCCGGTTAAATTGACAGGTATTGGGGCTAGCAGTGATGCCTATCACTTCTCAGCTCCTGACCCATCCGGCGAGGCTGTGGCAAATGCAATCCGAATGGCATTGCGTCAGGCACAGTTGTCGCCCGAACAGATTGATTATGTTAATTTGCACGGCACAGCAACTCGGTTAAATGATGCAATGGAAAGCCGGGTGATGGCCAAAGTCTTTGGCGAGACGCTTCCTGTCAGCTCCAGCAAAGGGATGACAGGCCATGCGTTGGGCGCTGCCGCCGCACTTGAACTGGCCTTGTGCTGGCAGTTGTTAAGACAGGAAGAAACGCCTTTACCACCGAATATTAACGCGGATCAACACGATCCGGAATTACCGCGTTTAAATTATGTTCAGCCAGGGCTGAGTCAACGCGTCATGCATTGTCAAAGTCATTCGTTCGCTTTCGGTGGAAACAATATCTCAATTATCATTTCCCGTAATGAATAATATTGATATTGCAGAATTAGTTCCGCACAGCGGCAAAATGTCATTGTTGCACAAGGTGCTGGATTACGATGAAAAATCGCTGTGCGCACAGGTTGTCGTACGACAGGATGGATTGTTTGATCAAGGGCAAGAGGTTCCGGCCTGGCTGGGGATAGAATACATGGCGCAAACCATTGCCGCGTTTACCGGTGTTGAGGATCGGCTGGCCGGAAGGCCGGTGCGTTCTGGTTTTTTGCTGGGAACGCGGCGTTATGAATCAGACCGGCCGTATTTCAGGGTTGGTGAGGTGTTGACAATTAGGGTGATAAAGTTGATGCAGGATCAGGCGCTGGCTGTGTTTGCGTGTACGCTGTCAGGCGAGAGCATGCAGGCGAGCGCCAAACTGAATGTCTATCAACCGCCCGCAACAACACAGGAGCAGCTATAAACATGAGTGAAACAGTATTGGTAACCGGATCCAGCCGAGGAATTGGCAAGGCGATTGCCGTATATTTGGCAGAAAAAGGTTTTGATATTGTCGTGCATTGCCGCAGCCGCCTGGAGCAGGCCGAACAAACCGCGGTGGCGATCAGTGCGATGGGGCGGCACGCGCGTATTTTGCAGTTTGATTTGTGTGAGCGGGAGCAGTGCAAGCAGGTCTTGACTCAAGATATGCAGCAGTATGGTGCCTACTATGGGGTCGTGTGTAATGCCGGCATCAGCGATGATGCCGCTTTTCCGGCGATGAGCGGCGAGCAATGGGATCAGGTGCTGAGGACTAATCTGGATGGTTTTTATAATGTATTGAATCCACTCATTATGCCGATGATTCAGCGCCGAAAACCCGGCCGTATCGTCACCTTATCGTCTGTTTCCGGCTTGATTGGTAACCGCGGGCAGGTTAATTACAGCGCCGCAAAAGCCGGTATTATTGGTGCAACCAAAGCCTTGGCATTGGAGTTGGCCAAACGCAAAATTACCGTGAACTGTGTCGCGCCAGGTTTGATCGAAACCGATATGCTGGACAATGTAGCGCTGGATGACATTAAAAATATGATTCCGGCGCGGCGGGTGGGTACCACGCAAGAAGTGGCCGCCGCTGTCACCTTTTTAATGTCAGACGATGCCGCCTATATTACCCGTCAAGTGATTGCTGTCAACGGAGGACTGTGCTGATGAAACGCGTGGTGATTACCGGCATGGCCGCATTGACGCCGATTGGTAATGATTGGGAAAGCGTTGCCGCCAGGCTGAAGACGCAAAATACCGGCATTCAATACCGGCAGGACTGGGAATGCTATCAGGGCTTGAATACCCGTCTGGCTGCTGCGGCTGATTTCAGTCGGCCGGCGCATTACAGTCGTAAACAGGTACGCGGCATGGGGCGGGTGGCGATGATGGCCGTTTATGCGTCTGAACTGGCCTTGATCGATGCCGGTTTGTTGGGCGATTCATGTTTGTCGAATGGCCGCACCGGCGTAGCCTACGGCAGCTCTTCCGGGAGTTTCGATGGCCTGATCGACTTTACCAAAATGTTATTGAAGCATGATGCCGGCAGTATGAACGCGACATCGTATATCCGCATGATGGGACATACTGCCGCCGTCAATATCGGCCTGCATTTCGGCATCAAGGGGCGCATTATTCCTACTTCAACGGCTTGTACCTCTGGCAGCCTGGCTATTGGCTATGCCTATGAGGCTATACAGCAAGGCCTACAGACGGTGATGCTGGCTGGCGGCAGTGATGAGCTGTCACCGTCGCAAGCGGCCGTATTCGACACCTTGTATGCGACCAGCTTGCGTAACGATGAACCGGACAAAACGCCGCGGCCGTTTGATCGCGATCGTGATGGCCTGGTGATTGGCGAAGGCGCGGGAACCTTTATTCTGGAAGAGCGGGAGCATGCCTTAAGTCGTGGTGCAAAAATCTATGCCGAAATCGTTGGCTTTGGCACCAATACCGATGGCTTGCATGTTACCCAGCCCAATAGCGACAGCATGCAGGTGGCTATGCGGCTGGCATTGGAAAATGCCGACTTACCGGCGGCGGCGATTGATTATGTCAGCGCGCACGGTACCGCAACTGAACTGGGGGATATTGCCGAAACGCAGGCAACCGCCGCCGTTTATGGAAAAAATATCGCCATCAGTTCCATGAAAAGCTATACCGGCCATACCCTGGGCGCTTGTGGTGCGATTGAAGCCTGGGCCACGTTGCGAATGATGCAGGAAGACTGGCTGCATCCTACGGCAAATCTGGAAAACATCGATCCGGCCTGTGCCGAGCTCGATTATATTAGCGGAGACATACGCAAAAAATCGTGTGAATATGTCGCCAGTCACAATTTTGCCTTTGGTGGCATCAATACGGCATTGGTATTCAAACGCCTCTAAAGCGTATAATCGCACGATTCAGCGTTATATTTAGACAGGTTTTTGATGAAAGTTTCGATTGTTGTTTCCGTTTTTAATGAAGCGGAAAATATCCTGCCGTTAATCGGCGAAATTCAGCAGGCGATGATTGATGCCGAAGACTATGAAGTCATCTATGTCGATGATGGCAGTCAGGATGAAACCGCCGAGCGGCTGCGGCAGGCTAAAACCGAAGTAAGCGCACTGCGTGTCATTCGTCACCAACACAGTTGCGGACAAAGTGCCGCCGTCAGAACCGGGATTCGCCATGCGCGTTTGCCTGTGATTGCAACGCTTGACGGTGATGGTCAGAATGACCCTGCCGATATTCCGCATTTGTATCGGGTGTTGACTGCAAAGGAGGCTGAACAAAATGTCTGGCTGGTGGCGGGTTGGCGACAAAAGCGTCTGGATTCGGCCTGGCGTATTTTTTCATCGAAACTGGCGAATGCCGTGCGTGGTTTCTTGCTGAAAGATAATACACCGGATACCGGCTGTGGCTTGAAAGTGTTTTTTCGCGACCGTTTCCTAGCGTTACCGTATTTTGATCATATGCACCGATTTTTACCGGCGTTGATTATTCGAGAAGGCGGGGGCGTGGTCTCGGAACCGGTCAATCACCGCAGCCGACAACAAAGTGAGTCAAAATATGGCACCTGGGGCCGGCTATGGGCCGGTATTATCGATATCATGGGGGTTATGTGGTTGATTAAACGCGCGAGTCGCCCTGTTGCCGAGGAAGTTAAATAATGGATTCGGAAACGATCTGGCTAGCGATCGGTTTTTTGGGGCAGGGACTGTTTTCGGCGCGTTTTTTGGTGCAATGGCTAAAGAGTGAACGGGAAAAGAAAAGTGTTTTTCCGGTGGCGTTCTGGTATTTCAGCATTGCTGGCGGAGTGACATTACTCAGTTACGCCATCCACAAGCAAGACCCGGTGTTTATCCTTGGCCAGGCAACCGGTTTGTTTATTTATCTCAGAAACCTTTATTTTATTATCTATCACCGGGAAGACTTTGAGCGGCCGGATGAAAAAAAACCGGATTGATGTAGTGCTTTTCAATATTAAAGTACTGTAAGGTGCCAACATTAACATCAGTTGGTAAATAGAATACGCAAAAATCCTGGTGTGGTGTCTGTATTATCGCATCTAATAAAGGTAGGCATTATGTTGAAACGTATTCCAGAGTCACTCTGGATTTTTTTTGTTTGGCTGCTGCTGACTTCGGTCAGTATCACGGTGCGTCCGTTGTTTCCTGTCGATGAAACACGTTATGTCTCGGTGGCTTGGGAAATGTGGCTCAATCATGATTATTGGGTGCCGCATTTAAACGGTGAAATCTATAGCCACAAGCCGCCATTGTTGTTCTGGTTAATCAATCTGGTCTGGGCTGTGGTGGGCGTCAATGAAACCGCTATACGATTTATCGGGCCGTTGTTTTCCCTGGCCGGACTGTATTTGACAGGACAAATCGCGCGATTATTATGGTCGCAGCGGCCACAAGCGGTGTTCCAGGTGCAATGGGTTTTACTGGGCATGTTCTTGTGGATGCTGTACGGCAGCCTGACCATGTTTGACATGATGCTGGCTTTCTTCGCGCTGTTAGGCGTTTATAGTGTATTGAAACTGGCGCGTTGTGGACTGCGCTGGCAACGCTGGCTGCTGTTAGGCCTGGCGATTGGCGGTGGCATTTTGAGCAAAGGACCGGTTATTCTGTTGCATGTTTTGCCGCTGGCATTACTGGCGCCCTGGTGGCTTGAAAAACAGCACGGTTTTAGTTGGGGCCAGTGGTATGCGGGTGTGTTGGTTGCGGTTTTAATCGGTGCGGCGATAGCGCTGGCCTGGGCAATTCCAGCCGGGATTAAGGGCGGGGAAGCCTATCAGCAGGCCATTTTCTGGGGCCAGACCAGTGGCCGGATTGTAAAGTCATTCGCGCATCAGTTACCCTGGTGGTGGTATTTTAAGTGGCTGCCGCTATTATTATTACCGTGGTTGTTATGGCAGCCGTTTTGGCAAGGCTTACGGGCCATTCAGATTGGCGATGCCGGCATTCGCTTTATCCTGGCCTGGATCGTGCCGGTTATGATTGCGTTTTCATTGATCAGCGGTAAACGCTTGCACTATTGGTTGCCTCTGATTCCGGGATTTGCCTTACTTATTTCTGCCGCACTGGCGCATGCTTTAGAGCGTCGTGAAGACAGCAGGCCATGGACCATTGCGCTGTTGTATGGTCTCTTAGGCATTGTGCTCACAGCACTGCCGTTTATCAATCAATATTGGCCAATAAAAGTTGAGTTTTCGTCATTGTCGCCACTTTGGGGTATCGGCGTGATTATGGTCGCGATGCTGTTGCTGTGGTTAAGAACAGAAAAAACCTGGATAGCCATCAGCGTGGCCAGCGTATTGTTATTTTTGATCATTGAAGCGGCGGCCTTTTCGGTGTTAGGTTATCGTTATGATATGGCACCTGCTGCAGAAAAGATAAAACAGCTGCAAAATGACAAAATACCGGTGGTGTTTTATATCGCAAAATATCATGGCCAATATAATTTTGTCGGCCGATTGACCCAGCCTCTTCCTGTGATTAAAACACTTGCCAGCTTAAAAGAGCGGCTGCAACGCTATCCGAATACGGTGGTATTACAAGTCGTCTCCAAAGATGCCGAAATGCACTATTTAGCCGCCTATCCTTTCAAGGGAAGACAGGTGGTTTTTGAGTCGGCGGAAATGTTTATCACGCAATGATCAGACTGATGAACGGTGCCGTGTCGATGTTGTCGGTATGATATTCACAGTTTTTTGAACAAGGGGCAGGTATGACAGCCGAAAACAAAAAGAAATTATACCAAGGTAAGCTTAATCCAGAACAGATGGCCGTATGCTGGGATAAGGCGACTGAAGCGCCATTCACCGGTAAATATGTGCATACCCAGGCGCTGGGTCGGTATCGCTGTGTGTGCTGTGGGCAGGATTTATTTGATGCTGCGACCAAATATGATTCGGGTTCAGGCTGGCCGAGTTTTTATGATGTTGCTGAAGCCGATGCAATTCGAGAGGTCGTCGATAACAGTCATGGCATGCGACGGGTGGAAGTGGTTTGCTCTGCGTGCGGCGCGCATTTAGGACATGTGTTTCCAGATGGGCCGGAGCCTACCGGGCTGCGCTATTGTATCAATTCGGCGGCATTGGATTTTGTGCCAGCAGATAGGGAGGATGGAGAATGACAGAACGCGATATGACTCAAGCGCAGGCCTATGCGCGGCAGCTACTTGACTTTATTGATGCCAGTCCAAGCCCGTGGCATGCGGTCGATAGCATGGCCTTGCAGTTGCAGCAGGCGGGGTTCAAGCCGTTGCTTGAATCTGAACCCTGGCAATTACAAGCAGGCGGGCGTTATTATGTGATTCGGGACGGCTCGTCGCTGATTGCCTGTGTGATGGGCGATAAAGCCTTGACCGAAACCGGCTTTAAAATGGTCGGTGCGCATACTGACTCGCCGGGGCTGCGGGTTAAACCTCAGCCGGTAATGACGTCGGGGGATCTGGTGCGGCTGGGTGTGGAAATTTATGGCGGGCCGATTCTGGCGACATTCAGCGACCGGGATTTAAGCCTGGCCGGGCGCATCAGTTATAAAACCGATAACAACACCATCGCGGTGAAAAATATTTGTTTTGAGCAGCCGTTAGTGCGACTGCCGAACCTGGCCATTCATATGAACCGGCAAGTGAATGAAGAAGGGTTGAAATTACACAAGCAGAACGAATTGCCGCTGCTGATTGCAGATCACATGACACAAACGCTGGGCGCTGATTACTTTGTCGAGCTTTTAGCCGATCAGGCCGAATTGACCAATGTCGAAATTCCGGGTTGGGAATTGAATGTGTATGATACCCAGAAAGGCGTGTTCTGGGGAGATAAGGGCCAGTTTATCGCCAACAGTCAACTGGATAACCTGGCATCCTGCCATGCGGCATTGACGGCACTGTTGAACGACGCGTGTCTACACAGTGGCAATACGCTGGTATGTGCGTTTTTCGATCATGAAGAGATTGGCAGTGAGAGCCATAAGGGGGCAGATAGTGCTTTTCTGGCCGATACTTTAAAGCGTATGGCCTGGGCTGTCGGAATCGGCGACGCTGATTTTTACAGAGTATTGGCGCAGAGTTTTCTTATCAGTGCCGATATGGCGCATGCCTGGCAGCCCAATTTTGCGAGTGCCTATGAGCCGGAACATAAAGTGCTGGTCAATCAAGGGCCGGTGATCAAACACAATGCCAATCAGCGCTATACCACAGAAAGCCTGTCCAGCGCATTATTTATCGAATGGTGTCAGCAGGCGGGCGTTTCGTGGCAACACTACTCGCATCGGTGTGATATACCCTGCGGTAGCACCATTGGGCCGATGTTATCGGCGCGCCTGGGGGTTCGCAGTATCGATATCGGTAATCCGATGTGGGCGATGCACAGTATTCGAGAAAGCGCCGGCGTATTTGATCACTGTGATTTAATTCATGTTTTGCGGCATTTTTTCACAAGTTGATCGTTTTATTCATGTTTTCAGCTATTGTTGATAAATACTTTCCTGATTTATAGGGCTGCCTGCAAAATCATAAAATGTCCAGGATACGATTTACATGATCTTTTTCAGAGTCTTGTTCTTTTTGCTTAGCTTTCTTGTCGCAACGACAGGAATGGCGCAAACGCGCCTGGAAGATAAGATTAAGGCGGCCTATCTTTATAATTTTACGAAATTTATCAGTTGGCCGGAAATATCTGGAGACCGGTTTACGATTTGTTTGCTGGGACAGGATGGGGTTACAGAATTATTGGCGACGTTAGAAGACCGGAAAGCTCAAGGCAAACCCATTCATTTGCAACCGATAAAATCATTAAAAAACTTAAATACCGCGTGCCAGATACTCTATTTGGCCGAAAATTCGCGTTTTCAGTTGCAGAAAAAACTGGCAGGTGTTTTAGTGGTCAAATCCATTGATCATACGTTGACCGTCAGCAGCCAGCCTTCTTTTATTCGTCAGGGCGGGATGATTGGCTTTGTGATCGTTGATCAACGGGTTCGGTTACAGATCAACTTGACAACATTGAGGCAAAGTGAACTGAAAATCAGTGCCAAATTACTGGAAGTGGCTGATGTGGTTCAGGAAGGCGAACATGAATAGATTGTTTGACCGCTTTTTAATTAAATCCAAATTGCTGGCTATTTTAATTTTATCCAGTGTCTTGTCGCTGCTGATCGCGGCTGTCATTTTGGTTATATTGACCATTTCGGATGTAAAGGAAAAAAATCGCAAGGATTTATTGGCCATGGCAAGCCTGATCGCGAACCGCAGCACGGCGGCATTGAGTTTTGATGATGCAGATGTCGCTAAAGAGAATCTGCAAGCGCTTAATGATTTAGCCGTTGTTGAAACAGCCTGTTTGTATGATCGTTTTCAGCATGTTTTAGCGGTGTTGCATGATTCAGACAGGCAGGCGTGCCCGAAAAAAACTGAAAATGCCATGTCCAGTTTTCAGCGCCTTGAATTGAATATATACCAACCCGTTGTATTGGAAGATGAGGTAATCGGCTGGTTATATATGAAGGCCAACTTAAGTAAGCCTCTACGACAACAATTGGAATATATTTCGTTAGTTTTGTTGGTGATGCTGGGGTCGGCTTTAGGGGCGTTTGTTCTGGTGGCGCCATTGTTAGGTCGCGTTACCCGGCCGATAGCCGATCTGGCTGGTGTGGCGCATAAAATAAGTCATCAACGTGATTATTCACATCGTGCCGAGAAACGCAGCAATGATGAGTTAGGTGTGTTGGTTGATGCATTTAACATGATGGTGAGTACGGTAGAGCATCAGAACAAGTCATTGGTGTGTGTAAAAAATAATTTTTTAGCGCTTTATGATAATAATCCGACCATGATTTTTCACTTGAATCAGCAGGGCGTTATATTATCGGTTAATCGCTTTGGTGCCAGGCAGCTGGATTTGAAAGCAGATCATTTACGCGGCTGTGTGATTTTTGATTTTATTCATCCTGAAGATGTGACATCTTGTAAGTCCATGTTGGAATTATGCCGCCTTAATCCGCATAAAGTCTATAAGGAAGAGCTACGGAAGGTGTGTCCGGATGGACGCATTATCTGGACCCGAGAATCAGCAAGGCTGCTGATTGATAACAATACCGGTGAGCAGAATTTATTGCTGGTGTGTGAAGATGTGACTGAAACACGCGAGTTAGCGGAAAAAATTGCTTATCAAGCCAGTCATGATGCCCTGACGGGCTTGGTTAACCGGGCGGAATTCGATGTGTGTTTACAACAGGTTGTCGATAACTTGCCTGAGGAGAAGGTCGAACACGCGTTATGTTATCTGGATTTAGATCAGTTTAAAGTGGTGAATGATACCTGCGGACATATGGCCGGTGATGAATTATTGCGGCAAATTAGCGACCTGCTCAGAAAAAATATTCGCCACAGAGACTTGTTGGCGCGCCTGGGCGGCGATGAATTCGGTATTTTGATGATCGAATGTTCGGTACAGCAGGCGATTCAGGTGTGTGAGAAGTTGCGTAATGCGATTCGGGATTATTTATTTTGCTGGGAGGATCGCAGTTTCAATATTGGTGTCAGTATTGGCATTGCGATGATTAACAAAACCAGTGGTAATTCCGTCGAACTTTTGAAAGAAGCCGATTCTGCCTGTTATGCCGCTAAGGAAGGGGGACGTAACCGGGTGCATGTCTTTCGGCCAGATGATGAGGAAATGGCCAGCCGTCAGGGCGAAATGCAATGGGTGGAAAAAATCCAGCGCGGACTGGAGGAGGATCGGTTCAAATTATATGGGCAATTGATTGTTCCGATTTCAGGAAGAAAGGAAGGAAAACACTTCGAAACCTTGATTCGCTATTGTGATGATAACGGCAATATCATCCCGCCGGGCGCTTTTTTACCGGCGGTCGAACGCTATAATCTGGCCGTCGCGCTGGATCAGTGGGTGATCAGGAATTTGTTTGGCTGGTTGGCTGAGCATCCCCGGTTTCTGGCGGATTTATTGCAATGTTCAGTCAATTTATCCGGCTTGTCGTTATCGGATGAAAAAATGCTGGATTTTATCGATCAACAATTTCAAAACTGGCAGATTCCGCGGCAGAAAATATGCTTTGAAATCACCGAAACAGCCGCAATCAGTCATTTAGGTTCTGCGCGAATGTTTATTAAAACCTTGCGGGACAAAGGTAGTTTATTTTCTTTAGATGATTTTGGTAGCGGTTTGTCATCATTTGCCTACTTGAAAAACCTGCCTGTCGATTATTTGAAAATCGATGGTCTGTTTGTCAAGGATATTTTGCATGATGAGGTTGACCGAGCGATGGTCGAATCGATTAACGCAATCGGCCATGTCATGCACAAGAAAACAATTGCCGAATTTGTTGAAAATGACGAAATTCTGGCTAAACTCAACCAAATCGGAGTGGACTACGCACAAGGTTATGGTATTGCCAAGCCTGTGCCATTGGATAAGTTATAAATGATATTTTTAAATAAGCTGACAAAAAAGCTTGTCTATAACACTTTTATGTTTTCTATCGGCATGGTAAACGCTTACGCAGGTTCCGATGTGCCGGAAGATCTGTTTGCCTTGTCACCGGCGGAATTGGCCTCCATTCCGGTTTCTATCGCCAGTGGCACGGCAACGCCAGTGTTTCGATCGGCCGCGGTGACTACGGTCATTACCGCCGATGATATCGACGCTATGGGCGCAACCGACTTGCATGAAGTGCTCGAAACAGTGCCCGGCATGTATGTTTCTATTCAGCCGGTTACCAATGACTATATCTATTCCATGCGTGGCATCAGTAATGAAACGGGATCCCGTGTACTGTTTATGATGAATGGGACGCGCTTTAATGTGCCTTACAAAGGCAGCATGATGGCCGGCATGGAAATTCCAGTGGAGGCGATACAGCAAATTGAAGTGATTCGCGGGCCGGGTTCTGCCTTATATGGTGCTGATGCATTTGCCGGTGTGGTCAATATCATTACCAAAAAAGCCAGGAATATCGATGGGACGGTGTTGGGTGCGCGCGGTGGCGATTCTGACCGCCAAAGCATCTGGGGGCAACAGAGCGGGCAAATACTGGGCTGGAACATCGCGGCCTCATTGCAGTATGCGCATAATAATGCCGATAAAGACCGCATCATTGTTTCAGATCTGCAAACAAAAATGGATCAGCTGTTTTCTACAGCGGCCTCGTTGGCGCCTGGGCCGATGCAGACTCAAGCGGAGCGCTGGGATGCGCACCTGAATGCACAACGTAGCTATGTAGATTTTAATTTCTGGGCATTTGCCGAAGTGGGGTTGGGCACAAAGGCAGGTGCTGGGGGCGCGCTGGATAACCGTGGGCGCATTGATGGCAATAGTTATTTATCGGATTTGAAGCTTTCCAGCGAAGATTTTTTCGAAGATTGGGAACTGAAGGCCAAGTTGAGTTATTTGGATACCACAAACCAGTCAAATTTTTTCAACTTCCCGGCGGGAGCCAAAGTTCCGTTGGACGCGAATGGAGATTTTTATATATTAGGCACACCAACGTTATTCCCAAATGGGATGGAAACGATGCTTGAGATTGCACATCGTATCCCCAGTGTCGGGTTTACCGCGATATATAAGGGCTTTTCCGGGCATTTGTTCCAGTTCAGAGCCGGTTATCGCTATGAAGAAATGACCACCCGGGAAAAACGAAATTATGGCGTTGGCGTTAATCCGGTCGGTGGTGCATTGGTCGACCTGACCGGCACGCCGAATACCTTTCTGGCAAATCACCATCGCGATATCTGGTCATTCGTATTGCAGGACGAATGGCAAATCGAAACCGACTGGCAGTTGACGGCGGGGATTCGTTATGATGAATATTCTGATTTTGGCAGTACGTTTAATCCGCGCGCGGCATTGATCTGGGATATTAACCCGCAGCTGACCACAAAGTTGCTGTATGGGCAGGCATTTCGTGCACCGAGCTTTCTGGAGCAATATCAGAAAAACAGTCAGTTGTTTATCGGTAATGCGGCGCTGAGGCCTGAGAAAATTGAAACCACTGAACTGGCGCTGGATTATCGACCGGTGCAAAACCTGCGGACGGCATTCAATATTTTTTATTATGAAACCAAGGATTCGATTGCCGCGTTTTCCACTGGCACGATCAATCAGGTCGTCAATCAGCCTGGCACCCATGCTTATGGTGGTGAGCTTGAATGGGACTGGCGTTTTTTTCAGGATTGGCGTTTCAGAGGCAATTATGCCTGGCAGCAAACGCGCAATATAGCAACCAAGAGCCGTGCCAATTGGCAGCCTGAACATTTGCTTTATTCCGCCGTGGCGTGGAATTTTCTGCCTAATTGGCAGCTTCAGACGCAGTTGCATTGGACGGGACATCAGTATATCAATAATCAGGGAAGCCGAAAGCCATTGTCGGATTATGAAACGGTTGATGTTACGCTGAATGGCAAAAAGCTCTTGGGATTTATTGATGTGACAGGGTCGGTGCGCAATCTGTTCGACAGTCATGGCAAGAATCCATCGACTCGAGCCTATAAGAATTATTTACCCATTCCCACTCGAAGTTTTTATCTGGAAATGAAGGTCAATTTTTAGCCCGGGCGTTGTGACCTTGAAGAATTTGTTACCGTTTGATGGCGAACTGTATCTGTATCGCTCATTCTATGGCACTAGCCGGGCTCAACAGCTTTTTCAGCAGTTATTGAGACAGATTGACTGGCAGCAGGAGCGCTTGTTTATTTATGGGCGCTGGTGCAATGTGCCGCGCCTGATGTGCTGGTACGGCGATGAGGGCGCTGATTATCGCTATTCAGGCGTCAGACATCGCCCAACGCCCTGGTTGCCGGTACTGACACAATTTAAGCAGGAACTTGAAGCGGCTTGTCAGTGTTCGTTTAACAGCGTTATGGCCAATTTATATCGAAATGGTCAGGATTCAATGGGGTGTCATGCCGATGATGAAAAAGAGCTGGGTGAGAATCCAGTCATTGCGTCGCTCAGTTTGGGAGCCAGCCGAACGCTGCGTTTTAAACATGTCGATCGTGGTGCGAAAATGGATATTGATCTGGAAAACGGCGATTTATTGTTAATGGCCGGTTGTATTCAACAGCATTGGCGGCATGAATTGCCCAAAACACGCAAGCTCAAATCCGCGCGTATCAATTTGACCTTTCGCAAGATTCAGTCCAGTCAGGATAAAACGCTATAATGGCCCGTTTTTAAAAATTTTTGCGATGTTATGGCTGATTCTTCCTTAATGCTTCCGGTACTGCCGGACAACAAAACACAGGCGAACTATTGGTACGGGCTTGAAGGCTGTGGCGATGCTTTAGCGTTGGCAACGGCGATTCAGCAAAATCAGCGCCTGTTTGTGATTGTGACGCCTGATACCCAAACGGCATTACGATTAGAGCATGAGCTGGCATTTTTTCTGGGTCAGGCCTTTCCGATTTTACATTTTCCCGACTGGGAAACACTGCCTTATGATGTGTTTTCGCCGTTGCCGGAAATTGTTTCCGAACGCCTGCGGACGCTTGCCTTGTTACCGGCGACCAAGCAAGGGGCGCTAGTTGTTTCAGTTTCCACCTTAATGCATCGGCTGGCGCCGCGTGAGCATGTGCTGGCGAATAGTTTTGTGCTGGAATCCGGCGCCCAGTTTGACCTGGAATTAAATCGTCTGAAACTGGAGGCGGTAGGCTATCAACGGGTTTCTCAGGTTTATCAGCATGGTGAATTTGCGATACGTGGGTCGGTCGTCGATATTTTTCCGATGGGTAGCAAGCAACCGTACCGCCTGGATTTGTTGGATGATGACATCGACACCATTCGCAGCTTTGATGCGGAAACGCAGCGCAGTATTGAAAAAATTGACCGGGTTGAACTGTTTCCGGCCTTTGAATTCCCATTTACCGACGAAGCCATTAAACAGTTTCGGCGCGCTTTTCGGGAGACCTTTCCCGAAACGTCAGAAAAAAATCCGATTTATCAGGATGTCAGCAAGGCGGTCGCCCCGGGCGGTATCGAATATTATCTGCCCTTATTTGTGGATAAAACCGAAACGTTATTCGATTATTTACCCGACGATACCGTACTGGCCCTGCCCGATGCTTTTCAAGGCGCGTCGGAGGCGTTTTGGCATGAAGCAGATGAACGCTACCAGCAGCGAAAATATGACGCCCATCGGCCATTGTTGCCGCCGGAAACCCTGTTTCTTAATCCCGAACAACTGCAGCAGCAGTTAACGCTATTTTATCGACTGATTCTGACGCATAAGTGTGACAACGGCATCAATTTTAATTGCCAGGCCTTGCCCGATTTAGCCATTGATACCCGTCTGAAAGAGCCTGCTCAGCATTTGCGTCAGTTTGCCGAAGGTTTTGAGGGCAAAATTTTATTTGTCGCTGAAACGGCAGGCCACAGGGAAGGTCTGATCGACAAGTTAAAGCGTTATAAAATCACACTTAAGCCAGTTGCGGATTGGCAGGATTTTATTCACACCGATGCGGCCTTGTCGATTGTCGTGGCATCGCTGGATGAGGGGCTGCGCTTACCGCAGGCCGGTATCGCCATTATTACCGAAACCCAGTTAAATGGGGGTAAGGTTCAGCAACGTCGCAGGCGGCGTCAGTCGGCCGCTAAAACGCTGGAAAACGTCTTTAATAACCTGAATGAATTGATTATCGGCTCGCCGGTGGTTCATCAGGAATATGGCGTTGGCCGCTATATGGGCTTGCAGACCTTGACTGTGGGCGGTATTGAAGCCGAATTTCTAAGCTTGAAATACGCCAATGATGACAAGCTGTATGTGCCGGTTTCATCCTTGCATCTGATTGGCCGCTACAGTGGTGTCAGTGCCGAAAACGCTCCGTTACATCGCCTGGGCACGGATCAGTGGAGTAAAGCCAAGAAAAGAGCGTTAGAGAAAGCGCGTGATGTGGCTGCAGAACTGTTGGATATTCACGCCCAGCGTGCGGCCCGCGAAGGTCATGTGTTTGATGTGGATGATGCTGAATACCAGGCTTTTGCTGGTGCTTTCCCGTTTGAGGAGACGCCCGATCAGCAATCGGCTATCGACGCTATTCTGGCGGATATGCGTTCGACGAAGCCGATGGATCGTGTGGTCTGCGGCGATGTCGGTTTTGGGAAAACCGAAGTGGCCATGCGGGCGGCGTTTGTGGCCGTACAAGCGGGTAAACAGGTAGCGGTTCTGGTGCCGACGACACTGCTGGCACAACAGCATTTTCAGAATTTTCGTGACCGTTTTGCCGATTGGCCGGTCAGAATCGAGGTGCTGTCGCGTTTTAACACGGCTAAACAGCAAAAAAATATTGTCGAAGAATTAGCGCAAGGCCAGGTCGATATTGTCATTGGGACGCATAAATTATTGTCTAAAGACATTCACTATAAACAACTGGGGTTGGTGATTATCGATGAGGAGCATCGCTTTGGCGTGCGTCAGAAAGAGTATTTCAAGAAACTGCGGCATGAGCTGGATTTGCTGACCCTGACGGCGACGCCGATACCGAGAACCTTGAATATGGCGATGTCAGGATTGCGCGATATTTCCATTATCGCGACGCCGCCGCCGAATCGACATGTCATCAAAACCTTTATTTCTGAATGGGTGGATGCCCAGATTCAGGAAGCCTGTCAGCGTGAAATCAAGCGCGGTGGACAGGTGTTCTTTTTACATAATGATGTGAAAAGCATGGATAAAATGGCACGAGAGTTGGCGCGGCTGGTTCCCGAAGCGCGTATTCAGATTGCTCACGGCCAGATGCCGGAGCGTGATTTGGAGCAGATTATGCTGGATTTTTATCATCAACGCTTCAATCTTCTCATCAGCACCACCATTATCGAAAGTGGCATTGATATTCCCAGCGCCAATACCATCATCATCAATCGTGCCGACAAGCTGGGGCTGGCGCAATTACATCAATTACGGGGACGTGTTGGTCGCTCGCACCACCGCGCATACGCCTATTTGATCGTGCCGCCGCAAACGCTGATGAGCAAGGATGCAAAAAAACGGCTGGAAGCGGTGGCGGCCTCAGGTGAATTGGGCGCAGGGTTTATGCTGTCGTCACATGATATGGAAATTCGTGGTGCAGGCGAATTATTGGGTGAAGATCAAAGCGGACAAATCCAGGAAATCGGCTTTACCTTGTACACCGAATTGCTGGAACGTGCGATTGATGCCCTTAAATCGGGTGAGCAGCCGGCGTTGAATACGTCATTGGATACCGGGCCGGAAGTGGATGTCCAGGCAGCCGCCCTGATACCGGAAGATTATCTGCCGGATATTCATGCACGACTGGTTTTGTATAAACGCATCGCCAATGCTGACAATTATGACGAGCTCCGTGCTTTGCAGGTGGAAATGATCGACCGTTTCGGTTTATTGCCCGAGCCGGTTAAGGTTTTGTTCAGCATTACCGAATTAAAACAGCAGGCCGAACACATGGGCATTAAAAAACTGGAAGCGCATGTGGCTGGAGGGCGCATTATTTTTACTGAACAGCCAAAGATTAACACCGACAAGCTGATTGAACTGATTCAGACGCAAAAGCAGATTTATAGCTTCGATGGCGCAGACAAGCTGAAGTTTAGTAAATCCCTGGAAACGGTGGAAGAACGGCTGGCATTTTTACAAGAATTATTAACCACATTGGCGCTGGAGGCGGCCTGATGACAAAGATAAAATATGGCATATTGCTGAGTGTATTATGCCTGATATCGGGGCAGAGTTTCGCTGAAGGGCGCCGCTATAAAATCGAATTGATCGTATTTTCGCAACAGAGTGCAACGAATGAAGTGTTCGATCAGTATCAGAGCCAAATTCAATGGCCACAGGCGCTGCAGGCCTTAGACGTGTATTCTGCCGCCGGAAAAAGCCTGACCGGGATTTGGCGGCGCTTGCAAGCGAGTTCCGAGTACCGGCCCTTAGTGCATGTGGCCTGGGTTCAACGGATTGGCGCCAATCGACTGGGAACGGCGGTCAGAATACACAATGCAGGACGCGGTATTGATGGTTTTTTCAGGGTGCAGCGCGGCAATTTATTACATTTGATTGCCGATTTTGAGTACCAGCCGGAGGGTGATTTGATTTATCATCTGAAAGAGAAACGGCGATTCAAATTGAATGAAATTCATTATCTGGATCATCCGCAGTTTGGCGTTATTGTACGCGTCAGTCCGTATTAAAAGTTGGCATAGTCAGGGTGTTAGGGTAAAATGGGAGTTCTACGGGTACACTTAACTTAGATACTAACAATAAGAAAATGGCTGACGAATTTACATTTGATAGCGTTGAATCGCCGTGTGTGGGGAATTGTTGTCTGGACACTGAGGATATCTGTTTGGGCTGTTATCGCCATCTGGATGAAATCACCGGTTGGTTGAGCGCAGATGCGAAAACCCGTGAGCAGTATCGTGAAAATATGGCGCAACGCAAGGCTCGCAAGGAAAAATTTCTGGCTGAGTTAGCGCAGAAGTCGGAAGATCAAGCGAGCGACAGTCTCTAGTAAATTGTCATCATCTGTGTGAATGAAATCTTCAGAGGTTTCATCATAAGCCTGGTTTGGTTTTGGTCGTGATCCCTGACGTTTTATTTGGGCCTGTTTTTTCTCATGCAGTCTCTGGCCACCGGCTTTTTTCCATTCCATCAGGTGGCTGATTTCACCATTATCCAGCCATATGCCATGCGCTTTACATTGGTCTATCACGACGCCGCTACGGTGACCATAGTTGAGCCTGCGCATAAACTGTTGACACACCGGGCATTTCAGATAGCGAACTTTTTGCCAATGTTGTGAGCGTTCCCGATTGATGGTGGTTAACAGGTTTCGATGAATGGTGTTGGCGTCAGAAACGCTGTTGTTCAGCACAGTCTCTATTTCGCCCGGGTCAAAGAACAGACCATAGCATTTTTGACAGCGTTCGATTTGTAGGCTGCCATCGGTATAAAGATTAATCGTCTTTAATGGAATCATGCAATGTGGACACACACGATTCGAAATGTCTTCTTGCACGCTAAAATCTATTTTGCCATGCAAATCGATATCATTACGCACGCCGCAATATTGACAAATATTGCTGTTGGCATTGAGTGGTGCAGAGCAGGCATGGCAACGGCGCATTTATAAGCTATCCAGAATATCCTGTTTTTTGGCGCGATATTCATCTTCAGAGATTAAATCGGCTTCAAACAGTTTTTTCAGTTGTGTCAATTTAGTCATCGGATCATTCTCCGGCGGAGTTACTGGCGTTTGTTGACTCTGGTCATTGAGCGATTGTGCCATGCTTTGGCCCAGGCCGATACCGGCGCCCATGCCCATGCCAAGCCCTGCTCCGCCACCTTCATTGCGGGCGGCTTCGCGCATCGCTTCTAATTGTTGCAGGCGAGTGTAGTCTAAACCGGCGGCTTCAGCGGCGTGTGACTCGGCGATTAAATCAGCAATTCGGTTAATTCTTTGTTGGGTCGGTTCATCAAATTCTGTGCCTTCGATGCGAAAGTCGGTAATGTCAAAACCGAGTTTACGAAAGGCGATGGATAATTTGATGGAAATGCCACGGGCAATTTCCTCCCGCTTGCTGTCGATTTCGGCATAGCTGTACCGGCTTTCGGCAAGATAATCGGAAATCGTATGAATGATTCGAGCCGACAGGGTACGACGAAAATCTTCGGCCAGGAATACCGATTGTCCACCGACAACCTGAGTGAAAAAGTCTCTGGCGTCATAGACCCGGTAGCTGTAATTGCCATAGGCTTTTAAACCGACCGGGAATTGATATTTGGGGTCTTCATATTTGACCGGCGAAGTGGTGCCCCATTTTTGATCCAGAAACTTGGTTGTTCGATAAAAATAAATACCGACCTTATGTTCACTCTCAAAAAATTGCATGAATTTTTTGATGGTGGTCCAGAATGGGATATTTGCCGTTTCAAGGTCAAGCAAGCATTCTTCTTCAATGATCGCTTTAACCTGGCCTTCATACACAAAAATGCATCCCTGGCCGGGGCCAACGATAAGCTTCGATGCATTTTTGATTTCATCGCCATTTTCGGTCCATTGGCTGAAAATCAGGTTTGGATCTGGATTATCCCAGTGAATAACGGATCGTAATTGATGTTTGATACTGTTTATAATAGCCATATGGGCTCCGTAAAGGTTTTTTTAAATATAGTATAAAAGGTTTGATGTGACGATAAGAACATTTAAAAATTGTGAACCGAAAACAGGACAGCGGGTATTTATTGACGATAGCGCTGTTGTGATTGGTGATGTTCATTTGGCCGATGACGTCTCAGTTTGGCCGATGGCGGCATTGCGTGGCGATGTCGAAAAAATTACGGTGGGCGAGAAGACCAATATACAGGATGGTGCCGTCTTGCATGTTTCCCATGCCAGCGAATTTACCGATGGCAAAAGCTATCCATTGCGCATTGGCAACAATGTGACCATTGGCCATAAGGCGGTGGTGCATGCCTGTACCGTGGGCGACTTTTGTCTGATCGGGATTGGCGCTAATATCCTGGACGGCGCGGTATTGGAAGATTATGTCATGCTGGGTGCCGGTGCGCTGGTGCCGCCGGGTAAGCGTTTGGAGAGCGGTTATCTTTATATCGGTGCGCCGGCACGGCAGGCGAGGGCCTTAACCGACGAAGAAAAGCGCTTTCTGGACTATTCTGCTGCACATTATGTTAGTTTGAAAGATGAGTATCTGGACATGGATTGAATATCTGTTCTCAAGACCGGAGTGGCGATGAATTCGCACAGACCTCATCGCGGCGTCGCTTGCGTAAATGCCAAACAGCCGTTAAAGTTTCTACTCTTTTGAACGGGGCGCAGGTCAGAGTGCGTATAACACAACAGGAGTTGAAGCTGTTTCAGTCCAGATTTGATAAGCGGCTTGTATTGACGGCTGGGGCTATTGTTGACATCAGCCAGGCTGTGTCGCGCGATTTTGCGCCACGCATGCAGCGTTCCCGGCAGGCCGTTTCGGCACAAATGTTACGCGATGTCAGTCAATCGATCCGGCGCCAGTATCGCCCCGCTGCACAGCGAGTCAATCTTGCAGAACCCGTGTGCGTTGTGATGCCGGTCGATGTCGAGCATGTGTCTGTGTACTGGCGTTTGCCGGAAGCTGGTGCGGATAAGACGCCGGTGATCAAACTGTCCTCGACCGATGTAACGGGGTCTGTGGCGGTTTTTTTTCGTCCCCAGGCGGCTGATCCCCTGCCGCAAAAAATGGACATTCTATTACCCGCAGCGTTTGAAAACAGGGGTTACCAGGTTTCGGTTGGCTGGTTCGAGGAGGATAATCAGTTTCATACCGGGCTGGAGTCTGCCTGTGTCGGGCCGGCTTTTGCAAAGATCCCGGACGGACAGCGGCAGACAGCCCGTGATACGATGACGACCCTCAATCATTCGGGGCAGGGATTATAACGATGGCGTTGGCGGATTTGAATATTGTTTTACATGCGCATTTACCTTATGTGCATCATCCCGAATATGAAGATTTTCTGGAAGAAGCGTGGTTGTTTGAGGCGATAACCGACTGTTATTTGCCGCTGCTGGCGATGTTGGATCGTTTGCAGGCGGATGGTGTTGCGTATCGTTTAACACTTTCGTTATCACCGACGCTGATAATCTTGTTACAGAGCGATTTATTGCAGCAGCGGTATTGGCATTATTTATTGATCCGGCAGCAGTTGATCGAGGCCGAGATCAGGCGCACATTGGGGCAGCCGGAGGTTCAGTGTGTCGCGCTGCATTATCGACAGCAATTACAACAATGCAGTCAGCAGTATCATGCCTGCACGGGTGATCTTCTGGCGCAATTCAAACATCATCAGCAAAGTGGTGGGCTCTGTCTGATCACGACGGCGGCAACGCATGGTTTTTTGCCTTTGTTGCGGCAGAATGCGTGGGCGGTTCGCAATCAGGTTCGGATTGGGCTTGATACGTTTCAACAGGCATTTGGTTTCAAGCCTGAGGGTTTTTGGTTGCCGGAATGTGGTTTTTATGCCGGACTTGAACAGGTATTGGTAGAATGTGGCGTTCGGTATTTTTTTGTCGATAGCCATGCGCTGGAAGGCGCGGATGAAAAACCACTGAAGGGGGTTTATGCGCCGGTGGATTGCGGCAACGGCGTGGCGGCGTTTGCACGCGACCCATTGTGTTCGCGGCAGGTGTGGAGCGCGGATGAAGGTTATCCGGGAGATGCCGATTATCGGGAATTTCATCGCGATATGGGCTATGAATTAGCACCGGGTTATTTAGCGAAATTTTTCCCAAAAGACAGAATTCCAAGCCATATCGGGCTTAAGTATCATCGTATTACCGGCAATACCGAGGCCAAACAGTGGTATGATCCAGAACGGGCGATGCAAAAAGCACAGCAGCACGCCGAAGACTTTTTGCGCCAGCGTCAACAACACATTACCCTGTTAAGCCGGCAGCTGGGACAAGCACCCATAATGGTGGCGCCTTTTGATGCGGAGTTGTTCGGACATTGGTGGTATGAGGGCCCGTTATGGCTGGAGCAGGTTTTGCGTTTGGCCGCGTCTGGAAAATATGCGCTACAGCTGCAGTCCGGCGAAGATTATCTGGCGACGCACGATACCTTGCAAACACTGCGACCGGCCGATTCAAGCTGGGGGCATCAAGGCGCCTATCGGTATTGGATAAACGATAGCAATGATTGGATTTATCCGTGCTTGCATCAAGCCGCCGACGATATGGAAAAATTGATCCAGGATTTGAAAGCGGTGCACTTGAGCGATGTGCAAGAGCGGGCCGTCAATCAGGCATTGCGGTCTTTATTATTGGCACAGGCTTCGGACTGGTCGTTTATGTTAACGGCCGGTACCACGCGCGAATACGCCAACAAACAATTAGAAGATCATCTGGCGCGATTTAATTATTTAATGGATGGCTTGCAGAAGAATCGTCTGGATGCGCGTTATGTCGCGGCATTGGAAATTATGGATGATATTTTTCCAACGCTGGACTTTCGTCAGTACGAATAACTTGTGTCCGCGGCTTCAGTCGCAGGAGGCGTATATGAGCGAAATTGCATTACTTGCCGTTGAAAATATTATCAGTCGTAAAAAACGGCGGCCGCAGCAACAGCTGACATTTTATATTGAAGTCGAAAACCTGGGGTTTCATAAACAGGTCGATGTTATTTGGGCGGGCGAGTCGGGGGAATGGCAGAGCTGTCCAGCTGCTTTTCAGCATCAGTGGCGTGCAGGGCTTGAGTGTTGGCAGGCACAAATGCTGTTTTCTGCCACGGAGACGACACCCTTGCCGGGGAATATTCAGTTTGGCCTCAGGTTGCGATGTGAGGGACGGGAATATTGGGATAACCGCGATGGTTTGAATTATCACAGTGACGCCGATTCAGGTTTTCTGCTCGGTCATGAACGTAAAATTGCCCATATTGTCAGTCAGAATCGGTTACAGCCCGGCCAGAAAAGCCTGGAATTGAGGGTGCTGGTCAATACCGCATTGCAGCCACAGCAGGTCCACGTTCACTGGAGCGTGGATGATTGGCAAAGTCTCAGAAAAACCGATGCACATAGCGCTGTGTTGTATTGGGATAAACTATGCCGCAGCAATGCACGTAACCCTAATCAATACGGCGTCCAGGTATGGACGACCCGGTTACGGATCGGACGTCATTTTCGGCTGCAGTACAGCATTGCCTGCCAGGGTAGGGCGGAAACCGTCTGGGATAACAATGCGGGGCAGAATTATGTTATCAGTCACAAGCCGTTGTCGTTGTTGGTTCTCAATTTGCATTGTTATCAGGAGTCACAGCAGGACGAAAAGTTTTCTACTATCGCGCGGGCGATTGATGAGCAGCAGATCGATGTCGTATGTTTTCAGGAAGCGGCTGAAAACTGGAATGATGGGCAGGGTGATTGGTCATCGAATGCGGCTAATATCATCAATCAGCGATTGAAGTCACCGCTGCATTTGTTTTACGACTGGTCGCATCTGGGCTTCGATCGATATCGAGAAGGTGTTGCGCTGTTAAGCCGCTATCCGCTGATCGAACCGGAAGGGCGCTATGTCTCCGAATCACAGGATCCGTACAACATTCATGCGCGAAAAGCGGTGAAGGCATCGCTTAAAGTTCCCTATATGGGCTTGATTCAGGTGTTCTCCGTCCACTTGAGTTGGTGGGAAAACGGTTTTTCTGCACAATTCGGGCGATTGCATGAATGGGCCAGCCAGACGCGTTCAAAAGAGATGAAGGCAAATTTGCTCGGTGGAGATTTCAATGTGGCGGCCGGCTCTGAAGGTTATCGGCTGGTGGTGCAACATTATGGTTATGAAGACCAGTATTTACAAGCCAATCAGCAGGGGTTGTCGGCTCAGCGTTTTCGGGTTGATGATGCACATTGGGGGGACTACTTAAGCAATGATTATCGAATCGATTTTGTATTTGCCAATCGTGGTCATGACCTTAAATGCACATCGGCCACCACCCTGTTTACCGAACATGACTATGGTCGGGTGTCGGATCATGTCGGCTATTTATTTCGCTTCGAGCCGAATATTCAACCGGCTTCGGCATTCAGGCGTGGGGTAGCACAATATAAAAATAAAGCCAGGAAAGAGGATTAACGATGCAAACAGCTGAACACTATGCCCGTCCCGTTTTTGGTCAGCTTGGCGGCTATTTCCAGCGTATCAATGATTTCAAGGATACGTTTGATATTCGTTGGGGAAAGATAGAGTTCGATATGTTTCATGGCGTATCCTGTAACCTGAAAGTTATTCTGAAAGTGTATCGGGATCAGGGGGTCTGTGAAACCTATATCGTTGATACCGACCCCTATGCCGTGGAATGGGATCGGCATAAGCGCAGCACGCGTGATTTTTATGTGTATCCCCATTCAACGCATTTCGGCTGGATCAATTGCATCAAAATCGCCTTTATCGTGCATATTGGTGAACATTCGATCGCTTCGGAAAAAGAATACATTTACATGGATTGGTATCAGTTACACGATGCCTATCCTCAACAGCGGCATATCAATGCGGAATGGGCCACGCCCAATCATTACCGAAGCTATGAAGTCAATGCCGGGCAGTTACAAAGCGATGTGGACTGGTATAACCGGCATTTTGAGTCCCTGCATCTGGTGCCTAAATTTACCAAAGGTTTGCCTTATCATCCTTATCATCCCAAGCGTTTTATTCATGACCATATTGACAAGACCATCCACGCCAAACACCAGCGGCCCGACAGGTTTTGCACCATCAAGGTCAGTGTCGATTGTATTGACGACAATGACTTTATCGATCATCTGATTCACGCCAGCGAGCAGGGCGTTTTTGTGCAATGTATCGTCGATTGGCGCAAGATGACCATGACCAACAGCGCCACCTATGCCCGCTTGAAACAATCACGGGTCGAGTTGTTGGGGGTGTTCTGCACACCGAAGCATCATTTGATCGAAGTCGAGCCGGATATGCATACCAAATTCATTATTTTTAATGACCAGGATTGCATCATGGGTTCATTCAATATTACCTTCGATCGCTGGTGGGCGAATTGGGAATCGGGCATGACGTTTCATTCTGAAGGTGTATGTCGTTTGCTGGACAATATTTTTCAAAGTCAGCGGGGTGGGGTGATTCAAAAATACGGTATCGACCCGCTGAGCCATTTCAATTTACTCTACACCTTCGGGCGGCATAGTGTGCTCAATGGCCAGGCTTACCGACCGCACCAGGCTATTCTGGCCGAGATTCACCGTGCCAAATATCAAATCCGTATTTGTCTGTTTCTGATCGGTGAATTACACGGCGATCATCATGACAGCGTTATCGACGCCTTGATTGCAGCTTGGCACCGCGGTGTTCATGTCGAGCTGTTGCTGAACGGCCATTTGGCGCGAGAAGGTAAAATCGGGGTAGAGCGCAGTATGGATGAAGAATTAAAGCGTCCATTGTTGCCGGCCATACAACGCTTGAAGCAGGTCAATATACCGATTGGCCTGGTCTATGGACAAGATGATCATCCCGTGCCGTATTCGCCGATACATTCTAAATATTGCATTATTGATGAGCATATTGTGATCGATGGCAGTTTTAACTGGTACAACACCTCGATATTTTCCCACGACCTTATCGTCGTCGCCGCCAATCATGATGTCGCCAAGCCCTATCTCTATGAATTTGAGCAAATTAAACGTGAATTACGGGTGTTTTGGTAGCATAAAAAGGTATATAGCTGAAGCAAGGTTGGTCCGATTACGCTACCGCTAATCGGACCTACGCGCTTGATGCGACTGGGGCGGGAATGTACCGAGATGGATTATGAAGTGGCGTTTGAACGAGGAGAATGGCAAGCCGCTCGCTTGCTTGCTTGCCCGTAAACCGTTGCCATCAGAATCTCCCAAACTCAATGAGACTATTCGATTGATTGCGAGTTTTGGCGGATTCTTGGGACGAAAAAGCGATGGTGGGCCTGGCGCTAAATCACTCTGGCAGGGGTTACAGCGTGTTATGGACTTTGCCATGGGAATACGCGCGGTTCGGGAGATTTAGATTTATGTTTAAAGGGTTCCTTAACATGCGTCCGATTACTCTGCGAGGCTGTGAAAGTATTTTAAAAAACTACTGGAAATAGCAAAAAACACGACGTAAGTTGTTGATTATTCGTTCGCGAAGTTGTAAATATTGCCTGATTTCGGAATACTTTCACAGCCTCCTGTGCTAATTGGACCTACCATTACTTCATGGCGAGAGGGGTAGTGGCCCAAAGCAAAATGACACTGATATAGGCGGCGAAAATTCGCATATTGTTAATATTCCTGAGGGGAAAGCTTCGTGATTATGAACGATATGGGAAGGTTATAAATCGTTGCTGCAAACTTTCTTCGGGAGTACACTGAAAAATATATAGAGTGGGTAAGATGGTATGTTGATTATACGAATCCAGGGGGGGTATTTCGTAACTACTCAGCGTAAATTCTTCTGTGAGCATAGGCTGTTGATTTATCAGGCTT